>DFDT01000215.1 GCA_002368865.1 Lachnospiraceae bacterium UBA3821 | reverse complement strand
CGGCCTCATAACCTTCTCTGACAGCGACCAGCGCGTTGCCGGCTTTTACAGCACATCCAACAACTTTGACATTGTCGCAGTATTTCTTTGCCGCTTCCTCAAGCGGATTGTATGCCTTATATCCGAATGCAGATACTACAGTCGAAGCAGGTACACTGTGGAGAGTTCCCTTGGAATCTGTGTAGCTTACACTGTCTTCCGTGATCTCTGCGACCTTTGCACCGGTCAATACTTTGATGCCTGCGTCTCTGATGTACTCCATCAGCTGCATCTTCATCAGCGGGAACATATCGACCAGGATGTCATCGCGCATCTCGATCAGTGTGATGTCCTGGCAGGACTGGGTCAGGAAGTGCGCTGTCTCTCCGCCAACTTCGCCGCCGCCGCAGACGACGACCGGACCGGGCTTGACATCTTTCTTACCTAAGAGTACGTCTTCCGCATTCACGACATTGCTGCCGTCCATTCCCTTGATCGGAGGTGTAAGCGGCTTCGCGCCTGTTGCAACAATGACTGCATCCGGCTTCTCGTCACGGATCATTTCCTCAGTGACCTCTACTCCCATATTGACCGGAACCTTCAGATCAATGAGACTCTTGCGCAGTGAAGATACGAAAGTGGAGAGCTCGCCTTTTCCGGGCGGGAATGCGGCGCTGCGGAACTGTCCGCCGAGCCATGATCCTGCTTCGTATACGGTAACATTATGTCCGATCTTCGCTGCAGTCTCCGCTGCGATGAGGCCGGCAGGACCGCCGCCGATGATCATGACCTTCTTCGGATTTCCGGTCTTTTCCATTGCATTCTCATACTCGCGGCCGACACGAGGGTTGACCAGACAGGTCGCACAGGTTCCGGCCAAAAGGCCTGCTTCACAGCCCTGGAGACATCCGATGCAGTAGCGGATGTTCTCGAACTGGCCTGCTTTCGCCTTGGCGGGGAGATAAGGATCTGCCAGAGATCCGCGGCCCATGCCGATGAAATCTGCTTTGCCCATCTTCAAAATAGTATCAGCCATCTTGGGGGAGTTGATGCGGTTCGTGACGATGACAGGGCAGGATACCAGTTTTCTGACCATTTCCGCAGTATTCATATTAAAGGCGTGCTCCGTGTACATCGGCGCGATGATCTGGCGAATGACAGGAGAAGCATACATACCGTTGGAAACATGGATTGCGTCAACGCCCAGCTCATCCAGATGGCGGACAAGTTCAAAGGTATCAGCCTCGGTGCGGCCGCCCAGAAGGTACTCGTTGGCTGAAACTCTGACCTGGACCGGGAAATCCTTGCCGACGTTCTCGCGGATGCAGGCATAGATCTCATCCAGGATGCGGGTCCTGTTCTCGAAACATCCGCCGTACTCATCTACTCTCTTGTTTGTGAAAGGAGAGAGGAATTCGGAGATCAGGTAGCCGTGCGCAGCGTGGATCTCAATTCCGTCAAAGCCTGCCTCTTTCACTCTTTTGGCAGTGGATCCGAAGTCCTTCACAATCTGGTGGATCTCCTCTACTGTGATCTCACGGGGAAGATCCATGCAGAAGGGGTCCTTAATTGCAGAAGGCGCTACCGGCTGTACGTTTCCGTTTACATCATGTTTGGACTGGCGTCCGGGATGATACATCTGGCAAAAGATTTTGGATTCATATTTGTGGACTGCTTCCGTGAGCTTTTTGTTGCCTTCAATCTGCTCGTCGTTGTAAAGGCCCGGAATGAACTTATAGCCCTTCGCGTTCACATTTACTGCATAGTCTTCTGTGATGATCATGCCCCAGCCGCCTTTGGCTTTCTCTTCGATATACTTGATATACCGTTCTGTGATCATTCCGTCTTCTGTGCACAGGTTCATGACCATTGCGGGCACGATCAGCCTGTTGGGGATTTCGCAGTTACCTATTTTGGCAGGTGTAAAAAGTTCCGTCATCATTTTCGTTTTCCTCCTTGTGTTTTTGGAAAGGTGGTTGTCTATGTGAAAATAATAACGAATGGTACGATTCCAGTGTCAATGCCAAAAAAGAGAAGAGACTTTAGGTAAATCTGTTGATGCCGATTCTTCCGTACAGCTCGATGATCCCTCTGTTCTCTTCTCTTTTATATAAAAAACGGTACTGTCTAGGGCAAACGGTGTTCATAAAACCTTGGAGGAGTTCCAAGGTTTTTCGTTCTTGCTTTTTTGGTTCTTACAAGATTGGAAGATGTATCTTCACGATCCGGCGAAACTCTCCGTTCTCATACCCTCTTCCCAATATGACGCCTCTGATCTTGGCCCCGTCCGGTACATTAAATCCATGTTCAGCGGCGTATTCCGGCAAAACATGAAAGACCTCCTGGTTATAGCTGCCGATTTCACCAATGTCAATGTGCGTACACAGGCATAAACCTCCGGAGATCTTTGTAAAATCTTCGGGTATCTCCAGTCCCAAAGATCTGACATATTTCTCCTGTATGCCCATTTCCCATTCCACCCGGTCATCTTCGACTTGAAGTCCGCTGTCAATGAAAGGCAAATGCTGATCGTCAAAAACAAAAGAACTGCTCTTTTCTGACAAATTTATTCGCTCGTACTCGTCTCCGCGGCCTGTAACAAGATGGCAATAGTATGCAGAAGGGATACTCTCTACCCAGAAACATCCAATGTTTTTGGTACTCAGCAGCATATTCATCTGCAGCTGTTCCAACCGCTGCGCCAATAGTTCCCGATATTGTATATCCGCCCTGATCCTTTTGACTTCCTCACCCAGAAATTGTTCCGTGTTAATAGTATATTCGTGATTGCGTATCCCGGAAATTTCACTGATAGGAATCCCCCAGCTTTTATGCTGCATTGCTTCCAAAAGCCAGAAAACTTCCATTGAATCGTATCTCCGATAGTTATTCTCTGCTCCTCTGCTCGCCCGGATCGCTCCTTGTTTTTCATAATAGCGAATCATATCCCTCGAGATACTTAATAGCGTCGATACTTCCCCAATGGAATATGAATCAACGGCGCTGGTTCTTTTTGACATATTCATGGTATTCCTCACACGGTGAACTACCCACCGCCTACGTAAAAAACTACCCCAGAGGTCGGTCGTCTTACTGCTCCATCAATTCGTACTGGAACATCTCATATTTCAGCTTGCATCCAACATATATTCCTGCCGTCAGGTAAAAATATGTTGTCCTGAACAGGTATACTCTGTTACCATAAACATGGTTTTATACCACTGGTCTCAGAGTACACGACTTTCCAGGGAGGGTGCTCTGGGACCTCTTTCTATTTTTATGAA
>DFDT01000101.1 GCA_002368865.1 Lachnospiraceae bacterium UBA3821 | reverse complement strand
GCCCGATACACTTTCATTCAGCTTTTTCTTTCGACCATATTATAACATTCTTCTGTTATCGAAACTCTTCTGCCTTTAATATACGATTTGGATTAAAAGCATAGATTTTCTGAAAACATAGAATTGTTAAAATATGATATTTAGAAATTGTCATGCTTTGATTTTATTGTAACAATTTTAAAGAGAATGTCAAGTACAAAATGACAGATCCGGCAGAGATTTGCTCTCTGCCGGATCTTATTACTGCTTATTGTGTTTTAAACCTTATTTCTTTCTGCGGAAATAGATTGCTTCGCCGCCGATGAAAGCCACCATCGCCAAAAGCGCTGCGATCACGATTCCGAACGGGAATTTGTTCGCCTGCGGTGTAATGAGCAGGTCCTCAACCTCCTGACGCTGTACAAACTTAGCCAGTTCTGCTTCCGGAACTTCCGGCACAAATTTGGACCTATCAAACGTCTTCGGGCTGGCCTGAGTATCATTCTTTACAACCGTTGTGATGATATTGCCCTTGTCATCATCATCGTCATCGTCATCATCATCGTCTACAATCTTCTTCCAGGCAATGGTGAAAGGTGATGTACTCTTGATTGTCACTTCCAGGCCATCATCTGTCAAAGCATAGGGCAGGAACTCGATTTCGCCAGGAGTCTGACCATTGTATCCGTTAACGATCAGATGTGCGACAGAGTATTTGTACCCTGTCTTTCCGGTTCCCGCAGAATATGAAAGTACAACTTTCACCCCTTCAGCAGGGAATTTATCCCCGTCGATAGGCTTCCATGTACCGTTTTCACCTTCCTTGTACAACACAGTCACATCTACAGTCTTGTAGCCGTCCGGCGTACCCATCTCAGCAACAGCACCGCTATTCTTCAAGGTGGTTTCGATGTACTTGATCAGGCCTTCTACAGTAGTTGCTCCGGTTTTCGCTTTGACCGCATCCGTCAGCACAGTTTCAGGAATCGTGGTGCTTTCCGCATTACTGTACTCTACCTCATCGTCATCATCGCCATCATCATCTGCCGCAGGATAATGAACAGGCACCCAGGAACCGAGAACTGTGTCCGTTGCCTTGATCTCGTCCGTATCAATGTAATTCTTTACTGCTTCCTCGGTATTGTTCGTGTAGCCCGTTGAATACATTACCTCGCCATTTTCGGTATTGTTATACTCATTAAATACTGCTGAAGCACGCTCTCCTGTACCCATCTCACCCCAGCCGTCCTGCTTAATATGCCCATTTGTCTCGGTATTGATGAAGGAAGCATTCGAGTTAGCCCCCCAGGTTCTGCCATACAAGCCGGTAACAGGGTCAGTGCCCTCTGCTCCGTTGGTTGTTATCGTACAATTTCTGAATACATACGGACTTGTCTTAGGAGCCACAATATAACCGATCTTGGCATTATTGCTTGCTTCATTAGGGTACGCTTTCCACTGTAATTCGCATTCATCGAAGGCAGCCGCAAATTCACCACAGATATAATCAATGTTACCGCCAATCACACAATTTCTGAAATA
This sequence comes from Lachnospiraceae bacterium UBA3821, assembly GCA_002368865.1. Lineage (GTDB taxonomy): Bacteria > Bacillota > Clostridia > Lachnospirales > Lachnospiraceae > Acetatifactor. The sequence goes on along the minus strand of DFDT01000101.1, from coordinate 55,015 downwards.
GGTGTGGTAATTGTTATTGGCAGAGCCATTTCTTCCCAAGGCATCCTGAGAGGAAAGAATATTACAATTATAACATTCAATGTTGTCAGCAGCAATGTAGAAAGCATTTGACCTTTCTGTGCAATTACGAGAAGCAACATTCACACCATCAGCCATTCTGTTGCCATATCCCATACCTGCAATATCTGTCTTTTCAGCTTCCGTCAGTTCATAATTGTATGTGTTCTTAAAGGTCGTATCTTCCGCAATGAAGTTATTACCTTTTACAATAAATACGCCACCCCACAGATTTCCGTTACCTTCTGCAGAGGAATACCTGTCTCTTGCAAGCCTCTCGCTGTAAAGACCTGTAGAAGGTTCAATAGAATAATAGTTCGTACCTACACCGTAATACCAAGAAATAGTATGGCCATTACCCTTCAAGGTAACATAAGGAGCTGACATCACAACCTGTTCAAACTGATCAGCAGTCAGATTAATGGTTACTCTTCCCGCTTCTCCCTCCGGCCTGCCATCCATTTTAAGAATAGCAGCGGATGCATAGTTCAGCGAATCATAATCACCAGGAACACTGATCTCACTCTGGAACGGAACAACAGGAACTATTTCGATTCCCTTCAAATAAGAAACACTGTTAAAGGCAAGAGTTACATCACTATCTGCAACTTCTGAGAGTTCATCAATAACTGATGTATCCTTTGTCGTAACCGTCTTCTGTACGCCATTCATGGTAAAGTCTGCCAAATAATAAGCTTTCACAACAACTCTTGACTTGACAGATACCGGAATCGTAATCGTTGCACCTGCACCTGCAACGCAGTGCGGTTTTCCTGTTTCAACAGCTACACTGCCCGTCGTGGAGAGTGTAGGAATTTCATCATAAGAATAGGTTGTAACTTCAGAATTCGGAACTTCTACGAAAACTTCATCTACATTTTCAGCGCCTGCCTGAACGGAAACTCTGTCATAAGTAACGCCTCCGTTCGTGGTTACAACACTGGCATTATACTCACCCGGCTTCATGGAACAGGTATAGGAATCTCCCGTAATAACAGCCTCGTATGTGGTGCCGTTAACCATATTCGCAAACGTAAGTGAGGTAACGTTTGAAGCGTCCGTACCCGTAATCTTACCGGTAAGGGCCTCATCAGCAACACCGTGAAGGGTAATAGCAACGGTCTCGCCTGTTGCCGTAAATGTATCGCTTTCGCCACAAAGAGCCTGTATTGCACCGTCATTGGATGAAATCTTATAAGTATGACCTTTTGCGAGTTTCAGCGATGTGGTATCAACAGAAAACTCTATCGGGGTACCGCCAAGATTTGCATCCTCCACCGTAAGCTTCAATGCATCTGAAAGAGTCGCATCTTCATTGGTAACCGTGATCGGATTTGTGATCTCTTCGTCCACAATATATTCATAGCCTGCATAGAACATATTATTTGTCTTGCTTGTCGTAGACATAACGTAAGCATGTCCCGGAGCTACGGCAAACGAATACTGGGTAATACCTGTATCGGAATCAACATATCCGTTCCGGGTTCCGTCTGTATTAAAGTCCCAAACTCTCAAGAAAGACGTTGAGTTGAAGTAAACTGTCATCATACCTTTACCAGCCGGTGTGAACACAGTCAAAGTACCGTCGCCTTCCCCGGGAATCTTAGGAATGTCATTGGGTGTTGCATGTCTCTTACCTGCCGTGTAAGAATCCACCTCAGTGCCGCCCATCACAACTTTCTTATCTTTTTTACAGTATACTGCGTGATCTTACCGTCAACAGTTTCACCTGCCAGTAACAGGGTGCTGTCCCCGAACTTGTACTCGCCCGTCTTGACTACACCGCCCTCAGCTTTTTCATCCATAACAAATGTAAAGCTCTCAGCATTACCTGATACAGGAGGATCATAATCTTCCGTCTTAATATAAGCCAAATAGGTGTTTGCTGTTGCCTCGATCACAATGGTCTTTGCAGCTAAACCATCATAGTAATATTCAAAGTCCGTCTGCGCATCTGCATCGCACGCCGTTCCGTCTACAGTGTAGCCGCCGGCACTATATCCTTTTACCGTCACCTTTGTAGGACCTGCTACATCAAAGCTCACCTTTGCTCCTGTATTGAATTGCGCCCAGTCTGTATTGTTACTGAGATCAAACTTGCCGGCAGTCGCATCAATCGTCAGACCATCATACTCACCTGTAGTACCCTGATACTTGATCTGGCTTTCCGCAGGGACATTCTTGGTTCCGAACAACCATTCTTTACCCGCTGCAGGGGGAGTATAATCTTCTATCTTGATATAGGCAAGATAGGTGTTTGCCGTTGCCTCGATCACAATAGTCTTCGCAGCCGATTCGGTGTAATAATAAACAAAGTCTGTCTTTGCGTCCGCATCGCACGCCGTTCCGTCTACGGCATAGCCGCCGGCATTATATCCATTTACTGTCACCTTTGTAGGACCTGCTACGTCGAAGCTCACCTTTGCTCCTGTATTGAATTGCGCCCAATCCGTATTGTTACTGAGATCAAACTTGCCGGCAGTCGCATCAATCGTCAGACCGTCATACTCACCTGTAGTACCTTCATACTTGACCTGGCTCTCTTCAGGGACATTCTTGGTTCCGAATAACCATTCTTTTCCCTCTGCCTTTACCTTTGATACGCCACCCACAAAATTTGCGGGCACAAGTCCGACTACCATCATGACCGTCATCAATATGGCAATCGCTTGTTTTTTGATTCTCCGTTTCATAATATTACCCTCCTTTTTGGACGAGAGAACATAAATTTGCTTTAACAGTAGAATTTTTTCCAACAAAATCCAGCGGTTTGTCCGAATTCGCATCATTTTCTCCCTATTCCACATTTTCAAAAACCGATTTTTAGGCAAATTGCCAAACCAAGTGGTTTGGCAATACCTAATAAGCGGGAGCTGAATCCGGTCTTTTGATCATGCTTATAGAATCATAAATAAAGCGACATCCCGGAGATACTGCTTCGGGACGCCGCCTTTTTGTTTTTGAGTGCTTTATTCGTTTGCCTGTTCGGCCAGCTTTGCCTTTAACTGCGCGATAAGAGCAGCCTGTTCGGCAATGATGCTGTCTTTTGCGGCAACTATCTCCTCCAGTTCTGTCACCATGAGACGCTCCGCATTTCGATCCATGATATATAGCTCTTCTGAAAACATATGTAACAGCTCCTCCGGCCTCATGAAACCATAGGTTTCAGGCAAACTCCGAATCACTCACAACCCGAATTCCCGGAACAGCTTCCGCTGGAACGCTGCATCCTCCACTGCTCTCTTCAGATCTGATCATCAGATCACCATATATCCGTCCGCATCTTCCCTGATTCCGTCCATCGCTATACACATTTTGCAGCCACCTCCCTCTGCATTTTCATATTGCTCTATATTCTCCAGCACTTCCGGCATATCCGCCATAACGTCGCCGCTCGGTATCTTTTTTTCTTCAAAGTGAAATAAACGGTGATACGCCAGATATGCACCCGAATCTCTATGTTACTCAGTACCTTCTAAATTGCCATATACTTTTCTACTTCATTTTCATGCAGACTGAAATTTTTTATGATGATCCCTTGAATATCCTCATCACTCTGCCCAAGATCCCGAAGCATATTTATAACAATAGTAATATATTCGCTCCGAGCTTCCGCTCTGCCCTCCGCTCTGCCCGCAGCTCTGCCCGCAGCCATGCTTTCTGCTTTCCATTGCCTGATCTCCGGCTCCATAATTTCTGCCAATGCCTGACACATATGATTTTCTCCTTTCAGTTTTTCTACAATTTTCCTATTTGCTGCAACACATACCTGCAAGACGGAATCTGCAAGCCTTTTTTCTCTTTCGTTCGTTAGCTGTGAAGCCTTTGCCAGAATCTTTTCCACCTGCTGTTCCGTTAGTTTTCCTGACAATGCGACCAGCCAGATATGCTTGTCTACGTCCAGTTCCCCTGTCACGACAACCTGCACAGGAAACAATGTTTTCCCTTCCACATAGTAGATCCCAGGATAAGGATTAGAGACTGTCATTCCATTTCTTCTAAAATATTGGAACAGTTTCTGCGGCTTCGCATAACGGAACAGGGATATCGTCACCTCCTCGGCTTTGATAGCGTCGACCCATTCACCATAAGATTTAAACAGACAGGCATATCCGTTCACCTTATAATAAGTGTCAATGTCCATGTGATCGTCGGGCGACTTATATTCCACGATATTATATCGTCTGAAGATCTTCCCGATCTCATTATCCTCAATCCTCACATTCACTTTTTTCCTGATCAGAACGTCAATTGAAAGCGGCTTCGAGTTCAGATTATGTTCGTTTTCATGAACTACTCCGTTCCGATATTTGCTCAGATCCAGATCAATTCCCGTTACAAACGCCGGATGCCATTGGATCATCCCCGCCGTAACATTTTTCAATTTTCTTTTCGCCAATACATTCTCCCCTTTCTGTCCTTTCTTTTGCGATTCGGCTCCGTATCATTTGTAAACTTGGAATTATTGGGCGAAATGCCCATTGATCTCATATTGAATCAGCGATTCAAATATGCACTTTGGAAGTGACTTTATATTACAATAGATGACAATATTTGTCAATACCCGATTTTGATTCTCTGTTTGTAAACATCTGAAACGTGCGTCGCCAGGCGCACCATCAAACGCCCGCGATCATATTGTGACCTGCGGGCGTCCTCATCCAATCACCGTCTTACACATAATGAACCGGCATCCAGGAGCCGAGAACCGTGTCAACAACCGTATCCGTATCTATATAGTCCTTTACTGCATCTTCCGTCTGATTCCTGCAGCCCGTTGTATACATTACCACACCGTTATTTGTATTGTTATACTCATAAAACGCCGCTGAATCGGCTTCCCCCGAACTCATCTCGCCCCAGCCGGCTTCACTGATGTATCCGTTTGTCTCGGTATTGATAAAAGCGGCCTTAGATTCCTTCCCCCAGGTTCTGCCATAATAGCCCACGACAGGATCCGCCCCTTCCTCTCCGGAGGTTGTCACAGTGCAATTTCTGAATACATACGGGCTTGTCTTCGGCGCTGCAATATAACCGACCTTGCCATTATTACCCGCATCATCGGGATAAGTCTTCCACTGGAGTTCACAATGATCAAAAACCGCTGCAAATTCACCGCAGATATAGTCTACATTGCCGCCGATCACACAATCTCTGAAATACGCGTGATAATTGTTGTTTTCACTGCCATTTCTCCCCAAGGTATCCTGAGAAGAAAGAATCTTGCAATTATAACATTCGATATGATCCGCTTCAATATAGAATGCATTGGATCTTTCTTTAAATTTATACGCAGAAACATCCGCATCGTCGGCCAGTCTGTCAACCGCAAGTACACACCCTGCGATATCCGCCTTTTCCGCTTCTGTCAGCTCATAATTGTAAGTGTTCTTAAAGGTTGTATCTTCTGCCAAGAAGTAATCACCTCTTACGATAAACACACTGCCCCAGATCCTGCCGTCCCCTTCTGCATAGGAATATTTGTCTCTCGCAAGCCGTTCGCTGTATAAACCGGTAGACTCCTCAATCGAATAATACAAGGTACCCACACCGTAATACCAGGAAATGGTATGTCCATTGCCTTTTAAAGTAACATACGGAGCCGCCATCACAACCTGTTCGGACAGGTCGTCAGTCAGATGAATGGTTACTCTTCCTGCCTCCCCCGCCGGTCTGTCTTCCATTCTGAAGATCGCGTCAGATGCTTCATTCAGCGATGCATAATCGCCCGGAACATGGATCTCGCTCCTGAACGGGATCGCGGGAGCTGCAGGACCGGCAACCTCCACATACACTTCGTTTACATTCCGCCCCCCTGACCTGACAGAGACTCTGTCATACGTCACGCCGCCATTGGAAGTTTCCACACCGGTATTGTACTCACCCGGCTTCATGGAACAGGTATAGGTATTTCCCGATACCTCAGCCCGATATACAGCACCGTTCACCATATTGGTAAACGTGAGTCCGGTAACCGTCGACGGATCCGTACCTGTGATCTTACCCGTAAGGACCTCATCCGCAACACCGTGCAGCGAGATGGTAACGTTTTTACCGGTTGCCGTAAAGGTCTCGCTTTCATCGCTAAGCGCCTTCACTCCGCCGTCATTGGTTGAAAGCCTGTAAGTATGCCCCTTTAAAAGCTCTAACGCTGCGGTATCGCCGGAAATCGTTATCGGATCCCCACCGAGATCTGCGTCCACTGCAGTAACCTTCAATGTATCAGGCAGCACAGCATCCACATTGGTAACCGTGATCGGATTTGTGATCTTTTCATCCACAAGATAACGGTATCCTGCATAGAACATATTATTTGTCCTGCCCGTTGTGGATATGACATAAGTATGTCCCGGGGCAACAAAAAAGGAATACTGTGTGATACCGGTGTCAGAATCAACATATCCGTTTCTGGTTCCATCCGTATTAAAATCCCAGACTCTCAGGATGGCTGTTGTATGGAAGTAAACTGTCATCATACCCTGACCGGCCGGCGTGAACACAGTTAAGGTACCATCTCCCTCCCCGGGAATAGTGGGAATGTCATTGGCTGTTGCATGTCTCTTCCCTGCCGTGTAAGAATCCACCTCTTTGCCATTCATTAAAACTTTCCTGTCGGGCTTTACCGTATACTGTGTAATAACTCCGTCAACAGTTTCCCCTGCCAGCAAAAGCGTACTGTCCCCGAACCGGTACTCCCCTGTAGAAACTTTCCCATCTACAGCCTTTTCATCCATAAAAAACGTAAAGTTCTCAGCATTGCCGCCTAAAGCATCTTTCATCGTCACGTTTTCTCCTCCTCTTTCCAATTTTACATTTTACCTTATCTATGTTAAAATACATTCCACAGGAATTACGATTTTGATATAAAAAACCGACAGGAGTGTCCAAATCCAATGAAAAAAATAATCCCCGTTCTTTCTATACTAATACTTACTGCATTGGTCGGCTTCGGCATCTACAGATATCAGGAAAACAAAAAGCTGGAACCTATGCGCCCGGATTTTGACCGGATCGCCACGGAATCCTATACAGCAATATTCCTTTCCACTTACCCGATCGACTATTTTACAGAGGAAGATTTCCGGTACTATCGCGGCATCTATCCGCTGAATGCATCCTATTGTATTCCGGATCTTGCAGCTCTGAAAACGTATCTCCGCAAAGTTGACGAGACCGACAATGAGGTGGAAACCGTCTATCTGGGCATTCGGCCGGATCTGATCCCGGCAGATAAGCTGATAAAGCTGATCTCAGAGCGGCCGGACCGCCGCTATGAGGTGGTCATTGCGTATCCTTCTTTGGATTACTGGAAAAATCTGAGTGACAAGGAATTTACAAAGATTTTTTCAGATTACCGGAATTTTATAACGACAGCAATGTCACTTTCTCAGGGCAACCAGTGGCTACAGCAGAATGTGTCCTTCTATTTCTACGGTTCCACCGAATGGCTGGTAGCCAACCCTGCAAACTATGAAAGCGATTTTGGCGTGAATCCCGGCATCTCGCATGTCCTTTCCATGTATACAGACAGTGACCACGGATATCGGCTGACCGGAGAAAACTGCGAGGCACGCCTGAACGGCTTTGAAAACCTGGTCACCGAATACCGCAGTGCGCAAAACAATCCTGCATTACAGTATCCCGATCTGTCTGACTGGGATGTAGTATTCTTCGGGGACAGCATCATGGCATTCCCTGAGACATCCTCTATCCCCGGAGCCTTCAGCGGCAAGACCGGTGCCCACGTCTACAATTGCGCTGTGGGCGGTGCCCCTGCCACTGCATATCTGCCGCAGGTTGTCGACCGTTTTCTGGCTCAGGATCTGACAGATCTGTCAGAAGATTCTGTCATCTATAAAGGCATGTCCGATTATTTCGAACATGCGGGGGCTGAGCGAAAAACCTGTTTTGTACTGGACTTCGGGATGAATGATTTCTTTACCGGAGCCCCCGTTCAAAACGCCTCCAACCCTTACGATATCAACACCTATTCCGGCGCCCTCCGCACCGCCACAGACAAACTGACGGAAGCATATCCGGGCGCTGTGATCCTGTTCGTGGCAACGAATTTTACCAGCTATTTCAACAACGGCCAGGAGCCGCAGTCTGAAGAAGGCGGCACGCTCCCGCAATATATTGCAGCTATGAAGCAGATCAGCGAGGAAAACAGCTTCCTGTTCTACAATAGTTATACCGAGCTTCCCATCAACGGCGAAAATCATCCGGCCTATTTGCTGGACGGATGCCATCCCAATGAGGCCACCAGGTACCTCATGGCATGCGATATTGCCAGACTGCTGCAATAGCCGTGATGCATACCCCCGCTAAGGTCTCTCGTACAGAACCAGATCCGCATCCCTGTCTAACAGTTTCCACCCGGCGGCGGCACAGGCGGCATCCACCTCTGCGCCCGTCTGGGCAGCCAAATAGCGGCTCCTCGTCTCACTCAGATGTTCCAGGATAAAATCCTTCTGACAGCAACTGATCCCATACCCTTCCGGCAGCGCATACAGCAGCTGCCACTTCATTGTCTGCCCCTCTGCGCTCTGCTCATTAAACACCCATATGACAACATTGTCATAATTTGGCACATTTTCCCGGTGCATTTCCAGCGCGGCATCAAACCTTCCCTTCCAGTCCTCCACCTGCATCTGCCGCTTGGCAGTCACAAAAGGCACCTGATAGTCATAGGGATCCACAGCCCGATAGGAATACAGATATGCAAAACACGCTCCCATCACCACTGCCTTCTTAAAAAACCGTGTGTCCATCAGGCTCACCACAAACACCCCCACCGCCATAAAGGTCAGAAGATGCTTGCTTCCCTCTGTCAGCTTATACATCAAAAGCAGCGCAAACAGCATGCCGATAAAGGAAAACGCCAGATGTGACTCCGCGATCAGCTGTGACTCCGTCGCCGCACTCTGCCGCGCTGCACTCTGTGCCACACTTCCCCCACGGTTCCTGCGCAATTTTCTGAAATCCGCCACACTCTGCCATAACAGCACCGCCATTGTCACCAGATATCCAGCAAAAAAAGCGCCCGACGCCAATCCGGTGCGGATTCCCTGCACCGTGTGTGCCCGGAAATCTTTTCCCTTCCAATATAATGTCCCGAAGAAATTGTGCACGCCCGCGCCAAATCCGTCCGTAAAGAATAGGGTGATCCAATCCGTGAAAAACAGCGGATGAAAATACTCCGCCCCAAAAAAGTGCTTGATCATCGCATAGCATACCAGCACGCATCCGGTCACCGCGCAGGAGCCCAGCACTCCGATCCACAATTTTCCCTCTCTTCTCGCCCGGCGCACCCAGAAAAAATCCGGCAGCAGCAAAAAGAGCAGCATATAAGGCCGCATCAGCGTAAGCAGCCCGGAAACCGCAAACATCCCCGCAAGCTTCCAGCCCTTCTCCTCCCTGCCATGGCTCACCGCCAGCCCGTAAAACAGGATGAGGTGACTGATACAGATGATCTCCGGCATTCCGGACAGCATATACCGCGCAAACGGCGTATAAAGACAAAACAGCAGCGTCAGGATCCCCATCTGTTTCCAGGTGGGCTTCACCAGCAATACAAACAAAAACATGGCCGCCATCATCAATACGATATTGCAGATGACCGGCGCCATAAAATTCCAGCCAAACAAAAAGCCCCACGCGATCCAGGGCAGCACCAGCACCGGGCTCCATGCCGCAAAGGATAACACCAGACCGTGACTTTCATTGAATCCGTAATATCCCTGCGGGAACCCGTACGCCACAATACTTTCCACCTGCTTATAATAAAACAGCTCATCATTCCACTCGGACGCCGGCAGATATACATCTCCAATGCCATATCCCTGCACGGCGCAGGTCACAACACAGCACAAAAAAGGCAAAAGCGCCATCAGCAGCGCTTTGCCCCATACCACATATCTTTTGTCCTGTCTGAACCAGCCCAACAGTCTATTCATGCAATGCCTCCTGGCAATTGATCCGCTCTCTGATCACATACTGCGGAGAATTATTCATGCTGATATAAATCCTGCCCACATATTCTCCGATCAGGCCCAGCATGATCATGATCATACCGCCGAAGAATACCAGCGCCGCCATCAACGCACTGAATCCCATAGGAACCGCCGGATTCAGGAAACGCTTCACGATCGTATAGATTCCGTACAAAAATCCCGCGCACGCACTGGCAACCCCAATGGTCGTAGCAATCCGCAGCGGCTTCACCGAAAACGCGGTAAAACCGTTAAACCACAATCCCAACAGTTTCTTGATCGTATAGCCAGAACTGCCTTCCTCCCTGTCCCTGTGCTGCACCACCACATTCGTGATATTCTTGGTCGCCCGCAGCACAAGCCCGATCACATAAGGATACGAGTTCTCATAGCGGATCATATCCTCCACCACAAACCGCTTCACTGCAAAATAGCTGGAAATATAAAGCTCTTTCGGCTTCTCCAGCATCATCCGCAGCATCAGCTCATTGACCCTGCTGCCCCAGTTGCGGAAACCGGAGTGATGCTTGTGCTCATACTTTGCGTAGACAGCGTCAAATCCTTCCTCCAGCTTCCCTAACAACTTATCCACCTCGTCCGCCGGCGTCTGCCCGTCATCGTCCAGACACACTACATAATCGCCGGTTGTCTGCCGCAGACCCGCCATCAGCGCCGCATGCTGTCCGAAATTCCTGGCAAACCCGATCCCCCGGATATTTGCATGGGCTTCACACAGTCTGCGGATCACCTCAAACGTCCCGTCCGGCGAGCAGTCGTTCACCAGAATGATCTCATGCTCATACTTATGTAATTTCTCCATGGTTTCATTGATCTCTGTCACCACATGCTCCAATGTCTTCTCCGACCGGTAACAGGGGATCACAAAACTGACCTTCTTCATCTTACTTACCTTTCCTCGGAACCATTCTCCTCCGCCACTGCCGCCATCCAGACAACATCACGGTATACCCCGTCGATCCTCACATCATCCTTCAGATAGCCCTCCCGCCGAAATCCGGCTTTTTCATAGCTGCGGATTGCCTGTCCATTCTCCGTAAGCGCCCGCAGATAAATGCGATGCAGCTTTTCTTCTTCAAAGCAATACCGGAGCATCAGCTTCGCCGCTGCTGTGCCAATTCCCCGGCCACGGGCTTCCGGCTCCCCGATAAAAATACCGTACTCCGCCTTGTTGTGCTTTCTGTCGATATCCCGGATATAGACGCTTCCCAACGCCTTGTCTGTGGCGCAGTCACAGATGATCATCTGCACCACGTGCCCGGTCTCCACCTGCGTCCGCACCCAGTTTTCATGGCTTTCTCTGGTAAAAAGCTCCTGATAGATAAAATTTTTCCGCACCGCGTCGGAATTTCTCCACGCCACAATCCTGTCCGTATCCGCAGATGTCATCAGCCGCAGATAGATCCCGGCTTCCTCATCCCTATAACTGCCTGCCATGTATTATATTCCTTCCGTTCGTTTGCGTCAATTTCAAAAAGTGTATGCATTACACAGTTCAATCACCCGTGTGATCTCATCTTCCCGCATCTCGGGGAACAACGGCAGCGTCACACAATGGGCCGCCAGATATTCCGCATTGGGGCAGTCCCCCTCTTTGTAACCCAAATGAGCATATGCCTTCTGCAAGTGACAGGGCACTGGATAATGCATGTTGCACTCCACATCCGCATCCGCCATATACTGCACGAATCCCTTTTGATCCGGCACAGTGACCACAAACAGATGGAACACCGGCTCCGTATTGTCCGGATGCGCCTGCATGGTGATCGCCGGATTGGTGATCTCCCGCAGATAGCGCCTGCCAATCTCCTGTCTACACGCTGTCCACTCCGGCAGATATTTCAGACTCACCGAAAGCACCGCACCCTGCATGCCTTCCAGTCTGTAATTATACCCAATCTCATCATGATAATAACGCACATCACAGCCCTGATTCTTCAACCTGGTCATGTGCTTATAATAGGACTCCTTATCGCATGTCACGCTGCCGCCCTCGCCGAACGCGTAAAGATTCTTGCCCGGATAAAAGCTGAAACAGCCCAGTTCCCCGAGCGTTCCTGCATTCCTGCCCTCGAACTTTGCGCCGTGGGCCTGGGCGCAGTCTTCCACCACAAAAAGCCCATGTCTGTCCGCAATCTCTTTCACGCCCGCATAGTTAAAAGGCTGTCCGTAGAGATGCACACCGATGATCCCCTTGGTTCTGGATGTGATCTTCGCTTCGAGCGCAGCCGGATCGATCTCCCAGGTATCCTTCGTACAGTCCGCAAACACCGGTGTGGCCCCTGTGTAGCTGACGCCCCAGGCCGTGGCGATATAGGTATTTGCCGGAACGATCACCTCATCCCCCGGTCCCACGCCAAGCGCCAACATTGCCAAATGCAGCGCCGAGGTACCGTTATTCACGCCGCAGGCGTACCGGCTGCCCACATAGGCCGCAAATTCCGCGTCGAACCGATCTGCATATTTTCCGCCGGAAAATGCGGTCTCCCTGCAGACCTGCTCGATCGCCGCCCGGTATTCCGCGGCATGCGCCTCATAATCCCTTGTGAGATCAATTCTTTTAATATGCTTCCTGTCACCACCCATGCTTTTCCTCCAAGTATTATATATGCTTCCGAATATAAAACTCCCTGTACAGTCTGGCAATCTGCACCAGATAATTACAGATCGTCTTAAATATCTTCACCGTAGTGTTATAGTCCTCCTGCCACTCCACCGGATAGTCCAGGATCTTCACGCCCCGCTTCTCCGCCCGCAGCAGGAATTCGATCATGTAAAACCAGCCGTTGTCCTGGCTGCAGCCCTCGATCAGTCCAAGCGCCGTCCCTCGTCTGACAAAGGTGAATCCGCAGATGGCGTCGGTGGATTTCATACCCAGGAACACTTTCAGCAGGATCAGCAGGCCCTGGGATGTGATCTTGCGATACCATTTTCTCCCCCTGGTCTGAGATTCCTTCGCGAACCGGCTGCCGTTGATATACGCAACCTCGGGCATCCGTTCAAAAATATGGATTGCCTCGCCCAGATGCTTGATATTGGTGGACAGATCAATATCCATATACCCCACGATATCTCCGTTGCTGACCTCCACGCCCCGGCGGAACGCAGCGCCCACGCCCCGGATCTGAATGCGCTCATAATGCACGGTAGGATATTTGGCGCATAACCTCTCCGCAATCTGCGGCGTCTCATCCTCGGAACCGTTATCCACAATGATGATCTCGTAATCGTCGAAACCGATCCCCTTCAGATACGCTACCGTCCGCGTCACGCCCTTCTCCAACCGTAATTTTTCATTTAACACAGGAAAAATGATCGAAAGCATCATTTTGACAGTTTTTCCACTCCTTCTACCACATAGCGCTGTTTCCTGAAACTCATGTTCAGGATCACCGCCAGATATTTAAAGATCAATGTCAGCATCACGGACAGCATGAAAAATCCAAAGCTCATCAACGCCATCAGTGACATCCAGCCTTCCACCGGCCGCACCGTACTGAAAATAGAATAAACGATCCAACAAAACATCATCACCAGAAACACCAGCAAAACCGTGCTGACCAACAGGGAGAACTTCTCCAGAACGTCCGTGAAGATGATCAGTGTATCCACCGCCAGACCGTTTCTGTTGCTGCGCTCCTCCCGGTTTCTCGACTTCTTTGCAGTATCTTTATTGTCATAGACCACCGTATCCGTTTTCAGTCCGCAATTCATATACATTGCCTTTCGGTAAGGCACATAGACATTCATCTGGTTGACCCGGTTCACCGCTCTCCTGGATACGATACGGAACCGTTCCTGTCTGATGTGATAGCGGAAATGGCTGCTCCAGTTATACAGCGCGTAAAACATCCGCGAACTGAAAGACACCCCCCGTTTCGGCGCCGCAGAAACCACATCATAACCCTCCAACGCCCGCCTGTAGATCCGCATGATCAGCTCCGGCTCAAAGTCCAGACAGCACCGGTCAAACTCGATCAGGAAATCCCCCACCGCCAGATCGCCGCCGGCGTTCATGGCAGTCTCCACACCCTGATAAAAACTCAGATTGATCAGGCTCACCGCCCTGGTCTGTATTCCGGCGGTCTCCGCCCCCTCCAGGAACGCATGGATCTGCTCCACGGTGCCGTCCGTGCATCCGTCATTGACACAGATGATCTCGTATTTTTCAAAGTTATCCTGCATGACGCGGCTGATCTTTCCAAGAAAATCTCCCACAACTTCCTCGTCATTATGCAGATAGATCACACAAGACACAAAATTTTTTTCTTTTCCTGTCTGTTTCCCTGCCTGTCCCATCTTTCTCTCCAAACATCATTCTCAATTTCCAAAACGATTGCAAAAACTATTCCAAAAATGCATCCAGATCGTACACCGTGTTGATCTTGCCCGAAAGCACACTTAAGAACACCGGCCCCCCGCCATCCGCGCGCTCCGGCTCCAGCCTCTTGATCACGGTCGGTCTGGAATCGTCGATCTCCGAGGCTTTCAGGATTGGTTTCATGGAAAACAGCGAACTCTCATAGGTGAAACCGTAATCCGCCCGCAGATACTTCCGCGCCAGTGCAGACATATACTCCCAGGCACTCTCCGGCTTGCACGCACAGCTGTTGCAGTTACCAAGCCACCTCTCGGCGCACGCCGCCCCCTGCTCCTTTGCACAGCCAAACTGCGGCACAGCGTCATAACTGGTCTTGTGGGGCGTAAACGTAACGGAAGTTAAGGAGTGATATCCCGTTTTCCCAAACGGCATGATTGAGAAAAACGGACCATCCATCACCGTCAGCCCGATCTTCTCAAGCGCTGCATCCACATGACATAATATAATCTCGCACAGCTCATACTTCAAGCCGAAATCCTGCGTTTCCACGCCTTCCACACAGTGCAATACCTGATTGACAGAAGCATAGGTGGCATTCAGCACAAAGGGCGCCCTGTACTGCTCCTCCGAAGCGCCCTTCGCAGTCTGCCCTGCCGCTGCTTCGGCAGCTTCCGCATAAATCTCATAGCAATCCCCCTGCTTTATGATCCGCCTGATCCTGCGCCCGTAGCGCATGGTCACATTAGGCAGCTTCCCAATCTCCTCCAGCAGATGATCCCGCAGGATATGCGCGTCATAGGTATACTCCTGCGTCAGGAACGCGCCGTCGCACATGCCTTTCTGAAAATACTGCTCCGCAGGCAGATCCATACACGGGATTCCCGCATTCTCACAAAATTTCCGAAACTCCGCCGCATCCGTCCAGGAAAAATGCCTTGACGTGGCGTAGATCTGTTGAAACGAATCATGAATACAGAATCCGTAATCCTCCACGAACCGCTTAAAATACCCCGCCGACTTCATCGCCGTGGACAGGGATCTGGGATAATGGTATCCCATATGCACTCTCGCCTGGTTGATATAAGTCGCCCTGGTAAAAGGCGCCTCCTCGATCTCCAGCACAGTCACCCGCTGTCCTCTGCGCCCGCAGTAAAGCGCCGCATACAGCCCGTACAGGCCGGCGCCTATGATCAGTTTATCACTCGTCTGCCAACTCATTGTTTCTCTTCACTCCCAGCGTAAACACCGCTACAAACGGCAGCACGAGCATCAGCGGATACAGATACCGAAGCTGTACGACCGGTCCCAAAAACAAAGTCAGATAATACCCAAACACTAACGAAAGCGGCACAAATCCGTCATAGCGCCTGCCAGCCGCAAGATGCCCCGCAAGCAGCAGATACAGCCAGCCAAAGATCCCTGGCACAAACAGATATCTGAGAAGCGGCAGTTTTAAATAAGCGTTTTCATCCGCCCACTGTTCCAATTTTTCATGCAGCCACTCCCACTTGGAGTCTTTATAGATGCCCCGGGGATTCAGTTCATCCTCCACCCAGCGGGTCTGCACATAACCCAGTCCCCGGTCCCTGCCGTTTTGATTTACGACAGCATGGGTCACATCATCCAGATAAAAATAACCGGCATTCACCGCATAGGCCGCATTGACCAGATCCCCCGGATACATCCCCAGCAAACGCAGATACGTCCGCACAAATTCCGCGCTGCGATACCGCACCACATATGTGTTGGTATGGTTTTTCACCGGATCGGAGATCTCCGGCCGGTAAAACCGGTATCCCTCGTCCAACAGGAAATCATTGATCAGTGCCTTCGACGCCTCATCCATGGTGCCGTCATCCTGCTCCAGTTCTCCCACGCCGCCGTGAAACAGCATACATCTTGCCAGCTGCTGGATCGGCATGCTGAGCATTTCCCGTCTGTCTCCCTGTTCTGCGCCGGTCACCCGGAACAATCCCGTCAGGCACAAGCTTCCCACCACCAGCGCCAGCGCACAGTTTCCCAGCATTTTCATCCAGAGTTTCCTGTCCGTTTTCCCGAAGATCACTGCTGCAAACAGCACTGCTGCCAGCACCAGCATCGCATACCGCCCATTGTTGCGGAACAACTGCATCCCAATGGATGCAACAAAAAACAGCACATCGTATCCGTCCGGTTTTGTCCTTTTTCGCCGGATCATCTCACACAGCGCCAGCATCTGTACCAGGAAAAACAGGCTGAACCAGACATCCTTGATCAGACTGACGCTCATATACATGTGGAACGGATAAAACATGCCGAAAGCCTGCAGACCTATCAGCCATTTCCCGCTGACGCCGCGCCGATACAGGAGGGTTACGCCCCCTGCAAAAGCCACTGCCAACAATACCATCTGCAGGAACACCAGCATGGCTATCCCTGTATTGCTGTCGCCGAACCCGCTTTCACCCAGCCGCATTGCCCCTGCGATCAGCAGCGTGTGCGCAATCGGATGGTGATCGTTATAAGACCCGCTTACGATCTGTCCGGTCTGAATGGTCGCATCATAGGCACAGATCCCCGGATAGTAAGCCAGATAGCAGGGCAGCCAGCACAGAAGAAGCAGCCCCAGGCTGACGGGCCATACCCATCTCTTTCGCCCACTGGCAGCCTCCGCGGGGGTCCCTGCCTCTGCCGCCTCTGCCACCTTCGCCGCATTCCCGCGTTCGCGCTGTTTTGCCGCCAGTCTGCCGATCAGCCGGCCCAGCACGCCAAACAGCGCCCCCCCGCACAGGCTGAGCATTCCCGTTCTCAGCACATATCCGGGCGTCCATTCTATATTTCCGATTGAAATCCCCGTTGTCTGCGTGGTCTGTGCGGCACTTTGCGCCGCCAGATCATATCCAACGATCTGAAAAAGCAGGAACGCAAACCCGATAAGCCCATATATTATGATATCTCTGTTCCCTTTTTTCATGCTTTTATACTTTTTCTCTTATTTTGCTTTCTTTCGCTTTCTTCGCATCATGGATCCGCATAAAGCGATACTCGAAATCTTTCCTGTCCTTTGCCGCCATAACCTCCAGGATCATTCCCGCGAAAAACGCCTGAATTCCGGCAACCGCAATAAACCCGCACACGATCAGTGTGGGGAACCGCGGCACCAATCCGGTATGCAGATAATCAATTCCGATGGGTACAAAAAATCCGACTGCCAGCGCCATCAGTACGAAACTCAGCAGCCCGAAAAATTTCATCGGTTTATAATTTTTATACAACTGCAGCATCTTGCGGATCACTTTCATGCCGTCGCTGTAGGTGTTCAGCTTGGACACACTGCCCTCCGGCCGATCCCTGTACTCCACCACCACATTGTCCACCTGCATATTGTAGTTTACCGCATGAATCGTCATCTCCGTCTCAATCTCAAATCCCTGAGAAAACACCGGGAATGTCTTCACAAACTCATAGCTGAACGCACGGTACCCTGTCATAATATCCTTGATGTCGGAGTGAAACAGCCCGTTGATGCCGAACCGCATGAGACTGTTCCCGAAATTGTGAAACGGCCGCTTGTTCTCCGTAAAGTAGGTGGAAGAAAGCCTGTCCCCTACAACCATATCGGAATTATGCTCCAGCACAAGCTTCACCATCTCTCCGGCGCATTCCAACGGATAGGTGTCATCCCCGTCTATCATCAGATAACACAGGGCATCAACCTCCCGGAACATCCTCCGGATCACATTTCCCTTGCCCTGCTTGTACTCCTGGCGCACCACAGCGCCCGCCGCCCGGGCGATCTCCTCCGTACGATCCTTGGAATTATTGTTATATACATAAATCACCGCTTCCGGCAATGTTTTCTTCACATCGGCAATAACTTTTCCGATCGTTTTTTCCTCGTTATAGCAGGGGATCAATACCGCTATTTTGTCCATTTTACCCATTTCCTCCAAATATTACCTCTATTTTATCACGATTATTCCGATACAGCCACTATTTTTATTTCAAATATTGTGTTAAAATCAAATTGTTTGAGTAAACACAGAAAGAGGGACAATACAAATGAGGAAACTGTATCCGTTTTCTGTTCATTTTATACGATTTCTTGCGCTGATTTTTACAGGGCTTCTGTTTCTGGCCGGCTTTCTGTTTACCTGCTATGCAGATGACATGACAACCCAGAAGGTGCTCACCCGTCCCGACAATCCCCTGCTCCATCTGTTGGGAATGGGTCTGTTTGCTGCGATCCTGTTCGCGGTCTGCCGCATGACCAAGCGGCACAGCGCCAAACTCAAGACACCCCTTCTGGTTCTGACAATGGGCTGGATCCTTGCAGCCGGCGGACTCCTCGTCCTCTTCGGCCGGACGGCGCCCGCGGCAGACGCCTGGTCCGTCTACGCCGCCGCCAAAAGCCTGGCGGCAGGAGATACCTCCGTGATCCATCCCACCGAATCTTACCTGTCCTACTATCCGCAGCAGATCGGGCTGTTAGCCTTTTTCGAACCCCTGATCCGCCTTTTCAATCTGCTGCCCGTGGACCTGGAGGCCTATCATTTTATCAAATGTGTTTATGTGCTGCTCGCCTGCGTGATCGTGTGGTTTCAGTATCGGACTGTGCACCTTCTGTGGAAAAACGATTCCGCAGACTGCATCTACCTGATCCTGGCAGGAACCAATCTCCCGTTTATCATGTACAGCTCCTTTGTGTACGGAGAAATTCCGTCCTTTGCAGCGCTGTCCGCCGGACTGTATTACTTCCTGCGGATGTTTTCTGCCACAGAATTTTCCACGGGTGATGCCAGCTCCGAGACAGGTCGCACACACAGGAACTACAGGAATGTCCTGCTCAGCCTGCTTTTTCTCACTTTGGCGGTCATGCTGCGCAAAAATTCTCTGGTACTCATCATCGCCATCACGTTTGTGTGCGTAGTGGAAGGACTATTTCGCAGAGAAAAGACATTGTTGCTCTACGCCGTAGTATGTGTGCTGCTCTCCGTCAGTATTCTGCCATGTGTACAGAAGCTTTACGAATTGCGCGCCGGAAACACACTGAAAACAGGCGTGCCCGCCATGTCCTATTTTGCCATGGGCATGCAGGAATCCTCCCGCGGAAACGGTTGGTATAACGGATATAATTTCAATACGTATCAGGAGAATGATATGGACACGGCCGCTGCCGTACAGGCAAGCCGCCATTACATTGCAGAACGCAGTGCATATTTCAGGACACATCCCGACTATGCCGCAAGCTTTTATTTCTATAAATTCCTGTCCCAATGGGCAGACGGAACCTACGCCAGCAGACAGGCCACTCTGGCCACCCTGGGCGAGCGTCATCCATTATTTCAGGAACTTTACGATGGCAGATACAGCCCCTTTTATATCGGCTTCTGCAACATCTATCAGAGCATGCTCTATCTGGGTTGTTTCCTGTGCTTCCTGCAGCAATTGCTGCGCAGAGAACAGAGAAGCCTCTGTTTCTATCTCGGCATGATCGGCGTCTTCGGCGGTTTCCTGTTCCATATGATCTGGGAGGCAAACGCACGGTATATCTTCCTGTACAGCCTGCTCCTGATCCCCTATGCCGCCGCGGGACTCTCCGCACTGTGCGGCTGGTTTAGTAGTACATTCTTCCCTGCAGGAACCCGTAGAAATAAATCACACCGCATACAAGATGCCAGCCAAACGCCGCCCACTGTGCAATAAGCAGGATCGGTTTCTTTCTGGCCGCCGTCGCCTTTAACAGCACTGCCGCGGAACCAAAAAAGGCAAAAAAGATGCCGCCCATATAGCCCCAGGAGAAATTGAAATCCGGCTCTCTGAATCCCTTCTCATACAGGAAAAACGCCATTGCAAATGCCATGGCATAGATTTGCCACGAAAAACGATACAGGGTATTTGTCTTTAATTCTTTGTAGTTCAGGATCAAAACCAGGATTGGAAATCCTGCCGCCAATCCCACAGCCAGTGGGATATTTTCACAGTACAGTCCCCAGATCCGTCCAAAGCAGAATCCGATTCCGCCTTCCGCGCCCTCCTCGGGCACAAACACGCCCCGATATTGATAGAGCAGATCCACAAAAGTCGGCAGGAACGTCAGTCCCAGCAGGATTGTCTGGCGCAGATTTCCGAACTTACTGCGGATCAAACGATACAGCATGATCAGCCCGGCTGCCCCCACAAACACAAGGGTAAAGCTAGGTTTCGTCATTGTTGTCAGCAGCAGGAAAAGGGCGAACAGCAGATAGTCTGCTAACTGCGCGCCTGCATTTCCTTCCCGTTCCGTCTGTGCGCCGCTCGCACGCGCTGTCTGCATCCCGGCTTCATAGCTGTCCAGCAGCCTCACAAACCACAAAAACGCCAGGATTGCAAACGGCCTCGCCGCCATATAAGTCGCATTATGAAACGGGTTCGGCGTAAACACACCAAGATAATTGAATTTGATCCCCGGCAGATAAATCCCCGTAGGCGGGTACACCATGGACACAAAAAACAGGCTGACGGAAAGGATACTGATAATCGCGCCCGCAAGCCACTTCCAATCAGGGAACAATTTCCGCACGCGCCCCAAAAACATCTGATTGAAGGCCCACTTTGTGACAAGCATGCTAAATCCGTTTAAAATTGTGGTCGCCAGCGCCACCGCCGTTTGCGGCGCAAAAAACAGATTCCAAAATGCCGAAAATTTAAAAAAGATCGGATAGGGAAAATTGTATTTTGTATTCAATCCCCGCATTTCCAGAATGTACGCCCTCATGTCGGAATGATACAGCCCGCTCCCAGTGGTTCCCTTCAGGCTCTCCACACACTGCCTGTAGAACAGAATATAAGTGATCACAGAGACCGCAAGCAGGAGGATTACAAAAAGCCCCCAATCCAGCAGCTGCTCCCTCTTATGATTGCTTTGTTTTTTCTTCTTACCCTTACTCATAACGAAATCCAGCCTTCTTCCGGTTCATCCTGCGCCCACATAAGTGCAGCGTCATTTTCCGCTATTGTATCATATCCTTGAATAGAACGCAAATGCCGCATGTTTCCTATTTTCCATCGTTCTAATATGACACAGCTTTACAATTTTTCTATTATTTTGTCCTTTTATCTTGACATGATTCTTGTTTCATATTATAATTTACTCGAATAGTGTAAGTTCCTGCCAGAACAAAACTATTACAACTGAATATGGAAAACTACAACTGAATATTGGAAAGACAACTGAATATTGAAAATTTTTTTACAAAGGAGAAAGCCTATGAAGAAAAAGATTCTGTATCGTGTAGCAGCTTGGGCCGGCATTGCAGTTTGCAGCCTCAGCCTGTTCTTTGTAACACCGCAGACCTCGATCACCGCTCAGGCAGCCGGTGGAGACCCGGGAATTGCTCAGCCGCAGGCAGATGTTATTTATTGGGTATATTTGGAGGCGGACGGCAAAATGTGGAAACGGCTTTGGAATAGCACTTCGCAGGAGTGGCTGACAGAATGGATCTTCGTCCGCGATCTGCCGTGATTTATAAGTAAGGGTGCTGTCGCTCCTCATCCTAACTGACGATTACACAGTTGCTTTAAAATCATTGTGGGGTAGACCTTCCGTCAAAAGATGGCAGGTCTATTTCTGTTGACTTACGGGTAAAAGTGCCTTATAATAAAATCATCTGTTTTATATATTTATCTTATACAAAAGAAGTCAACTTAACAGAAAGGTGGAAATGAAACATGATGAATCCGAGAGAGCTGGATGTCCTGAATATCCTCTGGAAATCCGAGCAGCCCATGATGGCAACCGACATCGTAAACGCGGGGGAGGGATTGACCCAGAGCACTGTTACCGCAGTATTACGTAAGCTTTTACATGCAAAGCTGGTAGAGGTGGCCGGCGTCACCCATAGCGGCAAGGTACTCAGCCGCACCTATCGCCCCACGGAGGCCTCCAAAGACGCCATCCTGAACGATTTCTCCAGCACCTACACCTGTTTTCAGGATATTATCTCCAAGAGCACTCTCTGCTCCGCACTGTTGCAGACCAATGAGGATGCTACCGAGACAAAGAGGGATATTGCTGAGTTGAAAGCAATGCTGAAGGAATATGACCAGACTTACAATAAGAAAAAATAATTGAGGTGATTTCATTGCATCTAACACTTGCAACAACTTACATGGCGATTCTGACCACAGGTATATTTCTGACTTTTTTGACAGTCTGCCTGCTTCATCGAGGTTTACTGACTCGCTTTGGCTATAAGCTGTTGGCGTTGTTTGTATTGTTTTCTTTTTTGCGTTTTCTCATACCCATGGAATTTTCTTTTACACAAACAGTTCTCTTACCGCTTGGTGTATCGGATGTTATTGGTTTATTACGTCACAGGCTGTTCTTTTTCTTAGGACAGCCTGTCTCTATTTGGCTCTTGTTTGAATACATCTGGGCATTGGGCGCTATCATCGGTATTCTTCATTATGCCTTCTCCTGTCTCCGCGCCAGGCATTATATTGTTCTACATGCCAAGGAGTTGACAGACACTGAGCCGTATCGAACAATGATAGCCAACATCTGTAGAGAGCAGAACCGCCCAAACCATTTTCGGGTCATAGAATTGCCTGGTCTGAATGTCCCTATGCTCTTTGGGATCTTCTCGCCCAAGATTTTAATCCCGGAACATCTTCAGCTTTCAGAATCCCATACCTACTACATCCTCCGTCATGAAATGACACATCACTTTCATCATGACTTGATCCTAAAGGGGCTGGTTAAAATCATCACATTGATCTACTGGTGGAATCCGCTCTGCATTCTGTTAAATAAACAGACTGATGTAATCTTGGAAATGCGGGTGGATGATTCTCTCACACGTTCGGATATCAATCGCACTATTGAATACATGAATTGCCTGATTGATTATGCCACCGATACCGTTCAAAAGGCACCGTTTTCCAAGTCATTTACGATGAGCTTGTTTGCCAAGAAAGACTCCGATCTGGTAAAGCGCTTCGTGCTAATGTCCAACAACCAGAATAAAACAGATCTACCTTTATCCATTTTGATATGTGGTATTGTTACATGTGTTTATCTCTGCTCTTATCTCTTTATTTTTGAAGCAAGCAAACCTCCATCCATGGAAAACTTAGATATTCCGTCTGATTTTAACGATATAGGTCAATTACACACAGGTGTAGAAAGTAGTAACTATTTTATAGACAACGGCGACGGAACCTATGATCTGTACTATGGTGGCGTGTACGTAGAGACGACCGATTCCACCGAATACTCCTATCCCGGCACACCAATCTACACTCCAGAGAACAGTCCTTATCCAATAACGAAGTAAATAGACCGCCAAAACAGTCTAAAAAACCGAGAGGGGCATGATAGCCGCGGCTATCATGCCCCTTCATGGTGCTCATAAAAGACCCTTTTTCCTTTCCATCACCTCAGCAAAAACCTTTTTCTCGTTATACTCCGGAGAAAAATCTTTAGCTGCTTCACAGATCAATTGGATCTCAGCAATATCCTCCTCCAACTCCTCTGCAATCGTTTCCATATCCTTCCCCTTCCGCAGCTTCCTGCAGACCAAGGTGACTAATTTAAAATCCTGTCCTTCTACTCTTCCTTCTGCTCTTCCTTCATCCCTGACATACGCATCCTCCGCAGCCCGGTCTCTCCTTGCTTTCTGACTCTGCACCCAATACCAGCTTGGCGATCTTTCAATACCCAATTTCTCCAATACTTCTACCGCCTTCGCGATCCCTGCATTTCGATCCAGTTTTTTCACCATCGCCAGCTCCTCCTTTGTCTCTGCATTAAATAGCCGGATCCAGCCATTCACCGGGCTTTCCTCCGTCAAATCCTTGCACAGTTCAATGATATGCACCTCCAAAAGATCCGTGAACTCTTCGCCGTCCTGATCCCTCAAGGTGTAAATAGAGTGATACTTCTTTCCCGGCAGCAGTTTAAAATCCAGGATACTGATCGTGATACTTTTTTTCAGTTTATCATAATCCTCCCCGGTCCACAACTCATCCGCATACAAATGAGACAGATAAAACAGATTCCGCTTAATCCAGAATTTCTGGTTTTTCAACTGAACCTCGATATCAATCCAGGTATCATCATTCAGCGTGAGCGCCAGATCCAGTATCCCTTGTTTCTGCTTCCTCGTCCGTTTCCGCAAAATCGGTGACACGATCCTGACAGACCGGATGGTTTTAAGCGGTATCCCTGTCACATCACTGATAAACTGTTTTCTGACAGCCGCTACGCCAAATACTTCCCGAAACGCGAACTCGTCTTTTTTTAATGATACAAACACCTTACCTCCTCTTCCGCAGGAGGTTCCGAATTACCTTGGCATTCACAATTCCTTTTACCTTTCCCTCGCTCTGCCTCTTTCGGAACTCTCTGCTTTTCACTTTTCATGGGATTAAAAGCATAGATTTCCGAAAACACAGATTCGTCAGATATGACATTTAGAAATTGTTATGCTTTGTGTTTATTGTATCATCACCGCGATAAATGTCAAGCCCCAAATTATTTCTCATAGTATCTCCCCAGCCCCAACAGCACGAACATGGTCGCCGTGCCGATGGATTGCTGGAAGCTCCACACATTGTTGACGGAAAGCGCCAGCACGCCCAGCGCGCAGGCCGCCGCCCTCGGATTCAGATCCTGCATTCTGCAAAACAGATCCCGCTTCCAGAACAGCGCCAGCATCCCACCGTAGGTGACGGCGCCCAATAATCCTTGATTTACCAGCATTGTCAGCAGTTCGCAGTGAGCATTGGTCAGCCGCATGCCCTCAAAGACCTGATCCGCCACGCCGGCCAGCCCCCTTGCAATTCCCTGCTCCGAATACAAATATTCCGCCATACAGTCCGGGCCCACACCCACCAGCTTATGGAGGAAATCCTGCCCGGCAAAGCACTGAAGTCCCAGCGGCCAGGTTGCGCCCCGATGGTGCCCCCAGTCATAGTCGAACCGAAAAATCCCAAACTTTGAGAGGAATCCGATACTGCCCGGATGCATGGTGTTGGCTGCGATCAGGCAGACAGCGCCCAGAAAAGCCACCCCCACTGCCCCTGCCAGCAGAATTGCCAGCTTTTCAAAAAACTCCGGCGCCGTTTTCCGGTCGGCGCTCTTTTCCTGTAGAAAACGGTTATACAACAGCCCGCCCAGCCCGGCGCCAAGCACCAACAGAGAAAGCGGACCGCAAAGCAGATCTCCCAAGCCCAGTTCAAAATTCATCTCCGCAGAAAACACCACCTGAATCATCCAGGTAAAGACACAGGCGCCCCCCAGGAGCAGCACCACCAGCCAGAACCGGTGCAGTCTGTCAAAATCCCGCCCATAGAGCGACCTGCAGAACAGAAACAATAACGTTCCGCACATGGCGACGATGCCGCTGTCGCTCCCCTGTGTAACCAGCGCCGCGAATCCCGTAAACAGATAAAGCAACCACAGGATCATCCCGGATCGTTTTTCACCCTGTCCCAGCCAGAACAGTCCCACCGCCGTGAACAGAACAGCCAGCATATAACTGCAGAACCAATTGATATTACCCACCGTGGAAATATAAATCGGCAACCCGGAGTTCTCCATCTGCAGCGGCCAGATATCAAAGCGATTCAGAAATCCCAGTACAAATGTGATCGCAGAGACTGGAAAGGCCGGAAATAAAAGCCACTGCCCCAGCTTTTCAAATTCAAACCGGGACAGCAGAAAGTACGAGCTCACCAGGATCAGCTGCGTCCCCATGCCCATGTACCAACCCTTGATGCCCCAGAGCGCAGTTTCCCGGTATTCGGAGCATGCGTACGAAATTACCGTGCCAACCGCAAACAGCACGGCCAAAGTATCCATTGCCGAAATCTTTTTTCCTCCGACTGCATGCCGTTCACCGACCGCATCCCGCCTGCCGACCGCATCCCGGATCCGGCAGACCGACCATACTGCAATAAGTGGCAGCAAAATCCAGCCCAGACGCACTCCGCAGGTCCGCAGCAGGTAAGATTTATCGCTTCCGATATGGGTATACCCCTCCTGAAAATACAGTGGCATGACCACCAGGATCAGAGCGATCCAGATGCAGGAGCACAGTTTCAAAGCGTAGGTCAGAATCATACCCAAATCAAATGCGGCCGTCGGATCCTCTTTTTTCTTTTGCAGATTCTTTGTTTTATTTGCAGCCATCCCTCGATGTCCCTCTACGACAATTTTTTTATCTTCCGGTGCAGTTTTCGAATTCCTCTGGGCGCGATCACAAACAGCGTCAGATATAGCTTATTTTTCATGGTCAGATAAGGATTCCGGATCCCCTTCCACCAGTCTCTGCGCAGTCTCCGCACTACCTGCATGTAAAAATCATTTTCCCGGTTCATTTGACGGATCGGCACATGCAGCATATAATCCAACCGCTGAAAAATACCAAACCGAACCGCGATGGTATGCAGATCCCGCTCTGAGGCATTAATACCCGCAAGCACCATGTCCGCATTCCAGATGTTATCCTCGTACACTCGGGAGAGCTGCTCCTTATCCGCCTTTCTGGAATTGCTGTTCATGCGGTAAAACACATGATACGCCTGCCCCGGCAGTGACACCACCGTTCCGATCTCGGGCAGGATCTCCACCAGAAAGTGAAAGTCCTCATTGAGCGCCCCCACAGGAAACTGCCTGCCCTCCAACACGTCCCTCCGGAACAGCTTGGTACAAAAAGAGCAGTCCCCCTTGTGCAGCAACAATTCTCTCAAGAAATCCCTGTGTCCGATCAGGGTATCTTTCTCCGGCGGAATACAGATATCCGGCAGTCGATTCCCCTGTTCATCCACCTCGTCCCTGCCGATTTGCACGACACTTGCGTCATATTTCTGCGTCCCGCGCCACAGCCGCTCATACATATCTGGCGCAATATAGTCGTCACTGTCCACAAAGCCGATATAGGCTCCTTCTGCTTTCTGCAGTCCCAGATTCCTGGCTGTGGAAGAACCTCCGTTTTCTTTGTGAAACACTTTGATCCGGCGGTCTTTTGTGACATATTTGTCGCACATCTCTCCCGTCCCGTCCGTGGAACCGTCGTCGATCAACAGAATCTCCAGATTGGAATAGGTCTGCGCGCAGACAGAATCCACACAACGGGCAAGATATGCTTTTGTATTGTACACCGGCACGATCACGCTGATCAGCGGTTGATTCCCATTTTGCATAACATCTTCCTCTCACTGATGACTTCCGCCACAGAACAGGGACCATCCTGAAAGCGGACACCACCGTCCGGGGCACCGGGATTATCCTGCGTGCAAGAACCGCTCTGCGCACATTCAAGCCCCGCAGCCAGCTCTAAAAGACGCTCTGCCGCATTCTCCGCGTTCCACACTTCCGTGATCGTGCGATAAGCCTCCCTGCCCAGCTTCTGACAACGCGCCCGATCCGCCAGGAGCATTTCCACCTGTCGGAAGAGCTCCGAGGACTTCCCGTCCGGGTAGACACATCCGTTCTCCCCGGGCCGGATCAGATAGGGCACCGCCCCCATCATATGATCCGCCACCACAGCGCATCCGCTGTTCATGGCCTCATTGATCACAGCGCCCCAGCCTTCCTTCCGGTCGCTGGTGGCAAGATAGATATCCGTCTGCTCCATCAGGCGACGCACTTCATCCGGCGTCCGATACCCCAGGAGCGTCACCACATCCGAAAGCCCATATTGCTCCATCAGGCGATCCACCAAAGGCTGCAGATTGCCGCCGCCTACGATGTTCATATGAAAACTGCATTCCTTCTCCTTCAAGTACTTTGCGCACAGCAAAGGCAGCTCCGGATGCTTCCAGTCCAGGAATCGCGCTGCCCATAAAATGCTGCCTGCCTTTTTGTCACGCATCAGGCGATCCGGATCATAGTGCTTCGTCTCCGGAAAATATCCCCAGCGGAACATTTTTTGCGGATACGCCCGCACAATGTGAAAATCCGACGGCACGTAAGCCCCGGCGCAGAGCAGGTACACAGGTGCCTTGCGATAACGGGTATGGTCGTGATACTTTTTCAGGAGACCTCTGGGGGAAACCGCCTTCCACTGCCCCTCCTTGTACAGGCGCTCGCTGTATCGTATGACCGGCTTGCCGCTCTGCAGCCTCGCCTCGATATAACGCTCCTCATCCACACCCCCGAAAAGCACCGTCTGCGCCCGCAGAATCAGACCGTCACAACTTTCCGGCTCCTCATAATAATACTTTACATAGGGCAGTTCAACCTCGTCCTGCCATCCCATGCGAATCCGTTCCTCCTCCATGGGCTCTGTCTGGATAAAATAAAAGTTCTCCCCCAGCCGTTCATACAGGGCGTTACAGAATGGGATCTGATGGTGATTGATATAATTCGACACAAACACAAACAATCCGCCGGCGCCCATGTCTGCCGGTTCCCCGGGCACTGACTCCCCGGACGCTGCTTTCTTGGCCGCAAGCTCCCCGGCCGCGATCTGCTTGTAGATCTCCACCAGCCTCTGATAATTGACCTGCGGATCATGGGTAACCAGCGCATGCTTCCTTGCATGCTCCGTATATTGCTTCTGCTTCTCCGGATCACGAAACATCCGGATCACCGCATCCGCCAGATTTCGGGCATTCTCCTCCAGCCCGGATCCACGGTACAGGATCCCGTCTTCTCCGCCGGTGAAAATACTGCTGATGCCGCCCACATCCGCGCTGACACAGGGCATCCCCAAAAGCATCGCCTCCCCCAGCGAATTGGGAGAGTTCTCAATGGAAGAACAGCACACAAAAAGATGCCTCTTCAGATACTGCTGCTTCATCTGCTCCGCGGAAAGCCGCCCCAGAAAGTGTACACACTCCCAAAGCTGCCCCTGCTGCATCAGCTTCCGCAGATACTTCCCATAGGCAGATATTTTCATGCGTTTTATGACGCTCCCGTCACCTATTACACTGTTGCCCGCCACATATACCTGTACATCCGGAAATTCCTCCCGGATCCGCGGCAGCGCTAGTAGCATATAATGCAATCCTTTGATCGGATAGTCTCCCTGGCTCAAAAAGATCGAGTGCGGTTCACATTTCTCCTGCTCCCATTGCTCCGTATAAAAATCCGCTCGAAGTGTCTCGTTCATCTTAAAATAGCGGGCATCCGGATTCCACGCAGAGGTATAATAGCGATCCCACGTGGTTCTACCGGTTACATTTCCCGCCAATGCAACAGCCTCCTGTTCCATCGCGCCTCTCAGTGCGAATTTTTTTTGCTGCCTGGGCAGCGTGTCCCGCTTTAACACATCCCGCAGCGTTGCCGTGTGAATCACTGTATCCGGCAGATCGGCAAAATATGCATCCGCATACACCTTGCACAGTCCCTGAATGCCGATCAGGACGCGATTCCTGTCCGGCACAGCGCGACACATCGCCAGCGTGTGGGGGTATTCCGTTCCAAAGCAATGCACCACATCCGGTTCCGTGCGGTACACAATATAATACAGCGGCAGCTCAAGATTCTCCATAAATTCCGGTACTGCCCCATAATAAGCATGCGGATTTACCGTGTCCTCCCGGAACGCAAACCAGTCCAAAGAGGCTCCGTCTCTTGTCAGTCTGCCCTGATAAATGACATATCCGTCATACAAATGACGTTCCGCACCATATTGTTCCGCGCCGGCCAGATCCTCCGCCACCGGAAACGCCACCGCCAAAGCGATGTCATTCTCCGCCTGATGTTTCAGGCAGACTTCCGCCAATCCGGACAGCCAGCCTTCCTTGTTGTTGATCTCCCTATGAAGTTGTTCTGCGATCATGGGCAGCATGATATTGCACAGCCACAGTACCCGCATACCTTATTCCTCTCTTTATACTCAGTTAAAGATCCAATTCAAATACGGCAGCAGCCTGATATCCGTCGCATACATCCCCTTCAGCAGCACCGCAAAATAACAGACAAACGCTCCGATCACGCCCACATAGCATAACCTTCTCAACCACTTGACATCTATGTCATAAACCAATGCCGGTAACAGGAAGATCTGGGATACGATCAGATAATATCCCACCCTGGACACCTCCGGGATAAAGCTTCCGCAGGGATACACCACCAACGCCATCCCGTTCAGATAAAAATAAAACCGGTTCGCAACGTTTTGCCGGTCTGCTCCCACCAGACTTCTTTTATAACAGATTCCACACAGCGCCAGCGTACCCGCGCATTTCAACACATTGACCCAGGAAATATGCCCCGTATCAAAAGCAGAATCCCGATAGAACGGATAGAACGTAAACGCGATCTCCCGGTAAAAATTCGGAAAACAAAACAGACTGGCAACCCCCAGAGCGCCCACAGCCAGGTGCCACTTCTTTAGCTTCCCCTTCGCCAGAACATACGCCGCCAGATACGCCGGGATCACCAGCAAAATTGATTTATGAAACACCGCACCAAACAAGATCCAGAGCACAAATTTTCCGAACTCTTCCCGCAACACATACTGCATGGCATACAGCGCGATGGCTAAGGCCAGATAATACCGCACCGTATTTAAGCTGTTAAAATAATAACCTCCGGTCATCAGCAGAAACAACGAAAAAGCATAATGCACCGCCTGCCCGTGCAGCGCCCTCACGAAAAACCACACTGTGAGCAGGGAAAACAGCGCAAAGATCGGCAGATAATTGTCGTAGCCAAACAGCTGCTGCATCCACTTGACGATCAAATTAAATCCGATCTCCGAGGAAACATGCCGCTCCTGAGCGATCAGGCGGAAATTAAAACGATACACCCAATAGTCATTGCCTACGGCAATCCTACAAGCCGACACTCCTGTCAGAAGGCAAAAAATCGCAAACTCTGCCACACTGCTCCGGGCGTACCCCCTGCTGCCGGGAATCGCCCCCAAAGCCCTGCCACTGCCCGCTCCCGCCGAGCCTGCCCCCGGAGCCGTCGTCTGCCACTGCACAAAGCTCTGCACAAAAAACGCCAGCAAAACCGTTACAATTGTAAGCGTAATATACACCAACGCACTGCTCTCCATGCTTTTCCTACTCCGTCAATCCTTCCTTCTTCAGCCGCTTCCCCTCCCGCACGCCGTCACACAGCCAGCGAAAAGCCCTGCCTGGATCCGCTTCAGAGCGAATGTTCCTCTTCGTGACATAGCGTAATCCGAACGGCACCGCCATTACACCGTACAGGTAATGATATAAGACACCTCTGTCATAAAAAAACTTTTTATCATACCCCTTAAACCAGCTGGACTCCCCGGCCACCTCTCTGCCGATCAGCACAGGCGCCGTATAAACAAGGCAGCCCCAATCCATCAGTTCCTTCAGAAACAGATTGTCCTCACCGTTACTGAATCTTGCGCCCCCGCCGAACAGAAGGGAAAACTTCACCCCCGACTGCTCCAGCACCTTCCTGCGAACGGCAAAGCTCACCGCGCCGTATCTGCCGCAATTGTACCAGCGCACCCGCTTCCTGTCTGTGATAAAATAAGTTCTCCGGGACTCCTCCACCTGTATATTGAACAGGATCATATCGGCCTTTGGATTCGCCGCAAACTCCCGCTCAATGGCCTGTGCGTAGCCGGGTTCATACACAATATCCTCATCAGAAAAAAGGCAGATGTCACCATCCGCCCTCTCTATCGCTGCATTCCGGCTTTTCCCGATCCCACGCTCCGGAAAGGAATAAAATCGAATCCTCCCACCCTTGTATTCCATCTCCTCATAACCTAGCCTGTCGCACTGGTTAATGATCACCGCGTCGGATTCCAGCCGCATCTGCTCTACAAGCGTCTCCATATTCTGATTCATCCCTGAAACCAGAACCTCCACACTCATCTCCGTCCTCCGGGCAATAAATAGTAGCTCCTGATCAGCTTTTCATCCGCCTTCCACAAGAGCACTGCCGTCACGGCAATCTCCTGCGTCCGCAGGAACTCCAGCAGATACTCCAACGGTTTTCCCGCATGCAGTCCCGCAGGTACTGCCAGCAAGACGCCGTCCGCCTGCCGAAGCAACTCCAGATCCCGCTTTTCACGAATAGGGGCCGCTGCCGTCTTCCATTCAGTCTCCCGCAATCCATTCGCCTCGTCTCCGGCATTCTGCAGTTTTTCCTGCAAAGCCTTTGTCACATTCTGTAAATCTGTTTTCTCCTCTGTCGAACAGACCGCCAGACATTTCTTACCTTTGCATAAATGCCCTGCATTCTGCACGAATTCCGCGCTCTGCAGCGTACCTAGCACAGGAAGTCCGTATCTTCTCCGCAAGGTTGCCGGCAGCCAGATGCTGTCCGCCCCGATCTCCCGCAACAAAAAGATCACCACCGCAAAGAAACAGGAGAGCACCGCGCTCAGGATCACCGCCCGAAGCGGTCTCACATCCGGATAGACCAACGTCACATCCGACACATCGATCACCTGTGCCGCAGCAAGCTCCGGCGTGATCTCCACAAACGCCCCCGTCACCACATTCTGTACCGCTTGGGAGATCGGCGCTACCTGATCCTGTTCCAGACAGCTGACCGTAAAAGAAGGAACATGGATATCCGATGCCACCCGCGCCGACAACTGATCCGCATTCACAACGGCTTCCCCGTCGCTCAACAGAAGCGCCCGGAATTCATCAGAATCCACATACGTATTCCATGTCATATCATTGATATAATAATCCCCCGACTGAACCGGCGGATTCGTGTACTCCAATTTGCATGTGATCGTCTGCTCGTAGCGGGGCTTCTCCCCCAACAGCACATTTTTCACATAATATCCGCCGCCGAACAAAATTGTGCCCAACAGCGAAAATAAAAGGATCCACCTCAGACTGCGGAACAGACGCAACACCGTCAGCCGCAGGTCAAAAGGCTCTGCCATATAATTACCTTCCCACATCCGCGTCTTCTCCTGCTATGCCTTTGATGCCTTGCGTGCCTTCTGCGCCCCCGTTTTTTGTCTCTCCTGCGCTTCCAGGATATCGCTCAGATCCGGCATTGCCAGCGTATCGTCAGAGATTGTCTTTGGAAGAATCTGCCCCGCTTTGGACACTCTGCCGCTTTCCCTCTTAAATGCCGTCACCTGCTCGCTCTCCACGCCCTCCGTGCTGTCAGGCCAGAACAGAACCTTCAGTGTCAGGAGCATCAGCTTCAGATCCAACCACACCGAATAGTGTTCGATATAATACAGATCCAGCTTCAGCTTATCATAAGGCGAAGTGTTATACTTTCCGTAAACCTGTGCAAACCCGGCAAGACCGGCCTTCACCTTGGTACGGTAGATAAACTCCGGCATTACTTCCACATACTGCTTGATGATCTCCGGTCTCTCCGGCCTGGGACCAATAAAGGACATATCCCCTCGCAGAATATTCACCAGCTGCGGCAGCTCATCAATCCTGCATTTGCGGATAAATCTCCCGATCGGTGTGATCCTGTCGTCGTTTTTTTGCGCCAGTCTCGCCACGCCATCCTTCTCTGCATCCGTGCGCATACTGCGGAACTTCATGATCCGGAACTCCCGCTGATCCCTGGTACACCGGATCTGCTTGTACAGCACGGGACCGCCGTCATAGGCTTTGATCGCAATAGCCGTGAGCAGCATGATCGGAGAGGTCAGCACCAGAAGGATCACGGAACAGATCAGATCGATGCTGCGTTTGATAAACCGCTGTTCCATACTCAGACTGAATTCTCTGGTCAATAGCATGGGCGAATCAAAGATATGCAGTTCCTCCGCACCGCCCAGAATAACGTCCGTGATCTTGGGCATCACATAGACGCGAATGGATTTCCCATAACAGAACTTTAAGAGCCTGTTGCGCTCCGCCGTGGATACATCCCACACAACCACCGCCGTACATTCTCCGGTCTCGTAGCTTCTTGTGATCTCCTTGCAGATACGGTCCACGCCTTCTCTGACGCATAAGGTTTTCTGGATCACATATTTATCATGTCTGCTCTCAAATTTATTGTAGATATCTGCAATGGAACGCTCCCCATGCACCAATAACAGCTTCCTCGGCGGGAAGATATTCCGGTATAACCGGTTGGCTATACTGGTGTATACGATCACCGTGATGATCTGTTCCACCAGCATCATCAGGATCACATCCGGTGCAAACGGCGCATGTGCCATGATAGACAGCTCCACGTAGATAAACATCAACGCCAAAATTGTGGAAAACACCTGCGAAAAAATCAATTCCACCGTCTTCAGATACCCCAGCCGCATACCGCCGTACATGGCAGTCAGAAAGATCAATAACAATCCGTAAAAGGCAATCTCCACGATATGTCCCTTGTATCCGAAGTTTCTCAGCGATTCCACCACGTCAAACTGGAAATGTGTCAGCCAATGATAAGCAAATATCCCTATCTCCAATGCCACACACAGGATCGTCATCCCCAGATTGATCAGACGTTTAAAGGATTCCATCCGCCTCAATTTATTTTGTGTTGCGATATATTCATTGGTATGTGTATTCAAGACTATCCCTCCGGGATGCGCAGTCCTCTCTGCGCACCATCATGCATTAGTATAACATATTTTGTCCAAAGGGTATATAGAAAAACCGATTCTTAAGATAAATTAAGGTTTTATAAGCATTTTCAGATAAATGATCAGATCCGGCGGGACACCGCCCGGACTGCCCAAAAGCAAAAATTCCAGACACTCTCAGGCAGACTTAAGCCCTCCACCTTGCGGTAAAGGTTCCAAATCCGGCGAATCGCCTCCAGCTTGTTGGAGGAAAGCGTCCTGCCTGCCCTCCGGTATCTGACCAGATTTTCATCCAGGCCGTATGCCATATAGCCGTTCCTCAAAATTTTCCACCAGAGTGCGGTATCCTCGCTCTTCACTTTGGGCATTTCCAGCAGTTCTTTTGCGATCACCGCTGTGTCAAAAAGTACCGTAGATGTAAAAATGGTGGTATTTTTCAGCGCCTGATGATAATTCATGTGCTCCGGCACACGCACGATCTTCCCCGTGCCCTTTCCGTTCTCATCCGCAAACTCATATCCCGTGAACACAAACCCTGCCCGGTTTCGCTCTGCAAACAAAAGCTCCTTTTCCAGCTTCTCCTTCTCCCACAGATCATCCGCATCCAAATAGGCGATATATCGCCCCTTCGCCTGCAGCAGTCCCTGGTTGCGGGCATTGGCCGCGCCGCCGTTTTCGGGAAGGCAGATCAGCCGGACCCTCTCATCCCGGATCCGCTCCAGATAGGCCTCCAACAGCTCCCTTGTACCGTCCGTACTGCCGTCCTCCACCAGAAGCAGTTCCCAATCCTGCCAGGTCTGTGTCAGCACGGAATCCACCGTATCCCTGATATAATCTTTTACATTGTAAACCGGTATGATCACACTGACCGTTTTCCCAATATCTGACATAAATTCACACTTTCATCAACAGATAATATTGCTCCAATTCCACAACCTGCGCCCAATTCACGCTCTCCGGGTTAAAATCGACTATCCCCTTCGGGAGCAGCACACAGTTCGCCCCCATGGAAAATGCCTTCTCCACATTGCTCCGCAGTTTCTTCCCGTTTCCGTCAGCAGTTTCCTCCATCCACTCATACAGCTGATGTAGCTCCTCCGGGTAGCCATCATAGGTATAGGCATTGAGCGCTTCGTCCCACATATTTCTGCCATACAAAAGCTTTGGGATCGCTCCTGCCATCCCGGCCGTTTCCCCCTGCAGACGTGCATACTCCATAATTTCCCGGGGCGCCCAGAGACAGATCTCCGCATCCGTGCGAAACATCATATTTTCCCGCACTTCCCGCAGCACATCCGCCGCCTCCAGACGGGTCTCCTCGCTGACCGGAGCATATCCGTTTCCGTCTGTGCCGGAAACCGCCCACTCTATTCCCAGACCTCCGCATATGGAAAGCACCAAAATACAGGATACCGTCAGCACAAGATTAAAGAAAAACCCCCTAAGTCCTGCATTTCTGCGCCAATGCTCCTGCAGGATCACGACACCGCCGAATGCGATCAGCGCCGTCACAGGAACAATGCTCCAGATAAACGGATAATCATAAAAAGCGGTCTGATATTTCATGAGTATCGCCGCCGTTCCGGGAAACAAACATGCACCGGCCGCCACCGCACCGTAATAGATCAGTTTTCTGCGGCCGCCAACCATCGCCCTTCCCCGCTCAGAAAAAAGAAGATACAACAACACCGCGATCAGAACCGCAGGCAGCTTTCCTTCCGTGATAAAATTACGCCATCCCTGCCAGGCAGGCTGCATCCACGCAGTCATTGTCTACTCCCCCTTTCTCACGACGCGCAAAGCGCCTCTTTTTCTCCGCAGCAGCAAGCACAAAGCCCCCATGCCCGCCGTCACCAACACGCACGTCCCCATGCCGTAAAAAGTCCAGACGATACACGCCTCCGCCGCCACACACAACAGCGTTCTCTTCCATTTGCCCCGAAGCGTCAGCCCTAACGTATAGGGCACCAGAATGCCGTTTCGTATGGTGATCCCCCGATATCCGCAATACAAAAGCCCGTATCCATCCATTCCAAACATATAATTTCCTACGAAAAACACAGCTGCCACCACCGCCATGAACAGCAGCCGCTTTTCCCTGTCCTTCCCTGTAGGAAAAAGAACCCGGGCGATCGTCCAATACGCCAGATAGGTCAGAAACAGCACCACCACCGGCATCCATCGGGTCAAAAGCACATAGCACAGACCACCACCTCTTTGCACATCCCCGGCCGCAACGCCTGCCAGCCGGCACAAGATCGCGTAAAATGTCGGTAGCCCCAGAATCTTTATCCTTTTGGGCACGCCAGCCGTATAGGCCTGTCCTGTCAACGGATTGACCGCATAAACCTGCCCTGTCTCCAAAATACTCTGCACGGTTTCAATCGTCTGGTCCCCTTTGAGCACAACCGCATCCCCAAATGCAACCGTGATCACCTGAAACAGCACGATCAGCCCAAAAACAAGGGCGATCCCCGCCAGAGTGGGGGTGATATCCTTCCCTGCGAGCTCCCTGCCGGATCCTTCCTTCTCCTGACGTCCCGGCTCTCTGCCTCGCGCATTCTGCCGGAACAGAAGCACCAGACTTGCCACAAAACAGATCACGACTCCCGCCACAAAACAAATGACCGCATCAGAAAAAGGCCGATGACCAAACACCATCAACAGATGTCCGGTCTCGGCCATTCCCAAAGTCAGAAGAAAGCCTGTGATTATGTTGTCTGTCAGCGAACCGATTCTTGAAGTCAGTTTCATATCCGCCGCTCCTCATCCTACACTTTTCTCTTTTGTTACATTGCCTTAAAATCAAGACGCACCTTATCTGCAATCCGCGCAATATACTCGCTGTTGGTCGGTCTCACATTACCTGTCCGCGCAGAGTATCCGAACATCGCCTCAAAAGTCTCCGCATTGCCCCTATCCCAGGATACCTCTATCGCATTGCGGATCGCGCGCTCCACCTTCTGCGACGAAGTCTTAAACCGCTTTGCGATCACCGGATACAGAAGCTTCGTAATACTGCTGACCGCCTCCATATCCCTCCCTGAGATCATGATCGCATCCCTCAGATAATGATAGCCTTTCAAGTGCGCCGGTACACCGATATCGAGCATGATACCCGTAATATACCTTTCCAGCTCGACATCCTTTACCGTTGTAATGTCCATGACAGAATCCTCCTTTTATTTTTTGTCAGATAGTGCCTGTTTTTGTTCCTGCCTGGAATTATTTTATCATAGGTGTCGAGCCACAAAAAAGTCCATTTTATCAAAGAATTTCGTCAAAAAGGTACCTAAAAGTAGCCATTCTGACAAAATATTATCAAACTCCCCTTAAATTTCCTCTTTTACCAGGTAGATGGGACGTTTTTTTACCTCCAGATAGGTTCTGGCAAGATACTGCCCCACTATCCCGGTACAGAAAAAGTTGATCCCGCTGGTTAACAGAATGATACACACCATCGACGGCCACCCGGAAACCGGATCACCGAAGATCAGCTTCCGCACGATAATAAAGATGATCATCAAAAAGGCAACCAGGCACATGACCACGCCCATGACGGATGAGATCATTAACGGCGCCGTGGAAAAGGCGATGATACCGTCAAACGAATACATGAGCAGTTTCCAGAAACTCCATTTAGTCTCGCCTCTGGCCCGCTCCACATTCTCATATTCCACCCATTTGGTACGAAATCCGACCCAGCCGAAAATCCCCTTTGTAAAGCGGTTATACTCCCGCATGGAAAGGATGGCATCCACCATCTGTCTGGTCATCAGCCGATAGTCTCTGGCGCCGTCCATCATCTCTGTCTTGGAGATCTTCTTCATCAAACGATAAAATCGTCTCGCAAAAAAACTGCGGATCGGCGGTTCTCCCTTTCTGCTGACCCGTCTGGTGGCCACGGAATCGTATCCTTCTTTGATCCCGGCAAACATTTCCGGCAGAAGCGACGGCGGATCCTGCAGATCCACGTCCATGATCACCACATAATCTCCCCTTGCCTTCTCCAATCCAGCGAACATGGCCGCCTCTTTCCCGAAATTACGCGAAAAAGACACCAGATGGACACGCTCGTCCTCCGCGATCAGTTTTTTCACTTCCGTTACCGTCGCATCCCTGGATCCGTCATCTATATAAAGCAGTTCTACTTCAATTTCATTCTGTCGAAAAAAGGAGTCATTTTTCATAAGCTCCTGATAAAACAGAGCCACGCTGTCCTCCTCATTATAGCAGGGCACGATCACACTTAACAGACTCATATTTCCTCCCATGATCCAATCTATTTTCAAGTATACTATCCATTTGAAAATTGCGCAAGACTAATATATTTTATGGACTTTTACCTTAAAATACGTTATACTGAAAAAGGAAATTTGAGGAGGATCAGTGCAAATGAACTTTTTTCAGGAGTTACTTCACAATACGATTTTTGTCAGCGCAGCCATGGGATGGCTGGTTGCTCAGTTTTTAAAGACGATGATCCATCTGTTTTTTACCAAGAAATTTGTAGCTGAAAGACTTGTGGGAAGCGGCGGCATGCCCAGTTCCCACTCTGCAACCGTCTGTGCCCTGTGCACGGCAACCTCCTACCAGTATGGTCCGGGAAGTTTTGAATTTGCTGTGTGCATGATCTTCGCTCTGGTCGTTATGTATGACGCCATGGGTGTGCGCAGAGAAACCGGTATTCAGGCGGGACTGCTGAACGATATCGTGAAGACTTTCTCCGAAATGGGCCACGACGAATTTGATGCAACCGAGAAGCTCAAAGAATTCGTGGGACACACTCCCCTGCAGGTTCTTGTCGGTGCTATTCTCGGTATTTTGATCGCTATCATAGTAGAGGTTTTCCAAAGATGACCAGATATCCCGTATATCGATTTCTAATTCCCACCGTAATACTTTTGACATTCGCCGGATGCCGGATCCAGCAGCCTTCCGTAGAGACTGTTGTCCCGGAATCCGGTTTCTTGCATGAAACGTTACAGCCGCTTCCCAGCGATTCCATAGATTCCACCATTCGTATTGTCACGGAGGACGATACCCTTCCCCCGAAACAGGATATGGTACGCAGTCCCCTGACCAACGAGTGGGTGACTCCCGAAGTAGCGGAAATGCGCCCCATAGCAGTCATTGTACCCAATGAGTCCCGTGCACTTCCGCACTATAATCTCTCCAAAGCATCCATCCTCTATGAAGCCAACGTGGAGGGAAAAACGAGCCGCATGATGGCGGTTTTTGAGGACTGGCAGGATCTGGTCCGCATCGGAAACATCCGCAGCGCCAGAACTTATTACGCATACTGGGCGTTTGAGTGGGATGCCTTTTTGGTACATTACGGTGGTCCTTACTACATCAATGAGCTTATGGCGGAGGAAACCACAGAAAACATAAACGGCCTGGCCGGCTCCGCCGAAGCCTTCTACCGCTCCAAAGACCGTCCGGATCCACATAATGTATATGCAGACGGAAAATTGCTGCTCCAGAGCATCAAGAAGCAGCATTATCAATTAAATTACCGGGGGCTCACCGACCCGCAGCATTTTCAGTTTGCGCCAAAGGCGCAGCCCAACGCCTTGACGCAATACGGCAGCAGCGCTGCCAACGCCACTTACATCGACCTGTCCGGGTGTTATCCTTTAACCCGCTGCTATTTCGAGTTCAATGAAGAAGATGGGCTCTATTACCGTTTTCAGCACCTCTCCGGCGGCATAGACGAGCCCCACTGCGACGCAGACGGCACCCAGCTCTCCTTCAAAAACATCCTGGTGCAGTACATCAGACAGGAGGTGCTGGATCAGAAGGGCTATCTGGCCTTACAGTGCGAAGACGACACCGAAGACGGCTGGTTTTTCACGAACGGCAAAGGAATTCATGTGAGCTGGGAAAAAGACAGTGATTACGGCGCCACCAAATTCTATGATGACGCCGGAAATGAGATCGTATTAAATACCGGAAAGACAATGATCTGCGTTGTCAACGAGACCGACTCCCTGACCTTCCGCTGATCTTATGCTCCTAACCCCAACCGATTGATCGCCGAGAAGATTGCCCGCACAGAGGCTCTGGTGATGTTGGAGCTCACACCCACGCCGTAAGTCACACGGCCGGTGTCGCTGTCCAGAAGGTGAATATACGCCGCCGCCTGAGAGTTTGCACCGCTCTGCATTGCGTGCTCTTCGTAATCAAGCACCTTAATGCGAATGCCCAATTCCTCTGTAAGTCCTCTCTGCACCGCGTCGATCGGTCCGTTTCCGACCGCCTCAAAGGTCTTTTCCACACCTTTATTGGTATATACAACCGTCACCTTCGTATCAAACTCCGTCTTCACGGAATCGCTCAGATCATCCACGCGCAGTTTTCTGAAGTGGATGGGCTCCTTCTGATCCAGGTACTCCTGGCGGAAGGTATCCATGATCTTGTCAGGAGAAACCTCGCCCTGTGCCTCTGAAATCTTCTGGATCACATTTGCGAACTCCTTCTGCATCGCCTTCGGCAGCTTGAATCCAAAGTAGGTATCCATCACAAATGCCACGCCGCCCTTGCCGGACTGGGAATTGATACGCACGATCGGCTCATAATCCCTGCCAATATCAGAGGGATCGATGGGCAGATAAGGCACCTGCCAGATCTGGGTATTTCTCTCCTTCATCGCCTGCACACCCTTGTTGATAGCATCCTGATGAGAACCGGAAAATGCGGTAAATACCAGCTTTCCGGCATAGGGATGTCTCGGATGGATAGGAATCTTGCAGCAGCGCTCATAAATCTCGATGATATCGTTCACCTTTTCAATATTCAACTCAGGATTGATCCCCTGGGAGAACATATTATATGCGATATTCAACACATCCACATTACCGGTACGCTCGCCGTTTCCAAACAGTGTTCCCTCGATCCGGTCTGCACCTGCTAACAATGCCAGCTCCGCGGTAGCGACGCCGGTTCCTCTGTCATTGTGAGGATGTACACTGATGATCAGACTCTCACGATTCTCCAGATGCTTGATCATCCACTCGATGCGGTCGGCAAACACATTGGGCGTGGTCATCTCCACCGTGGACGGCAGGTTGATGATCATCTTGTTCTCTGGGGTGGGCCCCCACTCTCTGATCACAGCATTACAGATCTCTGCCGCGAACTCCGGCTCCGTGCCGGTAAAGCTCTCCGGCGAATATTCCAGAATGATCTTGCCTGGGAACTTTGCCGCACGCTCTTTTACCATGCGGGTTCCTTCCAGCGCAATATCAATGATCTCCGGCTTATCCTTGTGGAATACCACATCTCTCTGCAAGGTGGATGTGGAATTATAAATATGCACCACCGCCTGCTTACAGCCTTCGATGGATTCAAATGTCCTGTCGATCAGTTCCTCACGGCACTGGGTCAGCACCTGTACCACTACATCATCCGGGATCATCTTCCGATCCACCAGCTGGCGCAGGAAATCGAACTCGATCTGGCTTGCTGCAGGAAAGCCGATCTCAATCTCCTTAAATCCCAGTTTGATCAGGAATTCAAACATCTCAATCTTCTCACTGACCACCATGGGATCGATCAGCGCCTGATTGCCGTCTCGCAGATCCACGCTGCACCAGATGGGCGCTTTGGTGATCTCCTTGTTCGGCCATTCCCGCTCAGGATAATCCATGACCGGATTCTTTTGATATCTCTGATAATTCAACATGCTTGGTTCTCCTCTCCAAATGTAAGCCCTTACGCCAAAACAGCCCACCCAATGGATGAGCTGTCAATCAATCATTCTCCCAGACCGTTTTCCACAGCTGTGATCAAGGCTTTCAGAGCTTCCTTCTCGTCTTCCCCTTCACATACAAATTCAATCTCATCACCACATTTGACACATGCTCCCAGCACACTGAGAACACTCTTTGCATTCGCCGTACTATCCCGAAACGTAAACGTGATCAGCGACTTAAACTGCATTGCCTCCTTGCACAGGATACCCGCCGGTCTCAAATGCAAGCCAGTTGGGTTCTTAATGACTACTTTCTGACTCACCATATGCACGCCCTCCAATCCCCGTACCGCACAGACCCCTTCTTATGTCCACACCCCTATGGACATCTTCTCTGCGGCACTCATACATCTTACTATAAATATAGCATGATTGAAATAGATAAACAAGTAATTTTTTATTCCTCTGATTCTTTGATTGTTATCTTTACCGTAACTTCATTTTTGATCGTAACATTCTCTTCCGGTTCAAATGTCACCGGAACAGTATATGTACTGCCGATCCGCAGCTTTTCAATCTTATGCTCCTCCATCCACGCACCTACATCGATCTTTCCTTTGATCCCGCTCTGGCGCAGGGCCTCTATATCCTCTTTCAGCCCGCTTACCTCCAGTGTGTATGTGGATTCATCTGCTGTACTGATCTCCACTTCATATCCGCCGGGAACATTACTTACCGCAATGTCCTCCAACGCACCCTTGAGAGACCGCTCCACAACCTGCTCCACCGGAACCGTCACTGTGATCTTGGGTGAAAACGTATTATCGGCAAGCTTTGTATTGTCAGGCAGATACTCCCGGATATCAAACGTAAAAGTCTTATCCTCCGTCGTCCCTGCCATATCCAACACCTCGGAAGGGATCGCAATAGATGACACTCTGGACAACGTATACACAGATCCCGCCAGCTTCACGACACTGACATCGGCGACAGGCTCTCCCGAAACCATATAACCCTGCTCCGGCTCTCCGGAAGTCGCAAACTGCAGGGGAACTTCCTTAACCGCCAGCACCTCAACCGACATCTTCACATGATTCACATTTTTGGAAATCTTGCTCTGATCGATCTCCTCCCCCTGTACATTATACAGGGAAATATCCACATTTGCCGTCAGATTGGAGGTCGCATCCGTCACGTCGATCTCCGCCCCTGCATACCGGATCTGATCCACAATGGATTTGGGTCCGGACACCTCAATCCGGTTCTGATCAGGGGTCAGGTTTGTGACCGCAAATCCTTCCGCCACCTCTCCCGTTGTCTTACTGGAGAGAGAAACATATTTGCTGGCTTTCTCCTCGATATTCAGCTTGACATAATCATGGCTTCCGGTCACGGTAGCCCCGGTAACGGTAGAAACAGAAAAATCGATCGGCACGGTATTGATATCCGTAAGCTTACTGATGTCCGCTTCCGCCGTAATATCACTGCTGCGGATCTGGGAAAGCACGCTCTTGGGCGCATATACGGTAACCTTCACCACATTGGTGCCGTCCAGAACCTCATACACTTTATTCTCTTCATCCAAAAGCTGGGTGTTCGTCAGTCTGACGATCACATTTCCCATATCCTGATCGTCCTTCGGATCCCCGATCTCCACCACCAAAAACCACAGAAGAAACGCCAGGAAAAGCGATATGAGTTTTAACAGCCAGTTATTCAGTAATCTTTTCAACATCCTTCGCTTTATTCCTTCCTTTCCGTTTCGGCTTGTTCTCTTCTGTATCCATCTTCATATTCTGCATCAGAACCGTCCGCAGCGTTTCCGCATCCAGATTCCGGTTCAACTCGCCCTCATACGCCACACTGACTTTACCCGTTTCCTCAGAAACAATAACCGTGACTGAATCCGTCGCCTCGGAGATCCCTACGCCGGCCCTGTGTCTGGTACCCAGTTCCTTGCTCAGCGCCAGATTATCCGACAGCGGCAGATAACAGGTTGCGGAAACGATCCGATTCCCACGTATAATAACCGCTCCGTCATGCAGCGGTGTGTTTTTCTCAAAAATAT
Source organism: Lachnospiraceae bacterium UBA3821 (assembly GCA_002368865.1). Classification (GTDB taxonomy): domain Bacteria; phylum Bacillota; class Clostridia; order Lachnospirales; family Lachnospiraceae; genus Acetatifactor. Next base: position 10,431 of record DFDT01000101.1, on the reverse strand, counting down.
TGATCAGAAGCTGGTTGGTTACCAGCCCGTCGATATCAATGCCGGTACGCTCATAATTTTCCAATGATACATTTTTTTCAATGACGATCAGGGCTCCGGTGCGCACCTTGCCCATCTCCATACACGCCTTCACGATCTCCCGGATCGTCTCCTCCGAGAAGCCTTCTTCCCGCTTCACCGAATCGGGGATGATACTGCTGAGAATGTTCTTTCTCCCCAGCTCCTCCAGAGCACGGCGCAGCTCCGGCTGCAGGATCACAACCAGTGCCGTCACGGCGATTCCCAGAACATTCTGTGCCATCCATAGGATCGTGTTCATCTTAAACAGAGAAGCAATCAGCAAGAAAACGCAGATGACGATGATACCCTTTAACAGAGTCCAAGCCCGTGTGGCCTTCATCCAAACAAGAACATAATACACCAAAAGGGCGATGATCAGAATTTCCAACACGTCGCCCAGGTCCATTATCGTTCCGTAAATTGTGAAGTTTCTCACATACTCTATCATCTCATCAAAACGTCGCATGCTTTAAAACAACTCCTCGTCATCCTCATATTCATCCTCATCATCCAGATCCGTGATCGTCACGCTCCGTCTGCTGCCTGCCCCGTTTTTACTGCTGCCGGTACTTTTGCTGCTTCTTGCGCTGTCCGAACTTCTGCCGGAATATCCGGCCGGCACTCTCTGCTGGTTGATCTTCTTCACCGTCTTGGCCGGTGCAGAAACCGTCATTTTGGGAACCGCTTTCACATAATAATAATATTCGTCATCTTCAAACTGCACCCGCTCGGTCCGGCTGTGATCCACGCAGAACCGGAAAAATTCGATCACCTTTGCAATACCCAACGCTAAAATATTCCCGAAGATCGCTCCGACCACGGAAATATTCGTCTCATAGATCAGATCACCCACAAGCAGGATGATCAGGTTCAGAACCGCCCCCGCCACCATGGCGATGGTCCAGGAATAGTCAATGGACATCCTGCGCACCATGTAGACCACGATCACCGTGATCACAAAGGCGATCAGCATCACCAGCATCGCTTTATTGTCCAACAGCGCATCCACCACAAGCCGGAGTTTTGCTGTTGCATCACCGGCATTCATGGCACTTATGGCAGGCACACTGCCTTTGATCCCCGCCAGCAGATAATATACGATCACACCGCATGCCACGGAAACCGCCGAAGCCGGCGTTCCCAAAAGTCCCATGGCAATCGGCATCACATAAGGCAGCTTCAGGAAACAAAGTAACGGCATCAGTACCACAACCAAAGAATCCTTCGGGCTGAACCGAAAATACAACAGGAAAATGACCAGATACACGATCAGTCCGAATAACGCGATCTCCAGCGACACTGCATACATATGCAGGATGGAAAACAATGCAGCAAACAAAATAATACATCCGGACGGAAGGAACGAGCACATCAGCGCTGCAATCAACACAATGGCGATATTGTCAATTTTTTTCATATAACCCATCTGCCCATTGATCACAATCAGAACCAGAAACGCGATCAGGAATTTGATCACCGGCCGGATGAACATTTCGTTTTTTACATAGATCAGTTTTATTTTATCCCGTAATTCCAACAATGCAGTCATTCTTGTTCTCCTCAGCGCTCCTCATACATGGAACGCAATTTTTTCAGATTTTGTTGATAAGCCTTCAGGCTTCTGCGCGCCTTGGCATACCGATAGGCACATACAAAATAAGAGATCACGCCATATACGATGACCATACCGGCATAATACATCAGTACCGTCTTCGCAAAGCTTACCAGATCCATCTTATAAATATCCTGCATAAACACTTCCAGGTCATAAAAAATATACACCGCAAAAACCAGTGCGAACGCAATTGTCGCACTGAATAAAGCCTTCAATACCTGAAGCGCAATGTAGTCGCTGCGGAAATAATTGACGATCTTCATGTTCCGCTTGCCTTCATTCTCTTCGTAGGAGGCCAGTTTCGTCATCAAAATGACTCTATCCTCATTGATCATAATTGCTCCTTAATCCTGGCGGAATCTCATCTTCGCCCCGGTATCCTTCTGATAAAGCGTAGGCTGTGTGGGCTTGCTCCTGTTGATCAGGCTCTGCATATTGTTCGCCATGGAGGTTCTGCACTTGTCACAGAATCTGCCGCTTCGGATGGGAACTCCGCAGCTCTCGCACTCCAGCACCGGTGCCGACCCGGATGCCAGCTCCAGGCGCTCCTCCCGCAGCCACTGTCTGATCTGCTGTACATCCACCTCACAGTCCTCCGCGATCTGTGGCAGCGTAGCGGTACCGTGATCCTCAATATATTTTTTCACCAGCTGGAACTTCTCCTCCAGCGCCTGCCTGCAGGCCGGGCAAAGCATCGGTCCGCTCACATAGTTAAAAATCTTTCTGCATCCCTTACAAGTTCTTACATCCATGGCTAACCCTCCTATCATCTACCACCCGCATTCCGTCCATGATCCGGCTGTGTCATATCCCGGCGCCGCATGCCAGCGCCACAAAATAGACCCGTTCCACGCCGCCTTCTCTCAACGCGCGCGCCGCTTCATCCATGGTACTTCCTGTGGTGTAGATATCATCCACCATTATAACTGTCTTTAATTTTACATCATTTTCAGAGATAATAAAAGCCTTTTTCAAATTATTTTGACGTTCTTGCGGATTTAATAATTTTAAAGGAGTCGTGTCCTTTACCCTGCGCAGAAAATGCTCTGCCACAGGGATATCCAGCTCCCTTCCCAGCGTCCGCGCCAGAAGCGCCGCCTGATTGTATCCTCTCGCGCGAAAACGCTTTCTGTGCAAAGGAACCGGGATCAGTGCATCCGGCTGTACCTCCCGGATAAACTTTCCCAGGTAATAGGCCATCTCTTCTCCGTAAAACTGCGCATACTCCTGCCTTCCCGCATATTTCAGCCGATAGATGGAAGCCGCCACACTGTCATATTCATACAATGCCCTGCCTCTGGCAAAAATATGCCCGATAAGACGGCAATCTCCGCACAGTTCTCCCTCTTCCTGCAGTTTTTTCCCGCATTTCATACAATACGGCGGCACAAGCAGCTTCAGTTTGCCTGCACACTCCGGACAGACCTTTGCGCCGAAAGGCGCAGCGATTTCGTCACAGACCGGACATCTGAGCGGAAACAGCAGCTGAACCACAAACCTGCCCGCTTTTTTCAATCCGTCCGCCAAACGCCTCAAATGCTTCACCCTACCACCTCACAGATCCGGTCTTTCAGACCGCTGTATCGCTTGTTCTCATCCACATTGTCGATCATCCCTTCGATGGTCTTACTGCTGCCTAGGATCGTCACGCACTGTTTTGCCCTGGTAATCGCCGTGTACAGGAGATTCCGGTTAAACAGCATTTTCGGTCCCCCCAGAAGCGGCAGCAGCACCGCCGGATATTCACTGCCCTGGGCTTTATGGATGGTGATGGCATACGCCAGCTCCAGTTCATCCAGCATACCGAACTCATATGTCACCTGCCTGTGTTCGTCATATTCCACCACCAGCTCTGCAGCTGCCTCATGGATCTCCAGGATCCGTCCCATATCTCCGTTGAAGATTCCCATCCCCTGGTCCACCGTGATCCCATACTTACCGACGATCTGCCACTCCAGCTGATAGTTATTCTTGATCTGCATCACCTTATCTCCTTCCCGGAACAGAACTGTTCCATGCAGATGCTCCTGCTTTCTTTCGTCCGGGGGATTCAGATACCGCTGTAAAATACCATTCAGCGTTTCACAGCCCAGCGCGCCTCTGCGCATGGGCGTGAGTACCTGTATGTCCAGAGGCGTCGCCTGCACATAAGCGGGCAGCTTTCCCTCGATCAACTGGATCATATGCTTGTAGATCACTTCCGCGTAGTCTCTCTCCAGGAAAAAGAAATCCTTCGACCGGTTGTCCAACACGATATGCTCGCCCCGGTTGATCTTATGCGCATTGACAATGATATCGCTCTCCTGGGCCTGTCTGAAAATTTTATGCAGCACCGCCATGGGAAACTTCCCGCTGTCCATGATATCCCGCAGTACTTTGCCCGGTCCCACACTGGGCAGCTGATCCACATCGCCCACCAGGATCAGCCGTGTCCCTGGCACAATGGCCTTCAAAAGCGCATGAAACAGATGGATATCCACCATGGACATCTCATCAATGATCACCACGTCCGCTTCCAGTGGGGACATCTCATTTTTCTCAAAACGCACCCTGCGGTTGTCTTCATTCGACAGATCGCTGTTCAGTTCCAACAGACGGTGAATGGTCCGCGCCTCGACTCCCGTAGCCTCCGTCATCCGCTTCGCCGCTCTGCCCGTGGGAGCTGCCAGCAAAATATCCAGCCCTTCCGCTTCAAAATACCGCATCATCATGTTGATCGTGGTCGTCTTTCCCGTACCCGGTCCGCCGGACAGGATAAAGAGCCCGTTCCGTATGCTGTCCATCACCGCTTCGATCTGAAGTTCATCCAACTCCATCCGATGCTCCGTCATCCTGTTTTCCAGGGTCTTACGGATTGCCGCTTCCTGCGCAGGCATCGCCTCCGCCTCCCACATGGGAAGATTCAGCCTCTGCAGCATCACCGCGCATTCCAGCTCCGTGTAATAAAAGGACGACGCATAGACATGCTCCTGTCGGATCACCAGTTTTTTGTCCATGACCATATTGTCTATCTGTGCTTCCAGTCCGTCCCGATTCACGCCCAGCAATTCGCCTGCCCGCTCCAGCAGCAGATCCATGGGCAGATAGCAATGTCCCTCCCCCACGGCCTGCATCAGCACATAAAAAATTCCGCTGCGGATCCGGTAATCGGAATCGGTATGGATTCCAATCTTGGAGGCAATCTCATCCGCGATCCTGAAGCCCACTCCGGAGATATCCTCCGCCAGCCTGTACGGATTCTCCTGCATCACACTGTACAGCTTATCTCCATAGGTGCGATAAATCTTCACCGCCAGCGCATTGGTGATCCCGAACTGCTGCAGATAAACCATGGCATTGCGCAGATCTCTTTTCTCCTCCATCTGCACACCAATCTCCTGCGCCTTCTGCGCGCTGATTCCCTTGATCTCCGCCAGACGCTCCGGTTCCTCCTCAATGATCCGGAAGGTTTCCTCCTTAAATTTTTTCACGATACGGGCAGCCAACGCCGGCCCGATCCCCTTGATGGCGCCGCTGGCAAGATACCGCTCCATACTGTCACAGTCATCCGGCGCCACAGACCTGTAAAAATTCACCTTAAACTGCAATCCATACTGAGGATGTGTGACATAATCCCCCTCCGCTTCGATCTTCTCTCCCGGCGTCAGATCACTCAGTGTTCCTCTGCAGGTGACCTCTTCCTCTTCCGTCGTAAGGCACACAACCGCATAGCCGTCCTCACTTTTAAAAAGAAAATGATCCACATAACCACTTATTTTTACCATGTTCTTAAATTATCCTGACCTTTTGTGTAATTTTCCGAATTTGGATCTGACCGTCCTGGCGGACAAAATTATATAAAAAATAGAGAAAAGAGGCTTTCAGGTAATACTTTTAGGAAATACTTTCAGGATCAACACCCATGTTGCGCTTCATCTGTTCGTAAAGCATCTGCGCAAGACCCAGACTGTTGGATTCCGTGGACTGCTCCGCCGCATCGCGCACCATCTCGTCCTTGAAATAATCCACCAACTTTGAATTTGCCGAGGAGCTGTCGCTCTCCGGAATAGTCTTCATCATTTCCTTGAACATCTGCTCCAGGAAATAGGATTCAAACTTCTTACAGGCATCCATCAGCTCCTCATCCGTGGCACCGCTGTAATCGGACTTCAACTGTTCCTCCAGCTTTGAAGAAGCTGCTGTGGATGCAGAACTGTATAAATCACTATAGATAGAATTCAGGTTACTGATATCCATATTACTGTCTCCTCATGTTAACGTTTTAGGTTGTTGGCCTGCTGCAGCATCTCATCCGAAGTTGTAATCGCCTTGGAATTCATCTCATAGGCACGCTGTGCCACGATCATATTTACCATCTCGTCCACTACCTGTACGTTGGAACCCTCCAGATAGCCGGAGATCACCTTTGTCTTTTTCACAGCAGTACTCGTGGCCTCGTTGATCGCTTCACCGCTGGCGGAAGTCACGGAATAACGGCTCTCTGACATTTTATACAGACCGTTGGGGTTATTAAACTGGAACACACCGATCTGCACGCCGATGGGCTGCGGATTGTTGCTTTCGTCCGGATAACAGATATTGCCGTCATTGGACACTGAAATCTGGTTCACGGCGTAGGTCTCATCCAGAATGATCGGTCTGCCCGTAGTATCCAGCACCGGAAGTCCCTCCGTGGTCGCCAGCATATTTCCTCCGGTCGCCAGTGTAAAAGTAAAATTACCGTTTCTGGTATAATAATTCTCCCCGTTTGATCCACGCACAGCGAAGAAACCGTCACCGTCCAGCGCGAATGAAGTGTTACTCTCCGATGCCAGGAAATTACCGGTCTTAAAAATAGATGAGATGGAAGCATTTCGCACGCCCAGACCCACCTGCGCGCTGCTGGGCTTGGTGTCCCCGTTTGCCGAAGTGGTCTTGGTCTGCAGATTCTGATAGAGCAGACTCTTGAACTCATTGACCTCTGTCTTATATCCTGTGGTGTTGACATTCGCCAGATTGTTCGCCACCGTATCAATATTGGTCTGCTGTGCGATCATTCCCGTCGCCGCCGTCCATAAACTTCTTACCATACCCTGTACCTTACCTTTCCCGTTTCACCCATATATTATGACAGTCTGCCAAGCTGAGATACCGCGATCTCCATGGAATCGTCATAGGTCTGGATCAATTTCTGATTCGCCTCATACTGTCTGCTGATAGCAATCAGATTCACCATCTCAGATACCGTCTGCACATTGGCCATCTCCAGATACCCGGACTCCATCTCCGCCGTCCCGGCGATCTGTCTCGCGCCCTGCAGCGGTCTGAAATAGGTCTCGCCATAACGCTCCAGATAATTATAATCCTCAAAATCAGCGACCTGGATCTGTGCGATTTCCACGCCGTCCTGACTGATGCGTCCATCCTTTGTGATGGTAGATTCCTTCAGAGTGTCCAGCTGAATGCGCCGATTGTTCACATCCAGCACATAGTCCCCCTCTTCTGTCACCAGATATCCTTCCTTCGTCAGTGTGAACTGACCTGCGCGGGTAAACATATTGCTGGTCTCCCCCGCTTTATTCGTAAATTCGATCACAAAAAAACCGTCTCCCGAGAGCGCCAGATCATAGGTATTGCCCGTATCTCTGAAAGACCCCTGGGAATAATCCACGTAATTCTCTCCGATCTTCACGCCCGGATTGCGCACACCCTCGCCCTGCACATTGCCCATTCCAATGGAAGCATCCTTCAGCTTCACCGTAAAAACATCGTCAAAGGACTGGCTGGTCGTACCTTCTTTCTTATAGCCAACCGTAGCAACATTTGCAAAGTTGTTGGTCATGACATCCATTCTGTGCTGTTCGTTCACCATGCCTGACCACGCCGTGTACAATCCTCTTAACATAGCGTCTCTCCTTTAGTTCTTCGTATGTTTAGTCCCCGTATCTCGCCAGCAGTTCCACATATTGTCCGGTTCCGATCGCCACTGCCGTCATCGGATCCTCCGCAGTCATCGTGTTGATTCCGGTTCTGGTGGAGATCAGATCCTCCAGACCTCTGAGCAGGCTTCCTCCGCCGGTGAGCACGATGCCCCTGTCCGCGATATCCGCTGCCAGCTCGGGCGGCGTCTTCTCCAGCACGCTGTGGATCATCTCCACGATCTGGGAAGTCGTCTCCTTCAGCGCCTCCTCCGTTTCCTCCGAAGAAACCTTTACCGTCTTCGGCAGACCGGTCACCAGATTCCGTCCTCTCACATCCATATAATCCACTTCGGGCCGCTTGTACGCGGTGCCGATCTTGATCTTGATATCCTCGGCAGTCCGCTCGCCGATCAGCAGATTGTGCTTCTTTCTCATGTAGCGGACCAGCGCCTCGTCAAAGTCATCGCCCGCAATCTTGATGGATGCGCTGACCACGATACCCGCCAGTGAGATCACTGCGATATCCGACGTACCACCGCCGATATCCACGATCATGTTTCCGCAGGGCTTCACAATGTCGATTCCTGCACCAATCGCCGCTGCGATGGGCTCCTCGATCAGTCTGACCTCTCTCGCACCTGCCTGATAGGTCGCATCCTCGACCGCCTTCTTCTCCACCTCTGTCACACCGCTGGGTACGCATACCGCCACGCGGGGTTTCCGGAAAGCCCGCTTGCCCAATGCCTTCTGGATAAAATATTTCATCATCTGCTCGGTGACCCTGTAATCCGAGATCACACCCTGACGCAGCGGTCTCACCGCCACAATATTCCCCGGGGTACGACCTAACATCAGTCTGGCGTCCTCACCGATTGCCTTGATCTTATTGGTATCTCTATCAAAAGCCACTACAGAGGGCTCCTTCAACACAACGCCCTTGCCCTTGATGTAAACAAGGATACTGGCTGTTCCCAAATCAATTCCGATATCTGTGCCTTGCATTTTCTATTTTCCCCTTTCCGGTGAAACTATCCCATTTTCATTATCAACTAGTAATTATAACCGAAATTTTTCCAAATTGGTAGGGGGCTTAAAAAATTTCTAAAATTTTAACAAATTTCGGAATTTTTCCTAAAAAAACGCAGGGAAAGCAAATGGATCCTTCCATTTCTTCTCCTGCGTCCGTGCACTTTTTTCTTCTCTTTTGTTTTTTCTTGTTCAATCTGACAAGTATATCGACAGGAAAGAGCGAAAACTTTAGTGCTTATTTTTTTCCAGCATCTTTTTTACATAAATGCCCGTGTACGACTTCTTGTTCTTCACGATCTCCTCCGGCGTCCCCTTGGCGATCACCGTACCGCCCTTGTCGCCGCCCTCGGGGCCGATGTCGATGATATAGTCCGCCGTTTTGATCACATCCAGGTTGTGCTCAATGACCACCACCGTGTTACCGCCGTCCGCCAGACGGTGCAGGATCTCCACCAGCTTGTGCACATCCGCAAAGTGCAGCCCCGTGGTAGGCTCGTCCAAAATGTAGATTGTCTTGCCCGTGCTGCGTCTGGAAAGCTCTGTGGCCAGCTTGATCCGCTGTGCCTCACCGCCGGAGAGCTCCGTGGAAGGCTGCCCCAGCTTGATGTAGGAAAGTCCCACATCATACAGGGTCTCAATCTTGCGTCGGATGGAGGGCACATGCTCAAAGAAGGATAACGCCTCCTCCACCGTCATATCCAGCACATCATAAATGCTCTTGCCCTTGTATTTCACCTCCAGGGTCTCCCTGTTATAGCGTTTACCGCCGCAGACCTCACAGGGAATATACACATCCGGCAGAAAATGCATCTCAATCTTGATGATGCCGTCACCGCTGCAGGCCTCGCATCTGCCCCCCTTCACATTAAAGCTGAACCTGCCCTTGCCGTAGCCTCTGGCCTTGGCGTCCGCCGTCGCCGCGAACAGATCCCTGATCTGATCAAACACACCGGTATAGGTGGCCGGATTCGACCGGGGCGTCCGCCCGATGGGCGACTGGTCGATGGCAATCACCTTATCCAGCTGCTCCAGACCCTTAATATCTTTATGCTTGCCAGGAATACATCTGGCACGGTTCAAATCCCTGGCCAAGTGCTTGTATAAAATCTCATTCACCAGAGAACTCTTACCCGATCCAGACACTCCCGTCACACAAGTCATCACGCCCAGCGGAAAGTCCACGTCAATATTCTTCAGATTGTTCTCCTGCGCGCCCACGACCTTGATCCATCCGTTCGGCTTCCTACGCTTCTTCGGCACCGGGATCTGCAGCTCACCGCTCAGGTACTTTCCAGTGATGGACTCCGGCACTTTCATAATCTCCTCCGCTGTACCGCAGGCCACCACTTCTCCACCATGGGAACCGGCGCTGGGCCCAATATCCACCACATAGTCCGCCGCCCGCATGGTATCCTCATCATGCTCCACCACGATCAGGGTGTTGCCCAGATCCCGCAGACTCTTTAACGTATTCAACAGCTTGTCGTTGTCCCGCTGATGCAGACCGATGCTGGGTTCATCCAGAATATAGCACACGCCCACCAGACCCGAGCCAATCTGGGTTGCCAGCCGGATCCGCTGTGCTTCGCCGCCGGACAGGCTGGCTGTCCCTCTGGCCAAAGACAGATAATCCAGTCCCACATCCATGAGGAACTGCACTCTGGCCCGGATCTCCTTCAAAATCTGCTTTCCGATCAGCTGCTGTTGGTTCGTCAGCTGCATTTCGCTTAAAAATGCATGCAGATCGGACACCGACAACGATGTGATCTCGAAGATATTTTTATCGCACACCGTCACCGCCAGCGCCTCTTTTTTCAGACGCATGCC
>DFDT01000145.1:5720-46331 GCA_002368865.1 Lachnospiraceae bacterium UBA3821 | reverse complement strand
TGCTCAAAGAAAAATCCATGATGTTTTTCCTCCATATCTATTTTCTACTTCTTTACTTCGCATCTACAGGGGTCTTGGTGCGGTCTGCATTATAAATATAGAATCCCTTTCCGCTCTTCACACCCAGGTTACCGCCGCGTACCATCTTGCGGATCAACGGACATGCACGATACTTGCTGTCTCCGGTCTCCTTATAAAGCACATCCATGATGGCAAGGCAGATATCCAGGCCGACAAAATCGCCCAACTCCAGAGGACCCATGGGATGATTTGCGCCCAGCTTCATCGCAGCGTCAATGCCTGCGATATCGGAAACACCTTCCATCTTGATGAAAGCAGCCTCATTGATCATCGGGATCAGAATACGGTTTACCACAAAGCCTGCTGCCTCGTTCACCTGTACGGGAGTCTTGCCGATCTCCTCGGAAATCTTCTTGATCTTCTCCACGGTCTCGTCAGGCGTGTTCACACCTGCGATCACCTCCACCAGCTTCATACGGTCAGCCGGATTGAAGAAATGCATGCCAACCATCGGACGGTTGAGTCCGTTGCCGATCTCCGTGATGGAAAGGCTAGAAGTGTTGGATGCAAAAATGCAGTCCGCCTTCACAAATTTGTCCAGCTCACCGAAGGTGGTCTTCTTGACTGCCATATCCTCGAATGCAGCTTCCACGATCAGATCGCAGTCTGCGCACAGGTCTTCTTTCAGACCGGGAGTGATCTTCGCAAGGATCGCATCTACTGCAGCCTGCTCCATTTTACCCTTCTCCACCAGTCTTGCATAACCTTTCGCAATCTTGTCCTTGCCGCCCTCTGCCCATTCCTGCTTGATGTCGCAGAGTGCCACTTCATAACCGTCGATCTGAGCGAATGCTTTTGCAATGCCCTGTCCCATGGTTCCCGCGCCGATAACGCCAACTTTCATGTTCTTATCCTCCATTTATTTTAATCACATATTTTTAGCAGTTTTTAAAAGGCTCTTTCACTTTTTCCTTATTCTTGTCCAGGAAGAAAGCCATGCCGTACTTCTGGTCTTCGGTTTCAAAGCAATCGCCGAACAGCTTCTCTTCGATCACGAGAGCCTCATCCATATCCGCATCCAGCCCTTCACCTATTGCCTTCTTACAGTTGCGCACTGCGATAGGCGCATTCTTCGCTATGGTGGAAGCCATCTTCTCAGCCGCTGCCATGAGCACCTCACCTGCACTCTTGACCACATTGCCGTCCGCATCCGTCTCAGCCGCGTAAACCTCATTTACCAGACCGATCCGATATGCTTCCGGAGCCTTGATATTCCTTGCAGTGTAGATCATCTGCTTCGCCATGCCCGCGCCGATCAGACGCGCCAGTCTCTGGGTGCCGCCGAATCCCGGCGTGATGCCTAAGCCCACTTCGGGTTGTCCGAACACCGCATTGTCGGAACAGATCCGGATGTCACAGCTCATGGAAAGCTCACATCCGCCGCCCAGTGCAAACCCGTTCACCGCAGCGATCACAGGAATCGGAAATGTCTCAATCTTACGGAACACATCATTTCCCTTCTTGCCGAAAGCCTCGCCCTCTGCCTTGGTGAGTGTGCTCATCTCTCCGATGTCCGCACCTGCCACAAAAGACTTTGCTCCCGCGCCGGTGATGATCAGTGCCCGCACCTCATCCAGATTCACATTGTCCAACGCCTCATTCAACTCGTCCAACACCTGGGAGTTCAACGCATTCAGCGCCTTCTCCCTGTTGATCGTGAGGATCGCATACTGCCCTTTTTGCTCGTATAGAATATATTCCATGGTTTTACTCCTCTATTTTCACGATCGTTGCGCATCCCATACCGCCGCCGATACACAGCGTAGCCAGTCCGGTCTTCGCGCCCTTTGCCTGCATCTCATGCAACAGTGTCACCAGAATACGGCATCCGGAAGCACCCACAGGATGTCCCAACGCGATCGCACCACCGTTGGGATTCAGCTGCTTCTCCACATCAATGCCCAGATCCTTGCCCACTGCGACGGACTGTGCCGCAAACGCCTCGTTTGCCTCGATGATGTCAAAGTCCTCGATCTTCATACCGGTCTTCGCCATAACTTTCTTGGTCGCAGCCACAGGGCCGATACCCATTACCTCGGGACGAACGCCTGCCAGCGCGCCTGCCACGAAAGTTGCCATCGGCTTTACGCCCAGCTCTTTTGCCTTCTCCTCGGAAAGCAGCACAACCGCTGCTGCGCCGTCGTTGATGCCGGAAGCGTTACCTGCCGTCACCACGCCGTCGGGATTCAGCGGACGCAGCTTCGCAAGTCCCTCGATGGTGGAACCGGCTCTGGGGCCTTCATCGGTATCAAACACAATCGTCTCTTTCTTTTTCTTGATCTCCACAGGAACGATTTCATTCTTGAACGCACCGTTCTTGATGGCAGCCTCTGCCTTCAGCTGGCTCTTCAACGCGAACTCATCCAACTCCTCACGGGTCAGATTCCACTCCTTCGCAATATTGTCTGCCGTAGTGATCATATGGTAATCATTGAAGGCGTCCCAAAGTGCATCTTTTACCATGGTGTCCACAAGCGCACCGCTGCTCTGGCTCGGCCACATCATGCGATATCCGTAACGTGCATTGGGGATTGCAAAAGGAGCCATGGACATATTCTCCATACCGCCCGCAACCACAATGTCAGCATCTCCTGCCATGATCATCTGTGCAGCCTGGTTCACACAATTCAGACCGGAACCGCAGACCACATTCATGGTCACTGCCGGAACTTCAATGGGAAGACCTGCCTTGATGGAAGCCTGACGGGCCACATTCTGTCCCTGTCCTGCCTGGATCACGCAGCCCATGTAAACCTGATCCACTGCCTCAGGAGCAACCCCTGCTCTCTTGACAGCCTCTTTGATCACAATTGCACCCAGATCAGCCACCGGGATCGTGCTCAAAGACCCGCCCATCGTTCCGATCGCAGTACGACATGCACCTGCTAAAACCACTTTTCTTGCCATGTTCATTTCCTCCAATTTTTTGAAAAAGTTGCTTTGTTATTTTTTTGTCATTTCACCTTTAGCCATTGTACCACAGCCTTTTCTCTTTTGCAATGGCTTTTTCATTCTTTCTGATAAAAAAATAACAATTCTGGATCACGCATTTCCGTGACACGCACCCACTCCTTTGTTCCTTCTACTTTTTGCGCGGGTTGTGTATGCTTCGCCAGGAACCTGGTCAGCGCATACACGTCCACCCAGATCTCATTGTCGCTCTCTTTCTGCGACTCGTCAAAGATCAGCTCCAGCCCCCAATGCAGATGCGTCACCTCAATATTGTTTACATTTTCCTTGGTGGAATACCCGGTGTGCCCCATATACCCGATCACATCTCCCGCCGTCACCAGACTGCCCTCCTCCAGGCCTTCCGCAAAGGGATAGTTCTGCCGCAGATGCGCGTAATAATAATACCGCTTACCGTCCAGGCTTCTGATCCCGATCCGCCAGCCGCCGTACTGATTCCATCCCAGAGCCTCCACTCTGCCGGACTCAATGGCCATGATCGGTGTGCCGGTCAGCCCCATCATATCATGCCCCAGATGCCTGCGCTTATAACCGTAACTTCTGCTCACTCCGAAATCATCGTAATGAGAATAATCAAATCCCCTGGCCAGCGGAAAATACGCTTTCAACCCGTAATGACTCTTCCACTCGGTATTTCCGTTCTCATCCGGCACCTCCACCTCATACTCTCCCACCAATCCCCCGAGCACCGCTGAATATGCTTCCTTATAATATGGATAATATTGCAGATCCCGGGTCAGCGTTTCCATATCCGCCTGTCCGTCTGCCAGCTTCTTCGCCGTATTCTCCAGAATCTCCAGCGCCTTTTTGTCAAAAACAGCCCCCGTTCTGCACGCCGTATAGGCCAGCAGCTCTATCCAATGCACCTCATGCTCTGTCCCGTGCGTATCCACATCCCAATCGTACGCCTTGCACAACGCCTCATAGGATACCGTAAAATCCACCCATCTGATATAATCCTTTTTCCCCTGATCCGCACTGTCTTCCTGTCCGTTTGCCGCGACACCGGCAGACCCCGTCTGCACGGTCATCTCTTTCTGACATGCAAAAAAGACAAGCACCGCCAGAATGCATCCCATTCCCCACAGTGCCTGTCTTCCTATTTTAATTTGTTTTTCCGATCTTTTGCCACGAGAAAAGGGTATCCTCATATCCGTCACCTGCGATATTGATTCCCTTTATCTTATGTGTTTTTTGCGGAAACTATGCCGCGGCATCAATACTCCGGCTCGATCAGACCATAGGTGTCGCCCTTTCTCTTATATACCACGTTCACCTGATCTGTCTCTGCATTGCAAAATACATAGAAGCTGTGTCCCAACAGTTCCATCTGGATGCAGGCATCCTCAGGATACATGGGCTTAATGTCAAACTTCTTCGTACGAACGATCTTGATCTCCTCATCGTCCATATAATCATTCTCAACATACATCTGGCTGAAATCGCCGCCCGCCTGATGTCTGTCCACCAGCTTATTTTTGTATCTCTTCAGCTGTCTCTCAATGATCTCCTCCACCAGGTCAATGGAAACATACATATCATTGCTCACCTGCTCAGAACGGATGATATTTCCCTTGACCGGAATCGTAACTTCAATCTTCTGGCGCTCTTTCTCCACGCTCAGGGTTACATGCACCTCCGTGTCCGGATTAAAATACTTGTCCAGTTTTCCGATCTTGTCTTCCACTGCGGAACGCAAACCGGGTGTTACATCAATGTTTCTGCCTACAATTGTAAATTTCATGCTATCATCCCTTTCGATTCCAGATTGTAAAACAAAGCCTAAACCAAAACTCTGCTTTGTCTCACATTATACCATGTATACAGATAGTTTTGCAACAATTTCGCAAATTTTTTACCGATTTATGAATTGTGTCTGTCAATTCTTTTTTTGAAATTCTCCCTTGCTTTTTGTTTTTTTATACGAACTTCACAAAACAAATGTTTTGCTTGACAGGCTTTTTTCACCCCCTGGAAAAGGCAAAAATTTGGTGGATAATGTGTATAAATCGGTGTATAAATTCCTTTTATTTGATTTAAGGCATTTCTTACGGTGGATAATTACGTTCATATTATCGTTTTATTTTGTTCTTTATTTCGACTCACTGATTTTTTTTGTGCATTTTGTATAATTTTGAAATGTCAAGACTATTTTTTCATCTTTTTATATTTTGACAAATTCACTAATTATCCATACAACAGTTTTCTTCCCACCTGCGAAGCGCCTCTCCCGCCGCAACCTTGTACTCGCTGATGCTCCTCGCCTTTGTGATCTCCTTTAACGGCCGCTCTCCTCCGGGGATGCTCTGCCCCAGGTATGTCCACACTTCCTTCATTTTATAAAGTGTATGCGTGTCGTTCCCCATCTCCCTGCGATATTCTGCTAACAGCTCCGCCAACATCGCGCGCAGGGTGGAAAACCGCTCTTCCCGGGTCACAGACCGGTTTTTGCAGGCCCCCACAAGTCCGGGATCTTTAAAGATCCCTCTGCCCATCATCACGCAGTCCACATCGGGATATGCCGCCGTAAATTCCCGAAAATCGGTCACACTGTGAAGATCCCCGTTATAGCAGACCGGCATACTGCTCTGCTCCAGCACAGACCGGAACATCTCCCGCCTCACCGGATGCCTATAAAAATCTTTCTGCACCCTGGGATGAACGATCAGCTCCTCCAACGGAAAGCGATTGTAAATCTCCTGCAGTTTCTCCCACTCCTCCGGCACCTGCACACCGATCCTCGTCTTCACGGAAATCTTTAGCGGACAGCCTGTAAAGATCTCCTCCAGAAACCGCTCCAGTCGCTCCGTATCCTTCAAAAATCCCGCGCCCCTGCCCTTGCTCACCACTGTCCCGGAAGGACAGCCAAGATTCAGGTTCACCGTGCCATATCCGAATTCCTGCAGGCGCCCTGCGATCTTCAGGAAATCCTCCGCCCGATCCGTCAGGATCTGCGGCACCACAGACATCCCCCGGTTATGCTCCGGCATCACATCATGCAATTCTTTGTGACTCAGACCCGTACTGCAGAGAAACGGGGTAAAATACTTATCCACATCCCCGTAATACTTATGGTACACATTTCGAAAAACATATCCTGTCATTCCCTCCATGGGGGCCATATAAAACTTCATCCTGCACTCCTTCACAGTACCAGCGCTTCGCGCTTGCACTTTTGCTCGCGAAAAAAGCTGCGCACCAGACATAAGTGACGCAGCTTTCGCATATTCATTATTATATCAGAAAATTCTTCTGACAGCCAGAGGCTTCTTATAATCCGCACTGGATACGATGATTCCCGTCTTACTGGTGGAAGCATGCACGATCTGTCCGTTGCCTGCATAGATCGCCACATGACCGGAGTAACATACGATATCTCCCGGCTGCGCGTTGGCAAGGCCGCCTTCCACTGCATATCCCTGACTTCTGTCCGCTGCGGACGAATGGGGCAGTGACACACCGAAATTCGCATACACACTCATGACAAATCCGGAGCAATCCGCGCCGTTTGTCAGACTGGTGCCGCCATACACATAAGGATTACCGACAAACTGGAGCGCGTAATCCACAACTTCCTGTCCTGTTCCGCTGCCGGATGAAGCAGTTGCGGTATAAACCGTTGTCTGACTTGCCGAGCTCTTCTGGGAAGTTTTGGAAGCAGCCGCTTTTCTGGCTTTTTCACGCTCCGCCGCCTCTTTCTTCAGTCGGGCTTCCTCCTCCGCTTTGGACTCCGCTTTTACGAACTCAGTCCGCAAAGTGACATAATCGGCGGACACCCAGCCGATTCCTTCTTCCACATCAACCTGTACCCAGCCCTCAACCTGATCGGATACCACCAACTCATCATCAATGGGTACCAACCCCATGACGGATGCGTCCAGTCCCGGCTGCGTCCGGACTTTCAGAGTCGTCGTGGTGACAGTGGCAAGTCTGGTTCCCACTTTCTTCGCCAACTCCACCGCCTCGTCACCGGTGACGCAAAACTCAGCCTTCACATAACCGGTCACCGAACCGGACTCAATTTTATACCAGCCATTCTCCTCTTCCAGGAGATTGCCGACAGATTTATCATACAGCTTTCCGACGATCTCACCCGCCTCGCTGGGGAGACTTCTCACATTCACATAATTATGTACCTGCGCGATCACAAGATTCCGGAACAGCTCCTCCTCTGTGGGCTCTGCATCCTTCACCGCCACAGCCTTCTCTGCGGAAGCGGCCGACGCCTCCTTCACCGCGGCGATGACCGTACTTGTCCTCACATTCTTGTTCTCAGTTCCTGCTATATTCTCAAGCGCGATCGCGGTACTGTCCAAACTCAACGCCACACCGCCGCTGGGCAGCGCGGAATTGCTCAAAGAAGCCGCCGATACATGCACAGATGACACATCGGAAAACATCAATGCCAAAGACAATACACATGTTGCACATGCCATACCCGAAAAACCGGCAATTGTACTTCTGAACCTACGCACTGTTTCCTTCCTCCGAAAAATTTAAAAAAATAATACGATTTGTTACAAATTTGTTACGTACATGAAAAACTATATCACTCCATGCTCCTTTTGTCAACAACAAAAAGCCAAAAAGCAGTCCTTTGGGACTGCTTTTTTTCCGATACAATATTTATTAAATTTTTGTAACATTTTTGTCAGTTCTTAAAATTTCTTAAAAATTCTGCAGCAGCCACCGCCGCATTGGCTCCGTCCGCCACCGCAGTGACCACCTGTCTGAGGGGTTTCTTTCTGATATCGCCCGCCACATAGATCCCGGGCGCGCTGCTTGCACAGTTCTCTCCGGCCAACACATATCCGGCCTCATCCTGCTCCACCAGACCCTTGACCAGTTCGCTGCACGGATGGATTCCCACGGCAATGAACACGCCGTCCACCGGAAGCTCCCGCTCCGCCTCGGTCTTTACATCCCGGATCAAAAGCTTCTGAACGCTTTGCTCACCCCGGATCTCCTGCAAGGTATGACTGTACAACACCTCTACGTTGGGCAGGGACAGCAATTCATCCTGCAGCACCTTTGCGCCGCGCAGTTCATCCCTTCTGTGCAGCAGATATACTTTCTCACTGGTCCTAGCCAGGTAGATGGCATCCTCCAGAGCCACATCTCCGCCGCCTATGACCGCAACCGTTTTCCCTTTGAAAAACGCCCCGTCACAGGTCGCACAATAAGACACGCCCATGCCCGAGAACTGTTCCTCCCCCGGCACCCCCAGATGCGCATGCTCCGCTCCTGCTGCCAGGATCAACGCGCGCGCTTCAAAATCCTGCTTTCTGGTCCGTACAACCTTGGAATCCCCGTTATCCACGATTTCCTTCACCCGCGCCGTCACAAACTCCACACCGAGTTTATCCGCATGTGCCCGGAATGTCTGCCCCATATCCATACCGCTGATACCCGGCAGTCCCAGATAGTTGTCCACCTCATAAGTATTCAGGATCTGCCCTCCGCTCATAGGGCTTTGATCCAAAACCAGTAAATTCAGTCCCGCTCTGACGCCATATACCGCTGCGGAAAGTCCCGCCGGTCCGGCGCCGATGATGATCAGATCATACATGCAATGCTCTCCTTCCTGTGTCATTTTTTGTGCTTCTTCATTGCAGTTTTTCCATTCTTTTTTATTTTATATCATCATCCCGTTTTCGTAAAGACATTTCCTAATACATTGTCTTATCCTGCATTGCATGATATTCCGCAAAAACTTTCAGGCATTCCTCACGATTCATCTCTTCAAACGCTTTATTCGTTTCTTCGTAAAAAATCTGATCTCTGAACCCGATCTGATCCGTGTCGGAAACGGCACAGCCATAGTACACCTTTTTGATGTTTGCCCATTGGATCGCACCGGCGCACATCGGACACGGCGCAGCTGTTGTATATAACTCGCATCCGCTGAGGTCATGGGACCGGATCGTCCTACAGGCATTGTGTATCGCCATGATCTCGCCGTGACAGGTCGGATCACTTTGGCTGATAACCTCGTTATGCCCCTTTCCGATCACACTCCCATCCTTCACGATCACACAGCCAAACGGCCCTCCATGTCCTGCCTGGATTCCCTGTCTGGCCTCTTCAATTGCCATTGCCATATACCGGTTCAACATAAGCGTTTTTCCCTTTCCTGCCTTTCCTTCCTGTCACGCCACATCGTTTCCGTTTCGAGTTCCTTCCTTTGCGTCCATCAGATTCTGCAGCGTGGTCTCCGCGATCGCCGCAAGCGCCTCCATGGTATAAAAGCCCTGATGGGAAGTGATCATCACATTCGGGAATGCCAGAAGTCTTGCTGTCACGGAATGCTCCATGATATCGTCGGAACGGTCCTCGTACACATTCCCGGTCTCCTCCTCATACACATCCAGGCCAACACCCAGGAATTTCCGCATCCGGATGCCCTCGATCAGCTCATTTGTGTCAACCAGCGCACCTCTGGAGGTGTTCACCAGGATCACGCCGTCTTTCATCTTCTTAATGTTCTCCAGATTGATCATGTGATAAGTGGAATCCATCAGCGGACAATGCAGGGAGATCAGGTCGCTCTGTGCAAGCAGTTCATCCAGGGACACATATTCCACAAAATCCTTCAGCGCCGGGTTCTCATACACGTCGTAAGCAATCACGCGCATCCCAAAACCACGGCAGATCCGACACATCGCCGCACCGATCTTGCCGGTTCCCACAATACCCGCTGTCTTTTGGTAGAAATTCACGCCGCGCAGCCCCTTTAAGCTGTAATCGTTCTCTCTTACCTTGTTATATGCCTTGTAAAGCCTTCTGTTGACTGCCAACGCCAGACCCATGGCAAGCTCCGCCACGGATTCAGGAGAATATCCCGGCACACGTTTCACGATCATACCGAGCTCCTTCGCCTTGTCCACATCCACGTTGTTAAAGCCCGCGCACCGCATCAGCACGATCTTCACACCGCAGTCATACAGCGTCTGCAGTGTCTCTGCACCTACATTAGCGCTCACAAACGCGCAGATCGCATCATATCCCTTCGCCAATGCCGCCGTCCTGGGCTCCAGCTCATGATCGATATACTCGATCTCAATCTCCGGAAATTGCTCCAGGATTAATCCAAAAGACTTCTTGTCGTACACCTTTGCTGCGTAAAATAACATCTTCATAATTTTTTCCCTCCTGAAATTTAGGATTTACTTTTTTAATCACCTTTAGAACCCGGTGCCGAAATCCGTGATCTTATATGCCGGTTCACCGCCCTCGTTGGGACGCAAAATGCCGACGTTATATTTTTCCTTGACCCAGCCCGACTCCTCATCATATACGCCTGTTGCAGCGGTAAGCTCATTTACATCCGTTCCCTGCACGCTCCTTTTTTCTCTTGCTTTACGCTGCCTTCCCGGTCAAGACTCCTGCCGCGGAAATGACACCAAACGCAATAAAGAAGATTCCGCCGATCAGTCCTCCTTTGGCCCCCTGTTTTGACAGTTCTTCCGGCTTATCCGGATTGTATTTTATCTCAACTGTCTGGCCTTCTTTGTATGTGGTAGAGTTCGATGTCCCGCTGTCCGGAATTCTTTCTTCATAGCTTTTCCCGTTGACTGTATATTCCACCACCGGATAATACATTCTTGTATTATCCCCATCGGAGTCTGTTTCCACTTCGCTGTCCACCCTGACAATCGTAGCAGTTGTCTGGGCGGTCTGCGTTTTCTGCGCATGCGCGTATGACACCAAGATAAAGATTCCCATCCCGACACATACAATGCTGACTAAAATCCAAATAATCCTTTTCATTACATTTCCTCCTGCATTTTATTGTTATTTCATGCCCGGGAAATCCCGGAGTTCAAATCTTCCCTTTTCCGGCACAGGGATCTCTCCCTCCTGCCGCATGAGCCAGGAACCAAGATCCGAATAGGTTGAAAAGGAAAGCAGCCTCCGCCGTTCCTCCCCGAACACATAATTAAAATACCGGAATGTACTGTCTGCACAGTTCTTTGTCATGCCCACACGGTACAACTTATCGTCCTGCAGCGGCTCGCCGTTCAGAGTGATCTCCTCCACCCTGCAGCCCCGCTCCCAGCAGTCAGCTCCGTCCACCACCAGCCGGAAGCCCCGGCTGTATTGGAAGGTTCCGTTCATGACCGAGCCGTCCTCCTTTAAGGAAAACAGATAGGCAAAACAATCTTTCAGCTCCTCTCCGCTCATGGTCACCGCCACGAACCGGTCATCAAAGGGGTACATCTCCTTGAAATCCTTTTCCGTGACCTCCGGTCCCACTTCCTTTCTCCGGATGCTGCCGGACTGCAGGATCACCAGATCCACCGGATAGAGATCCAGAAACGCATCCGCCACCAGATCCCCAATCTCCGTTTCATACAGTCTGCTTTTATGTTCAAAAGAGGATGCAAGCCGACATATCGTGTCGTTCGATACGATCTTTTTCTTGTCGAACACAATCCGGTCTGCCAGCTCATCCACCCCGTAATCGTAATCGCACAACTCTTCCGTCAGCGCCACCCGCTCCCAGCTCCATTCCGTGATCCGCTTCCGTTCCGTATCCACCACCAGGTCAAACCGCCCGATGTGGGTGGTGCCGTAGCTGGACTGGGCAATGGGTATCCCGTTCACCACCTCCGCCTCGTCCATGTCGATATGGGTGTGCCCGCCCAGGATCAGGTCCACATGGATGTCCTCCGGCATGTTTAATGCCAGCTCCCTGTCCCCCTCGATCCCATAGTGGGACATGAGCACCACCAGGTCAATGTGTTCCGCGGCATGGGCCGCGATCTCTTCCCGGATCGCCGTGTAGCTGTCCTTATAGGAGAGCATGTTCCGGCAAAACTCATCCGACAGGATTTTATTCAAAAATGCCCGAGGGATTACACCGATGAACAGGATCTTCACCCCGTTCACCTCATACACCTTTCCCGGCTTGAACAGCGTCTGGGCAAGCGGTGCGACCATGATATTTGCGCACAGCACGGAGGATCGGATACAGGCATTGAAGATCAGCAGATGCTCCAGCCCGTAATCCATCTCGTGATTTCCCAAAGAGATGGCGTCCGGCTTCAGATAATTGATGAGCTCCACCGTATTCGTTCCCTTATAGTCCGATCCCCAGACATCCTCCTGCAGGACATCCCCACAGATGCCGAAGAAGACAGGTGTCTCCTTCCGCACCTTATTCACATAACCCGAGAGCAGCGAAATTCCGCCCTGTACTGCCAGATCTCTTCCTACCGTGAAATTCAGCTGCCCATGGATATCATTCGCATGCAAAATAGTTATTTTATCCATTCACACACCATTACCTATTCTTGATTTACCCATTCACCAACTACAGGATTTTCTTCATCTGCAAGATATTCTTTCCGTCCTTATACTCATAGGTCACATCATCCATTGTTTTCTTTGTCATATAGATCCCCAAGCCTCCGATCTTCCTCTCATCAGCCGCCAGAGTCACGTCCGGATCCTCCTTAGCTAACGGATCAAAAGGAACCCCATTGTCCATAAACGTGATCGTCACCGTGACCGGATCTCCGGAAAGCTCCACCCTCACCGTTGCTTTTCCGATTTCTGAGCCATACGCATAATGTGCAATATTTACAAAAATCTCCTCTGCGGCCACGCAGATCTGCATCTGTGCCTTCGGCGAACAGTCCACCGCCTCCAGATTCTGCTCCAGAAATTCCATCACCTCATCCAGCTTCGCATCCACTGCATCCACTTCAATCTCTTTTACGACATCGCTCATACCCTGTTTCCCCTTTCAGATAATAATCTGCATGACAAATCCAAATTTACATAACACCCCTGTTTTGTAACAATTTACAGTCCATCCACAAATGTCTTGTATTCCTCCTCATTCGCCGGCGGAACCAGTTTTCCTGCCTTGATCTCATCGCATAGACCGATTGCCGCATCATAAATCTCATCCGAATAATTCTCATGGTTTTCCGGAATCCCTACAGCTCCTTCTGCCATGCCAAAACTCAAAGTTTTACCGCCTATGGCTCTCCCCTGCTCATAGTCCTGCGACACACGCAGGATCGCTGCATCCACCTTTTTCATGCCCGAAGACAGTACATGATCCGGATCGAGATACGCCTGATCCTTGTCCACACCGATCACATAATATCCGTTTTTCCCGGCTGACTCGATCACACCCAGGCCTGCGCCGCCTGCTGCCGCATAGATCACATCGCATCCGTTACCATACATTGTATCCGCGATCTGTCCACCTGAAACGGAATCATAAAAATTTCCCACATACTCTACCGAAACGGTTACGTTTTTATGGTGTAAATGATTCGCATAGGCAACGCCCGCCTCAAATCCGTACTGGAACTGGTCTATGATGTCACTTGGCACACCGCCCACAAATCCGACACTGCCCGTCTTAGTCACACAGGCTGCAATATACCCCACTATAAAAGAAGGCTCCTGCGCCCGGAACACAACTGCGGTCACATTCTCCGGAGTCTCCTCGTAGGCATTGTCAATGATGGCAAAGTTGACCTCCGGATACTTCTCCGCAACCTTCAAAAGCGCGTCGGCACACTGGTAACCCACGCCCCAACACAGCGTATAGCCGTTCTCCGCAAGCTCGGTAAAGTTTGGAACAAAATCCTCCTCACTCTGCGATTCTACATAGCTGACGGAAGCACCCGTCGCGTTCTTCAGCGCCTCCAGGCCATCCCACGCGCTCTGGTTAAATCCCTGATCATCCACACCTCCGATATCCGTGACCATGGCCACACGATAGACCCTATTCTGCTCCTGCACGTCCGCGGCCTCGGCATCCGCCTCCACCACCCATTCCTTCAAAAGCTGCGGTCCGGTCTCTGAACTGCCACAGGCAGAAAGGATACATGCTGCCACAAGCAGCCCGCTAACTGCTTTCCTTTTTTTCCCATTCTTTCCCATTTCTTTTTCCGATTTCTTTCTGCTATTTTCTGTTCTTCTGGTTCTTTGCAAATATACTTACCCGGACATGCCCGTCCTTAAGCCCATACAGCCACAGCGTATCGTGTATCCGCATCTCCTCCTTTGGAAGAGGCGCGCTGCCGGGCATCACGGCCGTCACAAAGTAGATCCGATCCCTGATCAGGATCTCTGTCATACTGTTGTATTTCCGGAAGATCTCCAGCACATCCCTTACACACATATCATGCGTCACAGTCAACAGTGAATCCTCCGGTCTGCGCCAATACTCCTGAACTTCCGCCTGCGGCACCGCCAAGCCCCAAGCCGTCTCAAAATCCGACATGATCTCCTGAAGCATCTGCCTTGCATGAACTGCGTTCATCAGATAAATATCTACGCTGTCCCGGTCTTCGGTGATCTCCACCTTCCTCTGCCGGATGATCTCCCCGCTGTCAAGGTGATTGCTCAGTTTGTGCATGGTCACTCCTGTCTCCGAAAGTTCCCTTGCCATAGCACACTCGATTGGATAATAACTCCTCCCCTGCGGCAGTAGTGAACTGTGTGTGTTGATCCCCCGGAATTCCGCAAGATCTTCCGGAATATCAATTTTCTTGTCATATTCCGCGATAAAAAACAAGTCACAGCCCTCTTCCAGGAAAAACCGCCTGATTGTATCCGGTTCAATTGCTTCATAATGCACCGGAATTCCTAATTCCTCTGCCCTACTGACAATATTATACTCATTAAAATAATCCTCATCATTATGGTAAGTATAAAGGGCTAAGACCTGCTCCCTCTCCACCAGATACTCAAAACACGATAAGAATACATCCGAACCAAAGTAAACAATTTTCATCTCTTCTTATACCGCCTCATGATCAACGCATAAATTCCTGCAAATACAAGCATCCCTGCTCCGAAGATTGTCAGCCCCAGACGGTTTCCAAAGGATAACAGCACGCCGTATGCAATCGGTCCCGCCGTGGAACCAATGCTCTCAAACACCGTATAGACCTCCATAGACTTCGCTTCCCCGTACCGCACAGACTGCGGCAGCTCCCCAAAGAAAGTGTACATACATCCATAGGAGAAGGATGTTACAAAGGACAGCATCACCATTCCGAAGAATACCATCCCCATGCTAGGTCTTACCACATAGAGCAGCATAGCCGCTGCCATGAGGGAGCTGGCGAGAAAGATACCCCCAAGCATCCCCAGATGCTTCATCAAAAACCGGGTGATGACCGGTCCCAAATACAAAAACGCAAGCCCGCAGATCAGATAAAACCGGCTGATGTTCACCTCGCTCACATTGTTTTCCCCTGCCACAAGCGGCAGGAAATATTCCCTGTACGCCAAGGACATCATAAACGGAAGCAGGATCAGCAGAAAATATCCAAGCACCGGCGCATTGAACATAAACTCCTTGATTCCGCTTCTCTTCTGTGCGGTATCCTCTTCTTTTCCAATGTCCTCCGCAGCCAAAACGCCCTCCGGCAATTTCTCCCCGTTTTGTGCCAGAGCACCCTCTGCCGGCGTCTTTCCATTTTTCGCCACATTGCTCTGAAGCTTTGACTCCTTCGAGGATACAGCCACCAGGAATGACGCAAAGAGCAGGACTGCGCCTACCGCATAGACCAGTTTCCAGCCGCCGATAGTGAGGAATACCGATGAAAGACCAGCGCCAATGGTGACTCCCGACAGACTTCCCGCAGAAATCTCCGTAAATGCTCTCGCAGAGCTTTCCTCCGTCTTCCCCTTCGCCGCGATCGCGTAACAGTTCACATACACTGTTCCCATTCCTGCACCAATCAGCATCTTACCGATCAACACCCCGAAGTAGGAGCCTGTGAGCATACAACAAAGACACCCCATGCACTGTACCAATAGTCCGCCGCCCATCACTCTGGCTGCCCCGTGTTTCTCTCCCACAGAGCCCATAAAGCTCGAACACAGCGCCAGCATCAGAAGCTGCGCGGACAGCGGTAGCGCCACCGCTACCGAATCCGGCAGGGGCAGCTGCCCCTTATAGAGCTCTGCGCACAGGATTGCCACAAACGCATCCTGCATGGCGTCAGCGGCATTTGTAAAAAAGATCAGCGTCCGCAGTGGGATCACACAGGTGGGGTCCAACCGCTCCACAATTGTCAGCTTCTGTTTTTTCTCAACGAAGGAAAGCAGCAGCACACCCTCCAGGATCAGCATCATCACCACCGCCGTCGTACAAAATACATTGAACACCGTGTTCCAAATGGCGGTATTCTTCTCCCGGTTTCTGAGACTCATATCCATGCGCACCTCTAAAAGAGCGACAATCTCACCGCCGGCATCCTTCAAGGGCGTTATGAGACTGATCCATGTCCCTTCCACGTCCCTTGTGCTGAGTGCGTAGGAATTCCCCGTCTCAACTGCTTTTCTGTAATAGGTGGCATCCCCGATATCATAAGGTTCACCACACATCACATCATCATCATAATCACAGACAAAATAGACACCGTTTTCATCCACGGTATAGATGGTATAACGATAATACTTCCCCTCCAGAAAAGCCTGCGCCGTCATCACATCCAACGGCTGTCTGAGCGCCTTATAGGCAGAAGTGCCGTAAAAGGTCTCTCCCTCCATGCGGCTGATCGCCTGCGTGTCTGTCTGTTCCGCCATCAATTCAGCAAACAGCTTCATATTGTCGATCAGATTCTCCTCTTCCTTCCCAAACAGTTCGTCCATGAGGGAATATGCCACAAAACAGGATACGACTGCCACCGCCAACACAACGATGACCACTCTGATGGAATTCTCATTCTTCAGAAACCGTCCCAGTTTTTTGGACAGGAGAAATAATGTCCACAGCACACATAGACCGGCGATCACTAATACCACCCGCAGTAAAACCGTTACCGCATAATCCCGGTAGTTTCCTCCCCCGATATGGTCAATCCCCGTGTCTGTCGCCAGATAAAATCCGGTGGCATTGCCGACCAGCACACTGCCGTCTGCCGAGACCTCCAAGGAGACCGGTTTCCCGTCCATCTGGAGCAAAGTGTCGATTCCATCCTGTCGTTCCACATCATAACGGTAAACCTTATTCTCATACAGATCTGAGAAGAAGACCTGCCTGTTCCTGATGGCGATACAGTTCGGCATCAGATGCTCGCTGTCCGTGGTCAGCGTGACCCACTTTTGCCCTGCCGGATCAAAGATCCGCACAAATCCACGCTTGACCGCAATGGCCACCTCGCCGCTTTCCAGATCGATGCTCGCGTCATTCAGTTTATCCCCGCAATAATATCGTTCCACCAGAACCGGCGCGTCACTGTCCTCCTCGATCCGGTACAATTCCAGTCCATAGTCCACACTGAGGATAAAATATACCTTCCCCTCATAGACCTGAAATTCCAGTATCTCGTTGCCACTGTCCGTACCTGCCGTCAGGTCATACTCCTGTTCGAACAGAATCCTCTGCTCCCTGCCCGCAAGCGCTACCAGCCGTTTTTTTACCCTGGTCTGATCCAACCTGTCATAAACGGTATCCGCAATATACAGCGTATTTCCGTCCGCCAGTACCTGTTCCGCATAGTAAAAGCTGTCGTCTCTTTCACCCTTCAGCCTCTTTACCAGCCTGTGGTTTGCGTCTAAAAACTCGATCGCTGTCTTGCCCTGATCCACTACGACAACGCCGCCATCCGTCCCAAACGCTGCCTGCGCGACTGTGGAAAACGCATAATGTGGCTTCATCCTGACCAGATCCATTCCAAAAACAAGGATCATTACTGCTGCCAACATGAACGCCACCGGCACCGCCCTTATGATGATTTTCCCGATTTTTCCTCTACCGTCAGATTTCTTCACCTTAATCTCTCTCTGTTCCCTTTTTTGCATTACAGCATATTACAGCTTATTACAGCATTTTAATCGCCAGCATCGTCAGATCATCAAACTGCGTTGCCTCGCCCACAAAGTGATCTACCGCGCTGTGCATGTTCTCAAGCAGCTGCTCGGGGCTTGCCTCCGGGTCTGCATTCAACGCCGCCAGCATCCTGTCCGTGCCAAACAGCTCATCCTGCAGATTGGTGGCTTCCGCCACCCCATCCGTATAGACAAACAGTGCTCCACCCTTTTCCAGTGTAAATTCATAATCCTTGTATTTCAAACCTTCCATGCCGCCCACGACAAACCCGTGCTTATCCTTGAACAGTTCAAACTTGCCGTCCGCGCCTTTCAGGATTGGATACTCATGGCCTGCATTGGCAGCGATCACCTTACCGGTAGAGATCGTAAGGATTCCGAACCATACCGTCACGAACATCTCTTCTTCATTGTTCTTGCAGATCTGCGCATTCACAGCCTCCAGTACGGCTGCAGGCGAACCGCCCATGGTTGCGTAATTGTTCACCAGGATCTTCGACATCATCATGAACAACGCTGCCGGAACTCCCTTTCCGGATACATCCGCGATCACCAGTCCCAGATGGTCGTCGTCCAGCAGGAAGAAATCATAGAAGTCTCCGCCCACTTCCTTCGCCGGCGTCATAGAGGCGTGGATATCAAACTCCTTCCGCTCCGGGAAAGCAGGGAAAATATTCGGCAGCATGTCCGCCTGGATCTTCGTCGCCAGTGAAAGCTCCGCTCCGATCCGCTCCTTTTCCTTCGTCACATCCTCGAGATGTCTGATATAGCTGTCCAACTCCTTCGTCATGACCACAAAGGCATCCGCGATGGACTCTATCTCATCCCCCGTATGTATGTTTATGCGAAACTCATTCAGGTGCTCCATATTCTCAGACACCAGGTTTGACACTGCCCCATGCAGATCCTTCAAGGGCTTCACCAGCGTCTTCTTCATGTACACATAATACCCGTACTGACAGACGAACAACACCGCTATAATGATAACCAGCACCAGTACCACGAACTGGCGTATCTGCATGTTGATCCTATCCATGGAAATATCTACCGAGGACAGTGCCGCCGGCTCCCCCTTGCTGTCCAGGATCGCCACATACGCGGAGGCCAGGTAACCGTACTCCTTCGAATTGGTAATCAGGATATTCTGCTCCCCATCTGCACGGAATGCAGCCTGCATGATATCCTTGCCATCGTCATAGTACAAATCAGTATCCCCAAGGTCGCACACGCCCTCTTCGCCTTCTTCACCCGCATCCCAGATATAATACTGCTCGTCATCATAAGGGATCACAACATAAAAATAATCAAACCCCTGAGTCTGTTTCATCGTGAGGAGCATCTGCCTCACTTCCTCATAATATTCATCCTTCACCCCGGTCTCGCGATACCGTGCGATACTGTCCCCATCGATCAGCTTCGCGGCGATCGTTGCCTCATGAAACGCCTTATCCGAATACTCCTTCTCCATCTGTTTCCGGTACGTATAAGCAATCACCGGTATCAGGACAAGCGCCGTGATCACTGAGACGACAAACATCGCCCTCAAATGCTTTCCGCTGATGCTTTTATATTTTTTTTCTGCTTTTTTTTCTTCCATATCCTTAAACTTCCCCGCTTTATTTTATCTTTTTCCTTTCAGTCCTGCAATATTGATGTCCATTCTTATCAGTATAGATGTGGACAGTTAGAAAAACAACTCTCCCGCCGTATCGATAGCCGGCAGCAAAAGTCCTCTGACCAGACGATCCACTCTCCCCTGCATTTCCTCCCTGCTCGTCCCTGCGGCCAGAGTGATAGACTGATAAGCCATCTGCAGATACGCATAGGGCATGAGCTTCTGCGTGATGCTTCCGATCTCCTCCGGTGTCCTCACGCCAAAATAACCGCCAACCAGACCACCCCACAATTTGCCGGCATCCTCCAGGGCAAAGCCCAAGATATCAGCCCTTTCCGCTTCACTCCTTGCATTCGACTTCGGAAACAGCACATTCGCCAGCATGTCTTCCGCAATGTCAAACACCGGATGCCCGATTCCCGCGTCACCGATATCGATCAGCACGAAATCATCTCCCTGAATCATGACATTCTTCGCATGGTAGTCCCCGTGGATAAAGGAGTTCCTCTGCGGGATCGCATCCACAAAATTGTAAAGCTTCGCATATTCCGCTTCCTCCAGATAAGACTTCAGCTTTTCGATAAAGGAGAGCATCAAATTCTTTCTGTCCGGGAACAGATCCTCTGGAATCTCAAGGCCGTGCAGATCCTTTAAGAAAGTACCCATCCGCGCCCCCAGCTCCGAAACCCGCTCCGGATGCGCAGAGATGGTCTCTGCGACAGTCCCGCAATTCAGAAGTTCATACACCACACCGTAGCTGTCTCCGCAGGAAACCACATCGAATGATATCGCCGTCGATATCCCATGAAGAAAAGCCTTCTGGGAAAGTGCCCTCTCCTTTTCCACAAATTCCATGGACAGCTGCGGCTTATAAACTTTCACGATTGTCTCCGGGTCAATGCGGTACACCTTGCTGTACCCGCCGGATCCAATCTCCTGGAGTCCCTCGATGGAAAGCTCCCGCAGACGCTTTTTGACGCTCAACAGCTGGTCAAATCCCGTTGTTGTGAAAATCTCATATACCGGCTGTGACACATTGATGACTTCCACATCCTGCCCACAGGTCTTCCTGATTTTGAGCAACACCCTCAAACCTGCACTGGAAATATATTCCAGCTTTCCTGCATCCATGACAGGCACTATACCCGGGTGCGCATTCAGGATTGAGAACAGCTCCTGCTCCGTCTGGGGGGCATTGTTTGTGTCAATCCTTGCTTCCAGCTCAATATAAAGCTTTCCGTTTTCTTCCCTCGTGTTCATTTCTGTCCTCCTTATTTCAGCCTTAAATTCAAAATTCGCTATAAGCAATAACTGTTCCTGAAACGTGTTTTTCAGCAACCGCTCTGCGATCAACCACATATAATTATACAAAAAAAGAAATTTTAACGCAACGAAAAGATAAGAATAAGACCCAATTCGTAACAGAATGTCAAATTTAAACCCGGCATCACAGGGCAGGGACTACTTATTCCCCGCGATCTCAACCTCCACTGCCGAACTGTCCACCAGATCTTCCGTGTTCGCGTCGATGATAACGATATCTCCGGCCGACAATCCCGCGCCGATCGCCGAGCGGGTTCCACCCTTGTGCAGCACTTCTACAGGCACCATCTGCGCCTTGTCATTTTTGACCACAAACACATGGTAGGCATCATCCTTTTTGAACAGGGCGCTGTTAGGTACGCTGATCACATCATCCTGGGCAAACACCTCAAATTCCGCCTTCAACTCATACCCATCCTTAAGATCACCCGCATCCTTCAGCCCGATGACCACCTTCACGCGGTACTCCTCATTGCCAAGTGCAGAGACTGTCTGCTCCGCATAATCATATATATCGGATATTTCTCCCTCGAATTCTCTCTGATCACTCTTCAGCTTTTGGATCAGTCTCACCTTGTCGCCCACTGCCAGATAAGGAACTTCGCTGGTAAGGACATTTGCCTCTACCGTATATACATCTTCCGTTCTGACTACGGCCACAACATCGCCCGCGCTGATGCGGCTGGTGTTTTCCACCGGGAGTTCGCTCACAATGCCGTCAGACTGCGCCACCACTCTGCAGGCCTCGATCTTCTTGTCAAGCTGCGCCAGCTGTGCCAGCTTTGCCGCGATCTCATTGTTTACACGAAGCGTGGAGGCATTTGAGGTATTGTTCTTCAGTTTCTTTTCCAAAGCCTCCTTGTTAGTCTTGATCTTCTGTACCTGTATCTCAAAATCACTCTGGATCGCGGCGTAATATTCCTTGTTCAGCTCGCCGTCATTCATGCGGTCAACCGCGTCTTCGTAGGCTGCCCGCGCATTATCCGCTTCATCCTTGGCATTCTGATATTCCTTATGGGCTTCCTTATATTTCTCCTCGAGTTCCGCCAAAGTTTCCGCGGTCGCGTCATCCAACAGCTTTACATCTCCGCCGGAAACTGTTGCCTTGATCTCATCTATATTTTTTTTCAGCGCATCCTCCAACTGTGAAAAATAATCCAGATTCGTATCCGCCTGATTGTGGGCTACCCGAAGGGAATTTATATAAATTTCCGGCGATACCGTCATATCTTCCGTATAGGAGCTCAGTTTCTTCTGGTTCTCAATCTCCTGAAGCTGATATTCCGCCTCGCTGATCGCCGCCTGGATCTCATTCCGGTTCACAAGTGTCTCCTGATTGATCTCCGTTTTGGAAGCTTCTAACGCAGCGATCTCCGCGCTGCAGACCTGTCTTTCGTATTCCAGATCCGAGCTGTCAATGACAGCGATCAGGTCGCCCTTTTTCACCGCCGTATTTTTTGCCGCACTGACGCTTATCACATTTCCGTCCACTTCACTGATATAATTCATCACCTGACCTTTTTTCACACGCCCGTTCTCTGTGAAAGTATCCGTAAAGCTTCCGGTTTCCAGCTTTGTGCCTCTCACGGCAATGCTGTCATCCAGCATATACATCACTCCAACTGCAAGGATTGCAGCCACCACCACAAAGATGATCACCTTCATGACAACTTTACTCTTGTTCTGATTCTTTGAATTTTTCACGTTACTCCCTCACTTTCAACACATCTGTAAGCTGTATCTGAAATAGTTCTCTCAATACCAGAATGACGGAAACAATGGTGACGATCGCGCACAGCGTAAATGAAAACAGGTACAGCCCCGGTGTGATCGTCAGCATTACGGTTTCCGCATCGCTCGACGCGGCATATATGATCAGCCGCCGGAAAGCCTCCGCGATTGGTATTCCAAACAGTATCCCAAAAAAGAAATTGATGCTCTGCTCAAAAAAGACAATCTCACTGATCTCTGACACATTCATTCCCAGCACCATCATCGTCCCGAATTCATTTTTCCGTTCCCGAATGCTGATTCCTATGACATTATAGATGATCAGTACGCCGGAGATCACCGAAAAGGCAGCTATGATATTGACCATCAGCACCGATATCTCCATCATATATATATAATTGTTTATGGCCGTCTTGCTGTCGACAATATAGCTGATATTCCTCCGTTTGCCGATCTGCTCCAGGACATCCTCCATCCTGCCCTTTTCCACATTGAGCAGCAGCAGATTGCCCTGTCTGTTCACGGAAAAATACCGTTCCATTCCGTCACCCGCAAGATAGCAGTTGAGGCCGAAGGTATCGGGCACGATATCGACAACCATCATCTTGGCGGGCTGTCCCGGATAGGTAAGCTCTGTGCCTTCCACCTCGACCACATCGCCGCAGGCGACATGCAGCTTATCCGCCAGATGGTGGCTCATGATCAGCCCATCCTCCCTTGGCTCATAGTATTCCCCTTCATAACTCATGATCCGAAAAAGCTCCGACCCCGGATTCAGTATCAGCAAAGGCGCATACTCATATTTATTGGTTCCCGTGATCTTGATGGAATAAGACGCGGCCGCCTCCCCCTCGCTGATTCCGTCTATGCCCCGCACCAGATTCTCTGCATCCTCATAAGGTATGTACTCGTTCAGCCTTACCTTTAAGTCATAGCCTTCCACCTTTGTAAACTGATCCTCGATACTTTTATTGACGTTGATCCCAAATGTCGGAAACGAACAGGTCATCCCAAACGGGAGCGCCACGGCTATCGCGATCACAAAGGATCTCGCCTTATTTCGCAGGACAGACATAAGTCCCAACTTCTGCCTGGAGTTCAGTATCCTGCTGCTGAACGCGGGTATCCGGATATTGCCTCCCGCAGGCGCCTGAGAACGCATACTCTCCGCCGGATTGATCTTCATGACATCCATCACGCCCAAAAAGACCGCGAGCACGGCAGTAAACACATCGATCCCTATGGCCTCCAGCCAGATTTCCGGATGCGGACTGTATATTCTTCCGGGTACGTTATAATAAAGCATATCATCATCAAACTGATATTTTCCCAATATCTCCGCCGGTCCAAGGAGAAGGATCCCGCCTGCCAGGCCGATGAACAAAGCCTGCACGATATATACACCTAACAATTCCAGATCACTGGCGCCAAACGCCTTCATGGTTCCGATCAGGATCCTGTCTTTATCCACATTCTTTTTCAGGATGATGTATAACATGAAGATTGAGACCGACATAAAGATTGTCGGGAGAACCAGAACAATCAGTTCGTAGTTCTCTACTTCCTCGCTTATCGCATCATAGGCTTCCTGATCCTTACGTTCACAGATACTCTCCAGCCCGTAGCCGGAAAGCGCCTGTTCCACACTATGATGGACATCGGAATAGGTATATCCATTGGAGAGTCTCGCGCCGATGTTTGTAACCACATTGCTGCGCCCCAAAAGCTTCTCCAACCCGTTCACACTCATGATAGCCGTATCATACACCGAACTGTCTGCGGTCATCATGGACTCATCTGCCGCTGCATCCATATATTCCGGAGAATAACCATAACCGCTGCACAAAAGTGTATATGTTTTGCCCCCACTCACCACCTGCAGACTGTCGCCCTTTTTTATCCCATATATTTCCGCGATCTTGGGACTGATATAGATCTCATCGTCCTCCATCTCCGTTGTCTGCGGATCCGTCGTAAGCAGATTCATGGTGTCGTCCGGCGAATAGGCCTGAATATGGAGTGTAATGACCTGTACCTGATCCTCCAGGATAAGCCGGACATTCCCTTCCAGTCTGCCGAATACACTGCTGATCCCCTCCACGCTCTCCAGTCTGTTCAGTTCCTCCTTCGGCATCCCGCTCACCGTGGCAAAGAGGTCAGCAAACTGACATTCCTCAAAGTACATCTCCGTCTTCGTGTCCAGATTGACCAGAAACTCCGACATCGTTACATAGATCAGCGAACCCATGGCAATGATCAGCACAGCGCCGATATATGAAATTTTGTTTTGTAAGATCGTCCTAAGGATATTTCTAAAATAAAGTCGCATTACCACTCCACCTCGTCCGGTGTCAAAGGCACTTCATTGACAGCCACTCTCTCAATATTGCCGTCCCGGAAATAAAACACTTTATCCGCCACCTTTGCAATATCCGCATTGTGCGTGACCACAATGATCGTCTTATGATATCTCTGGTTAAAATCCAGCAGGAGCTTCAATACCTCCACGCCCGTCTTGATATCCAATGCTCCCGTAGGCTCATCACAGAGCAGGATATCAGGATTCTTACACAATGCCCTGGCGATCGCCACCCTCTGCTGCTGTCCGCCGGACATCTTCGCCGGATAATAGCCGGCTCTTTCCTCCAACCCTACTGCAGCCAGCAGTTCTTTCGCATTTAACGGATTCGGGGAAAGCTCAGCCGCCAGCGAGATATTCTCGTAAGCAGTGAGATTCGGCATCAGATTATAAAACTGAAAAACAAATCCGACATACTTACGCCTGTAATCGCTCAGTCCGGATTTGTTCAGCTCATGGATCGCTATATCATTGTAAAACAGCTTTCCATCCGTAATGGTCTCAATCCCACCTATAATGTTGAGCATAGTGCTCTTGCCGGAGCCCGACGGTCCTAAAACCACCACAAATTCTCCCTCGTTTATGGTGAAATCCACGCCTTTCAGCGCCCGCAGCACAATGTCGCCGGTCGTAAACTCCTTGATCATGCCTTCCGCGCGTAATATCTCTTTCATTTGCCTAAAACTCCATAATATTCAAAATTTCGAGTTATTTTATCGTTTCAACCCTTTATTGTCAATAAGGGTGTTCCAGAATGTCAAACCCTTTCTGCGCATAGAACGGGTAGCGTAAGGCGGGAATCCCGGCAATTTATTGCCGGGAATTCCCGCCCCAAAGCTTAAAGAGATTACATTATGTATGTATCCAGCCTTTTCTCGATCACCAGCTCCACCGCATCGCCCTTGACGCCGACACGCACATCATCAGCAATATTCGCGACAATGGATTTCTCCAGCTCATCCCATGCCTCTTCGGCATTTTTATCCGAATCCTTTGCCGCATTGATACCGTCGCGGTATTTCGCAAGAGACCATTGATAAGCGTTAGCAGCAGCGGCAGCAACCTCAACATCATACGCGCCCATTGCCAGATACATAGAGGGCATATTCACAGCGTTTACATCCTCTTCCTCAGCGGCGTACAGCCCCTCTTCCATCAGCTCCAGGATCTTACCCATAAACCCTTTGTATGCGGCGTTCTTTTTATCCGATGATGCATCGATCAGCTCTCTCTTTTTGGCAAGATTCATTCTGGTCTCTGCCATAAGGTGCAGGAGGCAGGTCTTATCCCTTTCACCCTCCAGCCAGAAATCCGCCTCAAAATCCCCTGTAATCGCGTTTACCATCCCGAGTGCCTCCTCCGCGAGGAGCCGCATCCTCAACGCGCTTTTCCTGTCGAGTCCCATGTACTCGCAAAACCGCTCCACCTCATCCATAGCAAGAGCCGTGCCCGTGCCATCACTGCTCACCCTGATCTTGTCTGTCTGCATGATATCTTCCTCCTTGCTTTCTTTTTGCTTTGCTTCTGTTTAATCTTTTGAGCTGCATTTCACTGCTTCCCCTGCTCCACTGTCTTGGAATTCTCACCGGATGCCCACATTTCCCGCGATCTCCTTCAGGATATCTGCAGACTTATGAAACGCCGCATGCTCTTCCTCAGTCAGCGGCATCTCTTTCACCGCGAGGATACCGTCCCTGCTGATCATGCACGGCACAGAGATCGCAATCCCCTCCACGCCGTATTCTCCGCGCAGCCTTACCGACACAGGAAGGATCTCATGGGTATCGTTGATCACCGCGGACACTACCCTGC
The DNA here is from genome assembly GCA_002368865.1 of Lachnospiraceae bacterium UBA3821. Lineage (GTDB taxonomy): Bacteria > Bacillota > Clostridia > Lachnospirales > Lachnospiraceae > Acetatifactor. The sequence continues at coordinate 19,626 of DFDT01000145.1, read as the reverse complement.
CCGCCGCCGCGGCCACGCCGTATGCCGTGTATCCTTTCACTGCGATCATCTTCCCGGCAGCGGAACGGACATGCTCCGACAGCTTCTTCTGCTTGACAGAAGTATTGTCTCCCACCTCCATCGCCAGATAGTCATCCAGTGACATTCCAAGGATGCGGATGGAACTCCAGATCACGCAGGAGCTGTCACCATGCTCGCCCAGTACAAACATATCCGTGGAATTCACAGACACATCCAGGAGAGACGCGATGAACCGTTTCAGCCGAGCCGTATCCAGTAATGTCCCCGTCCCGATCACCTTTTCTCTGGGAAGTCCCATGGTCTCCTGAATGACCGCCGTGATGATGTCCACAGGATTACTCAGCACAACGATAATAGCGTCCTTGTTTACTTTCGCCACCTCTGCAAAAATATCTCTGGCAATCTTTGCATTCTGCTCTACAAGCTCCAGCCTGCTCTGTCCGGGTTTCTGTCCGACTCCCGCCGTATAGATCAGGATGTCTGCCCCCTCGGCTGCGTCATAACCGCCATATGTAAGCTTCGCTGTCGGCGCAGTCGCCAGAGCCTCCGCATCCAGGAAATCCTCTATCTCCGCCTGGAGCTTCTCTTTACTCCTGCCGATCAGCACCAGCTCCTGAATCTCCCGTTGCTTCTGGAGCTCCCTGAATGTTGCCATACCTACATTTCCGTTTCCGATCACTGCTACCTTCATCACAATCCTCCAATTCTTTTTCTTATTTTTTATATTATCACATTTTTTCCGATACAACAATTACAACAATGCCGAAAGCTATCTATCATTTTTCACGGCCTGTGGTCTCCTCGTTATCCGCTTCAGATCCCAGCCTCGACTCCATCCTGTCTACCAGATTATCCTGAAGCTTCGTGTAGATGATGCTGACGATCGCGGCAAAGGGGATCGCCAGCAGGATTCCCACCATACCGAACATCTTGCCGCCGACAATGATGGAGACCAGGATCATGACCGAAGAAACGCCCAGCGTTTCACCGTACATCTTCGGCTTTAACACATATCCGTCCAGAAGCTGTAATATAATTGTGAAGATCAAAAAGCCTAATGCTTTCCAAGGACTTACCAGCAATAAGACCAGTCCGCCCACAGCCGCTCCGATGACAGGTCCAAAGGTCGGAACCATATTGGTGACACCCACCACCACGGAAACCAGAACAGCATAAGGCATCCCCATGATCATCATAAAAATAAGGTTCACGCCTCCGACCACCACCCCTTCCACCAGCTCGCAGATGATGTATTTTACCATAATGTCATTACAGCTCTTCAAAAAAGTGAATGCCTTTCTGTATTTCTTCGTCTTACTCAAAAGTATGATCAGCGCGCGTGCTCCCCAGAGCATCCTTTCTTTATCAAAAAGAAAATACACCGCAAGGATGATTCCCATCACCCAGTTCATCATATGCCCTCCCACTGCGGTGGAAGCAGCAATGATCTTGTCCAGATAGTCCGGCAAATGATTCTCCAGATTGTTCAACAGATTGATATTGGACTTCAATATCCCGGACAAATCCAAATGCATCGCTCCAAAGCGGCTGCTCAGATTTTCCAGCATTGTTTCAAGCTGCCCGGAATAGGTGTCAAAATTCCCGACAAATGTAACGAGGCTGTTGAATAGCTGCGGTATCAGGGCAGATAATATGATCACCAGAATCAGCAGCACAACGATCAGAGCCAATATGACAGAAAGTGTGCGATTCAGTTTCTTGTTCTTTATCCCGAAAAACACTTTTTTCTGTATGTACATAACTAATGGTTCGATCACATACGCCACTACAATCCCGATTACGACCGGTGAAAAGTAACTGCACAATTTTCCCAAAGCCCCACCGATACTGCCCAGATTCATCAGTATCACAAACAATACTACTGCGCTGCAGGTCGCCACCGTGTAAGGGAACCATTTCTTTTCTTTCCAATCTCCGAATCTCATTTTATTACTTCCTTCCGTCTCTAGTCAGAATATTTTACCTTTCCCATGAAAATACCTCCAAAGTAGATTTGGGTTATTCAGCCTTTCTACTTTAGAGGTATCATATCAATATCTTCCGCGCCATCGTGATGCCGATCTTGCCAAAGACATATGTACTCAATCCCTGGAAAGGAATTTATCCTATTCAATGGTAAGAATATCCGAAAAGCCGGTAACCTCGAAAATCTCCATCAGCGTCTCGCTTACATGGATCAGCTTCATGCCTCCCTGTTTATTCATCGTCTTCTGCGCTGCCAGAAGAACACGAAGGCCTGCGGATGAGATGTAATCCAGTTTTTCCAGATCAAATGTCAGATCCGTGACACCATCAAGAGAAGCCTTGCACTCACTCTCCAGCTGCGGCGCTGTTGTGGTATCCAGTCTGCCCTCCAATGCTATTTTCAGTTTCTGTCCGTTTGCTTCCTTGTTAATTGTCATGTTTATCTCTCCTTTATATTTTATTATAGTTCATAACTCCCATCATTTCGAATTTATACTGCTTAACGAAATTAACTGCCAAGCAACCCGACTCACGAACGGCAATTTGTAGAAACTTTTCGGCAATTAATTTCGTTCGTGAGTATATCCTCTTTACAAAAGAGGGGAATAACCCTGAATTCATAATATAATAAACGGCCTTCTTTGTCAATCATTCCCGCAGTCAATGCGTTTTGACATCACCGCCCCCCACATCGTTCAGAGCCTTAAAATTCCTTGCATTGCTCTTGTACAGCCTGCAAAATACCTGATAATTACGCTCGTAGACCGCTTTGTTTGCAGGATCCGGGTAATAAACCGCTCTGACAGGTATCATTTCAGCTGCCGCCTCCGGTGAAGCAATGAGCTTCATACCAAGTGCGATGAGCAGAGCCGCACCGGCTGCACCTGCATCCTGCGGATTGTCAATCGTTTCGATCACACGCCCTGTGATATCCGCAAGCATCTGACAGGTCACGGGTGACAGCGCACCGCCGCCCACAAACCGTATCGTATCGGAGGTTTTTATTTTTGCCGATTCGTACTCCAAAAGCCACCGCAGATGAAAACAGATCCCTTCCAGAACTGCCCGTATCATATCACGTCTCCGCCGCCGAAAACAGGTATGCCCTCCAAAAGTCCAAGCTCCGCCGCAGCATTTGCAGTCAGTGTTCCTGCCTCATCGGTACACTCTATCAGTTCGGGAAGATGCGCGGGATCAACGCCGTACATTCGCACAAGACCGGCATTCCAGCCCTCCTTCCCCTTCCGGGTATCATATAGGAAAGTGGAAAACGCAGAGTCTGTCGTTCTCACGATATTTCCCGTGCAGCGCGCGATCAGATAGTCCTTGACATCAAGCCACTTATATACATTTTTGAAAATTTCCGGCTCATTTTTTTCTACCCATTTATATTTATAGACAGGATCCTTCACGCTCATGGATGCTGTTTTGTTGATATGCAGATTCCGGAGAAGCTTGAACAGATTGCATCCGGACACCTTGATCAGGCCTTTTCCGAGTCCGTCTTTAAACTCACCTGCTGCGCGGGTATCCAGATAACTCATAGGACGACGCAGTGCGTTTCCATTTCTGTCAACCAGAACCACTCCCTGCATCTGTGTACAAAAAGATAGTCCTGCGATTTCTGCAGGTTTCACATTTGTTTTCGTGAAGAGCTCTTTTGTCGTTTGTACGATCGCCTTCCACCACTCTTCGACATCCTGCTCAGCGCCTCCGTTTTCAAGGATATACAGATGATATGTTGCATCCGTATGACATACCATCCGTATTCCCACTCCATCCAACACAACGCTGAACTCGATCAAACTCACGACCACCGCAAGTGTTATAAGTCACCGAACAAACAATATTACCGCCTATCTGGAATCCATAGCAGATATTATTGCACAGCTCATCGCCCCTATCTCTCTTGTAAAAACGATCCCGACGCCGGTCGATACCAGATCTCCAAAAAATGTCACAATACCCGTCACAGGCGTTATCGCATTTATCGCAGCAACACCTGACTGGCCGATGAAATGACCCGCGATCATACTGTCGCAAAGCAACATGATATACATGACTGCCTTGGTAAATGTACCCGAAATAAACATGGAACTGAATTTTCGCTCACAAAATCCCCTCATATTCCTTCCTCCGATCATTTCTATTACATGGACAAAAAGTCATGTTTCTTTTTCTGACACGAAGCAGGCCACCAGCCCGTAGATGATAGTCGGCCGGATCCAGATCTCCGTGAGCATATAGTTGGTATATTCATTGATGGGGTTGCGGTAAATGACATAGTTGTACAATCCGGCAATGACCATGTCAATGATAAAAAGCAGCCACAGGTTACGCTTGGTGTAACTCTTCCAGTCTTTGCGTGCATAGAAGTAAGTGAGCATGAGGATCAGCATCACCGAAAGCGTGAGACAGACTAAATGGATGAGGTAACTCTCCAACGGCGGTAGAAAGAGGATATCCCTCAAAAGCACGGTAATCCCTACACATACCGAGCTCCAGTAGTTGAAATGCCGGCTGTCGAGACGCTTGAAGAAGTATGCCGCCATCATCACCAGGCATGCGATGTAGAACAGGTTAAGCACCAATTCCGGCCATGCCTCGCCAAGTCCGAACTGACTGACTCCATAGAGCATAGTGCCCACCGAGAGCACTACCGCCACCGCTGTGATTCCGATGTCGATGATCTGCGATTTCTTTTTAAATCTTGGTTCCATAATGTCTCCTTGTCGATGTTTGTAAACAAACATCAAATGAGTTTTTGCCGCCTTATCATTTAATCACTATCCTGCCTGCGCCATAGGGATCTGCATACGCTTCTCCGATTGTCCCGTTTAAAGTGTCCTTGATATAGTCAATCAAAACCTGATTATCCAGCCTCGTGCTATCCTCTATAACCTTGGCACTATCAAACATCGTAAACCCGTCGCCATGCTCGAACAATGTGTAATTATTTGTAGTAAGGGTGTATGTCCTTTGAGGGTCGATAGGTTCATCCCCTACCATCACATTTTTGACTCTTCTTTCACCGCTGACGCCGATAAACATCCCGTTTTCATCCTTTGTACAGGTAGAATCCACGCTGCTGTCAATCTCATAGGTCATACCTGATACCTGTAAAAAGCCTCCGTTCTCCCCGGGCACCTCGGCAGCGCCCCATTCAAGCGCGTCCAGTATATCCTGTCCGGTAACCTTCACAATACTCATCATGTTGCCGTAAGGATGCACCTTCAGGATATTTCCATAGGTAATATCACCCTTCTCGATATTCACTCTTATGGAGCCGCCGTTCGCTATCGCCACATCAGCGCCCATCTGTATGCGATAAGCATCGGTCACAAGGTCTCCGAGATTGGTCTCGGCACGACGAACCATACGGATAGGACCTCCGTTCTCATTTTTCTCTTCAGGATCATATATCGTAAGCTCAACATCGGATTTCGCCACCACCTTGTCGAGTATTTCGGAATAATTTGCCTTTTCCGCTTCGACACTGTCCCTGACGGCATTCTCTATGGACAAAAGTTCGGGGGCGGAGGTCTTGTTCGGCCAGCTCCAGCTTCCCGTATCATCAATCTCTCCATCCGCATCAATCAGACTATAACCAATATGGGACATCTTGGTTCCGACAGCCACACGAACAACCTCTTCTCCGTCCTTGTTTTTCATCCTGATAATATCCGTATCATGACTGTGCCCGTCAAAAAACACATCAATACCATTAGTATGAGAAATGACATCGGCATAAGTCCACGGCTCACATTTTGCCTCATTCCCAAGATGCGCCATGACATATACATAAGCCGCTCCGTCTTCCCTTGCGCTGTCAACTGCTTTTTGTACGGCTTCATACAGCTTCTCACCTGATGCATCACCCATAAAATCATATACATATTCGCCCGATTCATCCATAAAATAGGTTGGTGTGGACGAGCTTATCGTCTCCGGAGTGGTTATGCCGACAAAACCGATTTTCAATCCATTCACCTCTTTGATGAGATAGGGTTCAAAAACCGGCTCTCCCTGATGATTAAAATTGCAGCTTATATACGGAAAATCGGCCATTTCGGTAAGCTCCAAAAACCGGTCCATACCATAATCAAATTCGTGATTTCCGGGAATCGCCACATCATAACCCACGGTATTCATAAGCTTTATAATAGATTCGCCCTTGGTAAAAGCCCCCATCGGCTCCCCCTGGATTGAATCGCCGTCATCTATCAGGATAACCTCGTATCCCTGTGTTTCAAGCGTGTCACGCACCTGACTTAAGCCTGCATAGCCAAAGCCCTGATCCACGCCACAATGTATGTCACTGGTGCAGAGGATGTAAGTCTCGCCATTCTTTTCGATCTTGGCAGCTTCTTTTGTTTCTGCTGCTTCTTTTGTTTCCCCGATCTCTTCCTGATACTCTGCGCCTGTCTTAGTCTCTGTTTGCGGTGCGGCGGTTTGTGCGCACCCTGCAGGCACGATGCTAAGCAGCATTGCCATGATAAAGAGATATATTGTTTTATTTTTCATATTTTTCATTGCTTACCTCCTGATCCGTTGCCATTTCCCTGCTCGACTTCCTTTATCGCTTCTTCCGAAGCCTTCTTTAAGGAATAAGTGTCAAAGATCGGCTCATCCGGCAACTTCAACTCTATCGAATTAATTTTAGAAATCTGCCCTTTCCCTGACTTCATGATAATGTCAAACACATGCCCGCCATGCTTCCTGTCATCGGATATGAAATGCAGATGCCAACCGGCCGCATTGATCCCGTCCATATAATCCGGAAAATACACGCAGACAAGGGTTCCCTTGATCTTTTCAAATTTAAATGCCTTCTGTGTCTTTCCCAGTATCGTCTTCAAGTCCACATGCACGGACTCATAGCCTGATTCCGATCTGGCGTCAACCACCTCAAATTCCCCTTCGATATGTGCCATATGCATACTGTTGAGACCAAAGTGGGAATCAATAATATTATTGAGCGCCGTCTTCAGCTCCTCAATATTATTCATGAAACCAAATTCCATAGGCTTACTGTCTGTCATCGTACAGACCGTAGAAAAAGGAACGCCCCTGTCCGGCTCAGCTGTCGCAATATCTCCGTTTTCCATTGCCCTGTAACAGGAGCCGTCCAGTACGATCATTTCACCATCCACATCCGTGAATGTTCCAAGCCCGATATTGCCGTGGCTAAGCAGCTCTGATACGGATATGACAGCTCTCGAATATCCGAGCATAAGAGCCTGCAGCGTTGATACCTGATACATTTTCATCTCACTCATCACCCTTTCCTCCTCCCGAGATTCTGATATGCAGGCTGTTTGGCAGCGGTTCAGCCTCCTTCCAGGCGTAATCCATGCTCTCTGACATACCCTTCAATACCGTAAGACCCAGCTCATCATCTGACCGCGTCAGATCCATCTTGGGACCAGCATATCGGAACATCCATTCCGCCCCCAAAGTCTGCTCGGAGTATTCACAGACCGCCTGGATATGCGGGGTCTTAAGAAGGGGCACCAGAAGCTGCGTCGTTTCCTCAAAGACCAACTGGACGCGGTTTGCCAGCTTCGGCGCGATTTGGTTCTTACTGCAATACCGCTCAATTTCACCGGCCATGCCGAGGAAATCATAATCCCGGTTCTCAATATGCAGCTCAAGCACCTTCAGCCTGCGCACGAAGCGGCGGGTATTCTCCCGCTTCGGATGGTCAAATATCTGCTCCGGCGTGCCATCCTCATACACACCGCCCTCGTCCATGTAGAACACACGGTTGCTGATCGCCCTGGCGAAATTCATCTCATGTGTGACGATCATCATAGTCTTGCCGGTTCCGGCAAGATCACGGATGACCGCCTGCACCTCTCCCACCATCGTAGGATCCAGGGCGCTGGTAGGCTCATCCAGCAATATCACATCCGGATCCATGGCAAGCGTCCGCGCAATGGCGATACGCTGTTTCTGTCCGCCGGACAATTCATCCGGGTAGTTCAGCGCCTTCTCCGCCAGTCCCACCGTGCGCAGAAGCTTCATGCCGGTGTCATAAGCCTCCTGCTTAGACATCCCCAGCAGATCCATCGGAGCCAGCATGATATTCTCGATCACGGTCTTGTGCCCAAACAGATTGAAGCTCTGGAACACCATGCCCATCTTCTGACGCACCTTGTTCATATCGCACCCGGGGGCGGTGATTTCCAGATCATCTACCCGGATTTTACCCGCTGTGGGCTTTTCCAGCTGATTGATGCAGCGCAGCAGCGTACTCTTACCTGTGCCGGACGGGCCGATAACAGAGATCACATCGCCGTCGTGGATCTCCACGTTCACGTCCTTAAGCGGCGTGACATTCGGATATTGCTTCTTTAAATGCTCGATTCTAATCATCAGTCTTCACCCCCCTCAGGATATCTGCCGGCTTGCGGCGCTTCGGATTCAGATTGACGCTGATCCTGCTCACAAGGAACCCGAGCAGACCCTCCAGCACGAAATAGATGACCGTCACCGCGATCAACGGGAAGAATGCCTCATAGGTCCGGCTTCGCACAATATCTCCCATCTTGGTCAGATCCTGCACGGCAATGTAGCCCACGATAGCCGTAGCCTTGATCAGACCCACGATCTCTCCCTTGTAGGCAGACAGCACATGAGGCAGAGCCTGAGGCAGGATGATCTTGAAGAATGTCCTGTAATTGGAATAGCCCAACGCGTATGCGGCTTCATACTGACCGTTGTCCACCGCGCCAACGCCCATCTTCAACAGTCCAAACACCGCCGCACCAAAGGTGAGCGTGAAGCCGATCACCGCCACGGCGACGCCGCTTATGACGATTGAGCCGAAGATGATGTAATAAAGGATCATCAGCAGGACGACCATCGGCATCCCCTGCACCAGCCACAGGCAAAAGCGGGTGATGAGGTTCGCCACGGGATTACCGTTTCTGCACAGCATGAACACAGCAAATCCCAAAATCGTACCAAACAGAATGGCAAGCAGCGTGATGAGCATCGTCGTCCCAATGCCTGCGACAAACAGCTTCCAGCGTCCTTCGCGGAGGAAGGTCTTGTCGAAGCTGGATCGGATGCCGCTAAAAAGGGAATCGGCCTCTGTCTGGGAAACCCTGACTGTCCGCACGATGAGCACAAAGGCCGCCGGATAATATTCCAGAAAATCCACCGCTTCCGCACGTTCCGCGGTGATGATGATACTGCCCGCGCCCATGTCAGCCTTCCCCGACTGCACAGCAGCCAGAATGGCTGAGAACTCCATGCCGGTAAACTCCACTTTCACATCCAGCCTGCGCGCGACCATCAGGATAACCTCAAGATCAAAGCCCTTCAACTCACCGTCTCCACCGACGTAGCTCATAGGCTCCAGCGTATCACACACCGCCACCCGGACTGTTCCATTCACGCCTGTCCAGTCCTGTTCGGGAAGGCTTTTGATGCTATCGTCCGCCCCTGTCCACTTATCCCATGCCTGCCGGATCTCAGACTCAGGGATCGAATCGTAGGCAGTCTGCCATTCGTCCCTGCGGGCATCGCCCTTGGCAAACGCGATGCCGAAAGCACCGTCCTGAAGATTCCGGGGAAACAGTGCAAGGTCAGGGTTTCTGTTGAGTGCCAGCTGGCCGACGGCATTGTTCATCAGGAAGGCATCTGTTTTCTGCGTCTTGAGCGCCTGTATCATATCCGGAGTACTGTTGAAGAAGGTAAACTCCCCCACATCCGGAGCTTTGCTTTTCACCAGCTCCTCAAAGGGCGCGCCGGTGAGCATGGAGACAGTCTTACCGGAAAGCTCGGAAAAATCGGTAAACTCCGGTCTAACCTCCGATGCGGCGCCGGACGAACTGTCATCGCCCCCCTCCTGAGCCTGAGCGGTTCCATCCAGATCCGAGACCCGCACTGCCAGTACAATGCCGCCATGATAGAATGGTTCGGAGAAGTTGATGCTCTCCTTGCGCTCCTCCGTAATCGCCATGGATGAGGCACACATATCGTATTTGCCGCTGACCAGAGCCGGAATGCGGGCCGCAAAATCCGCATCCTCGATAACCGGCGTATAGCCGTAGCGACGGCAGAACTGCTCCACCAGTTCGATGCTCAGTCCGACATATTGATTATCCTTGACATAGGAGAAGGGCATGTCCGTAGCCGTGGTTATCACATTCAGTTTGCCGTTTTCTCCGGAATATCCCGTGGACAGATCTACGACTTTGACACTCTCATCCTTGCCGAACCACTTGTCCAGCATGGCATCCATCGTACCGTCAGCCTGAATATCCGCCAGCATTTCATTGAATTGCCCCCTGATACGATCCGCCCTCTCGGAATCCTTGCCAAAGCCGAATGCGTAATCATCATGTGTCAGCATTTCATGCAAATAGGTCATTTTCGGCTCTTCCTGACACATCATGCGAATCGCAGGTTCGTCACCCAGGAAGCCGTCGATTTTGTTGTTGGTCAGGGCAGTTACCACATCGCTGTTGGAATTGAAATAAAGATACTCACTGTCGGGATAATTCTCCAGCGTGGCAGCCTCAAAGCTTGAGCCCGTCACAATACCCATGCGCCTGCCGTTGTAATCGAAAATATCTCCCTCAGCTCCGGCAACACTCCCAAATGGGATAAGTACTGCCAGCGGGATAAGCACCGCCAGCAACATGATCATTTTTTTCATCTTCTGTCCTTCCTCCTGCCCTATCACCTTTTTCCTGCAAAGCATCACCCTTTACTCCAAGGCTCCCACAATACAGCTTTTCTTACAGAAGCACTCTATCACTTTGGGGTGTCTCTTGTTAATTATTTATCTAATTATAACAGACTTTACCAAAAAATCTATATTTCTGCAAAAGAATTAAAAAATTTAACATGATTTCCATACATCATACCCTCTGCCGCTCCACAAGATCGGCGAAATAACCATTTTTCCCGATCAGTTCGTCATAGCTTCCGTTCTCCACGATCTGCCCCCCCTCCATCACCAGGATGCGGTCACAATTTCGGATGGTGGACAGCCTGTGGGCGATCACCACACGGGTACATCCCATGGCGTCCAGAGCATCGGACACCTGCTTTTGCGTTTTGTTATCGAGAGCACTGGTCGCCTCGTCCAAAAGCAAAAGCTTCGGCTTCGGCGCAATGGCGCGGGCGATCATGAGCCGCTGCTTCTGCCCGCCGGAAATGCCTCTGCCGCCCTCGCTGACCATGGTGTACATTCCCATAGGCATAGAGCGGATATCGTCTGCGATTCCGGCCTTCTCCGCGGCATCCCACGCCTCGTCGACCGTAAGCCCCGGAGCTGTGAGCACAATATTGGAGTATATGTCGCCCTGGATCAAATCACCCTGCTGCATCACGGTGCCGATTTTTCGGCGCAGGGACCCTATATCCAGGCTCTCGATATCCCTGCCGTCGTAGTAGATTGCACCCTTTTCCGGCTTTTCAAAACCCAGCAGGAGGCGCATGATCGTGGATTTGCCGCAGCCCGTCCGGCCGACAATGGCTACATACTCGCCGGGCTTTATCTTCAGGGAAAGGTCATTTAAAACATAAGGCGAATCCTTCTCATAGCGGAAGCTCACGTGGTCAAGCTCTATGCCGCCGTTTAAGCTCGTAACGATCTCCTTATTTGCCTGCAGCTCCGGCTCTGCCTGCAGAAACGGCTCCGCCATCTCAAGGATCGGTCTGATCTGTGCCCCGGTCATGGCCGTTTCTGAGAGCATGGTGAAGGCGCCCATAAGTGATCCATAGGCAGCCGTAAAAGCAAAGTACGAGGACTGACTCAGTCCGCTTCTCACCGCAAGATAGTATAGGATCATGGTGGAAACAAGGGAAATCCCGGTGTTGATGGCAGCGTTTGCCCTGATAAACATCGGCATGTTATAGACAAGCTCCGCTCCATCGGCATAAATCCCCAGCCACTTGGCAAAGACGCGTTTTTCCGCACCCGACAGCTTGATCTTCCGGATGCCGGAGATCATGGAATAACTCATGCCGGCTTCCTTTGCCGACCGTTCCATGAGCCGCCTGTTGATGCCGACCTGCACAAAGGTCGTGACCACCGAAAACCCTACTGTCACCCCAACGATGAGCAGAGAGGGTACCACCAGCGCCGGCGCAAAGCGGAAGATCTGCGTGACATATAAAAGCGAAGTAAGGCTTGTCAGTCCCGTAGTCATTACAATCCCCATCAGCATGGAGCACAGCTGGTTCACTGACATGGCGCGGCTTTTCAACTCACCTGGACTGTACCGTCTGAAAAATCCTGCCGGCAGCGACATGAGGCGCATCATCATGGATGCCTGCACGCCCAGGGAAACCTTAGTTTCCAGACGGCTGCCCAGCATGGCGCTGACCGAGGAGAGCATATGCAAGGAAAGCGATACGCATATCAGGCACACGGCAAGCCCAATCAAAGCACTACCGCTTCCACTCCTCAATACCGGTCCTGTCAAAGCTTTGGTAAGGCGCGGGATCAACAGTCCCACTCCGGATACCGAGATTGCAGCAAACAAAAGCAGTACAAAATCACTTGTCGGGATACAGCGTTTCATATACAGCACAAGATCCGGAATACCGAGCTTTTTTAATGGCAGCGGCCGATAGAAACAGATCGCATCCGTGTCGAAGAGCTGCTCCGTCTTCGCATTTAAGCGAACAGTCTTTCCGGAGTCTGCGTCTTTCAAATAATAGCCGTGAATCGTTCCCGGAAGCAGCGCCACAGCGCTCCCATCCTCCTTGCGGAAAGCAAGCACCGGTCCATAAGCATCCTTGTACCAGCCCTTTTGCAGTTCCACGCTCCGGTGCATCATTCCGTGCGGGCGAAGCAAATAGTCCAACTGCCCGTCGGCATCCGTGACGGACTCCGGCAGCTCTGTCGGCTTATAGTGATAGTATTTTAAGATTTCGTCAATCGCGTTTTTTGTGATGATCCGCTCATCGCCGATGCGCTCCGCGCTTTTTTCGCCCAGGACCACGCCTGCAATGCGGATCAGGGAGTCCTCCAAGAGCTGTTCGTCGGCGTCCCGTCTGTCCCGGATCTGATTTTCAAACCAACCCATTTGCTCCTCCTCTACTCGCTTGCTATCAGTTCCGCGTAGGCACCGCCCGCGCGGAGCAGCTCTTCATGTCTGCCGCGTTCGACCACATTGCCGTGATCGAGCACAATGATCTCATCACAGTCCCGTATGGTGGACAGCCGATGCGCGATCACAATGCAGGTGATGCCCCTGTCCTTAATCGCATTCACAACCTCGTGCTCCGTTTTGGCATCCAGCGCGCTGGTGGCCTCGTCCAGGATAATGACGGTCGGATCCTGCGCGAGCACCCGCGCGATCTCCAGCCGCTGCCGCTGCCCGCCGGACAGATTCCGCCCGCCGGCGCTGATTTTATGTCTGTAACCGCCCGGCATCTGCACGATGTCATCATGGATTTGCGCGTCTCTGGCTGCCAGGATCACCTCAAAATCCATGATCGTGTTGTCCCACATCTTAATATTGTTTTCTATGGTATCCTCAAAAAGGATAATGTCCTGATCGACAACCGCAAGAGATCCGGTCATAATGTCCCGGGGATAAGTGCTTCGGGGCTTGCCGTCAAACAAGATCTCGCCGCTCCATGGCTGGTACAGACCGGTGATCAGATTGGCGATCGTGGACTTGCCGCAGCCGGATGCGCCCACAAGCGCAATGTGGTCGCCAGTCTTCATGGAGAGGGAGAAATCCCTGATCAGGGGCTCCGCAAGCCGTGAATAGCCAAAGGTGATGTGTTTCAGCTCCACATTTCCGCCAAGCTTTTTTATACTCTCTGCTTTATCAGACTTCGCAGGATCTTCCGGTTTGTCAGGCTTATCCGCCACACCCACATCATCCGGATACTCCATGACGTCCTCCACGCGCTCCATCTG
>DFDT01000145.1:0-5671 GCA_002368865.1 Lachnospiraceae bacterium UBA3821 | reverse complement strand
GCTCCATCTGCGTGCGCATCTCCTGAATGGTCTGACCGGCGTTTACCAGTGTCATGGCCGGGGACATGAAAGATCCGAGGAAGCCCTGGAACATCATGACCGCACCCAGGCTGAACTTCTCCTGCATGACCAGCCATACCCCCAAAAGCAACACGGCGTAGTTGGCAAGCGTTCCGAAGAATGCCGGAAGGATGCCTATCGTCTGCTGTGTTTTCGCAGTCTCGACACTCCCTGCGTTGACTGCCGCCTGGTGCCCCGCCCACTTTTGGAAGAAACCGTTTTCCGCACCGCTTGCCTTGATGGTCTCAATCATCTCGATACCCGTGACTGTCGCCGCCTCCAGCATACCTGCATCTCGCAGCTGTACCCGCGCCACTTGCATGCGCTTATCCGAGATTACTTTCGATAAGACAGCATTGAGGAGCATCGTGGAGATACCGATCAAAGTCAGGATCAGGCTTTGCCTGAGCATCAGCACCAGATAGAAAACCATCATGACAGAGTTCAACAGTATCGGCGCCAAGGTATTTACAAGGGTTCCGGCGATAGATCTGTTGAGCGAAAGCCGCGACTGGAGATCTCCTGCCAGTCGCTGGGAATAAAACTCCATGGGTAGGTGCAGCACCTTCCACATATAGCCTGTGCTGCCGATCACAGCCATTTTGCCGTTTATTTTCAGAGAATAGACCGCCTGCACCCACGAAACGATGATCTGGAGCACCGCCAATGCGATCAGCACAGTGAGAAACGGATACAGCCAGTCCGGGTTTTGTCCGGTTAAAATGCGATCCAAAAAAATGCGTGCGGTGACAGAATTCACTATGCCAAAAAGGTAAGAGATGACCGTTGCCAGCATGACAAACGCCACAGCCGCGCCCGCACCGGTCAGCCGTTTTCTTGCGAAGTCTATGGTACTCCTGCGCTTCCCGTCCGGCTTAAAGTCCGCCGTCGGAGACGGAATGAGCACGATACCGGTGAAATCGCTGTCAAACTCCTCCATCGTCACCCTGACCACGCCCCGCGCCGGGTCGTTCAGATAGGCATATTTTCCCCGAAACCCATCCAACACCACAAAGTGGTTCATGTTCCAATGAAGGATGCAGGGGAATGCGCCGTTTTCCCGTAACGACTCCGGCGTCATGCGCATCGCCTTCACTTCAAAGCCGTAGTGCTGTGCCGCAAGATATATGTTCTTGGCGTTGGATCCGTCGCGGGATACCCCGCAGGCAAGCCGCACCTCCTCCAAAGGCACCCACTTCCCGTAATATGCCATGACCATCGCCAGAGCCGCCGCACCGCATTCCAAAACCTCCAGCTGCATGACCACCGGCACCTTNNTGCACCTCGAAGCCGTAGTGCCGGGCGGCCAGCATCACGTTCTTCGCGTTGGAGCCGTCTCTGGACACGCCGCAATCCAGGCGCACCTGCTCGAGGGGCACCCACTTGCGATAGTAGGCCATCACCATGGCCAGGCAGGCGGCGCCACACTCCAGCGCCTCCATCTGCATGACCACCGGCACCTTCGCCACGCCCTTCGTCAGCGTGGGCCTGATCTTCTTCTGCTTCGCCATATTCAGATCACCTGCTTTCCAACAGAAACTCAATCGGCCTGGTCTGCTCTATCACGATGTCCGCACTATACGTGCCGTCCGGCAGTACCACATCGGCATATGCCGTCTCCCTGCCATACACATCGGTTTCCACTGACGCGATCGTAAATTCCTGTGCGGCGATCCGAAGCGGCATCCCCGCACGCAGCTTATCCGTCCCCTGCCCCGCCGCAACGATCTCCGCCACATGATCCTGTACGATAACAGTGGCGTCCACGATCGTTTCCAGCGTTCCGACTGCCGCCCAGACGATCAGCCCGGTCATCAAAACAACAACCGCCACAAGCACGCTCCATACGCCGGGGCTCGTCACCTTCAGATAATCAGATAACTGCTCCGGGGAGGATATCCGCTCCATTGCTTTTTTTCTGAAAAGAGATTGCTGCATGTTTTTTCTTCCTTTCAAATACCTGTCTCAAATACCCGTCAATTTATAGCATCAAACCCAGCAAAGGCATCTATAAGTATTTTTACTCATAGATGCCCTCCTGTCAATTACACAGTTTTGCCCTTACACCATCACAGCGTTTTCGTCCCTTTGCCCCGCGTCTTTACGATGTCTTTACGGGTCCATTCACCACTTTGGGCTCAGTCTTTTTCTGCTTGGTATTCTCCGTATGCTTGGTATTCTCCTTATGGTCAGTCTTCTCCATGTCCTTGCTCACGAACTCCACAAAGTCCGCCCGCACTTCCTTCGCGGACATCTGATCCTGCTTACTCAGATCCATCATTTTGGATTTCGTATCGGCACTCTTTATCCATTTCTTGAACGCGGGATCCTTTGCGATATCCTTCTGGCTGCTCAGGACCTGTTTCTGGATATCTTTGGCATCCACCTTTCCCTGCATGGCGGCTTTCTCCACCTCTCCGATGGCGATCACCCTTGCCGCCTGGTACTCCCATTTGTCCAGGCCGTAAGCCATGGACTCCGACGTCTGGTCGTGGAACTCTACCTTGCTCATTTTGGCAAACTTATTCACTTCCTCATCCATTCGCGCTAACTGCTCTGTCCCCACTTTCGCCATATTCACTTTCTGATCCATTCGCGCCAACTGCCCTGTCCCCACTTTCCCCGGATTGTTCGTCCGCTCTGTCATCTTTTGGTCACGGGCGACTTCAGCCTTCAGACTTTTCTCTCTCCTGAGCTGGTCCTTCAGCTGCGCATTCAGCTTCCTCATCTCCAGGGCGCCGGCCAGTCTCGCCTTTCCGGCGGGTGTGTGAGGGAGCTTCGTGCCGTTCTTGGTGGCGTGGGCGATGTACTGATCAGTCTTTGCTTCCAGCGTCTTCATGGAAGCCAAAGTCTCCTTCAACAGCGTATCCCGCTCCTGTTCGGACATCGCGTGCTTCTTGCCCGTCTCCTTATCCGTGATCACGCCGCTCTGGAGCATCTTCATATTCTCCTGCACCTTCTCGCCGGCTTCCCGCATCTGCTTATGCTCAGGGGATTCATTCTTAAAGACAGCAGCTCGGGCGGAATTAAACCTCTCCATAGCCTTGTCGATATCATCCGTCCTCGTCAGATCCTGTTCATAAGAAGTGATGAGCCCCTGCAATCCCCGCTTCCCCAGGAAATCGTTCAGTAGTCCCTTTTTACCGGAGAAAAGGGTGATCAGCTCCGGAGTGGGGTTCGCCATTTTCTGCTGTAGCTCCACCATCTCCTGAAGCATATGTCGCTTTTCAGCCATCAGCTCCTGATAAGCCTGACGCCGCTCCTTAGGCAGCACGCTGTCCTTGAGCATCTCATACGCCTGATGCCGCTCCTGAAGCTTTAGGAAAGCTTCCGCGTGCTTATCCAGACCATACTCCTGCACCACCTTCTCCGTGGCTTCCAGTTTATCAGGCTGAAAACAATCCGGATCAAGATGTGCTGTCATAGAGAAATAATGACCGTAGCCTGCTTCTCTATATACGGATTCCTTATTCATCGGGATCCCGGCACGATAATTTTCCAGATCATTCCGGCTCGCGCTCAGTAACGCCTTCTGAAAGGCCACAGCACGAGGATACTTTGTGGGCTCCTTCTCAAGTTTAGATATTTCCCTGTTGGCCGTCGTCAGGAAATCATCCGCCATCTCTTTGCATTTCCGGGCCGACTCAGCGAGCATCTTTCCATCCTCGCCTACCCGCGGTTTCCGGTCCTGATATCTTTCTGGTGCCCCCTTGTCTATCCCCCACGCAAAAAACATGGTTGCTATTTGACCCACCGATTCGTAATCTCTTTCAGTCAGCCTTGTATCCAGCTCGAATGTTGCTGCTTTCTCCTTCTGATAACTCATCGACAGCGAATCATTTGTAGAATCCAGGCTTTTCTGTATCGCCTCATATATTTTCTGGCGTTCCTGCATGGACGCAGCTTTCTCCTTTCCTGCCGCTTCCAGTTCCTCCTTGCTGTAAGCCTTATTGTAAACCGCTCGCTGTGCAGCAAAGAACTGGTTTACCTTCTCTTCTACCACTTCCATCTCCTCTTTGCTGTGAACCTTTTGATTCCAGACACTTGCCTTGAAGGTGTCGAAATCCTTCTGATACTCCTCCAGAGTATCTATCCGGAAATTCAGTTGCTTATTCTCCTCCTGATAATACTTTATCTGTTTCTCACACTTCTGATACTCCTCTGTTTCGGGGGTACTCTTTGCCTTCTCGGCCTGGTATTCCTTCAGTATTTGGTCGTTCTTCGCGATTTCCCGTTCCCATTCCGATCTCTTCTTCTTGAGCATCTGCTCCTGCAGACCAATCTGTCCGAGCACATACAGATGATGGCTGTCATAGCCCATATCAATAGCCTGCATCTCACCGCGCATATAACCGATGCCATCATTACCGTCTCGTACATTGCTCGCATCCTTTCCGACCATGTGATCCAGTCCATTATCCAGCACAGAGTCGTATTGTCCCTTATCGTCTATCTGCCACAGTCTGTCGAAGGCTTCCACCGTCGCCTGATGGGCAGTCCGAAGCTCCCGCAGATAGGCTTGCTCCTTCACGCTATTCCAACCGTCCGCCTCCATCTTCTGTCGAAGGTACTGTATCTTCGTCTCTTTGGAGGCTGCTTCCATCACTGTCATATAATCATCAAAGATAGACTGACCGCCCGGGACATCGCTCTGATCCATCACGCGGATGCATTCCTCGATCCCCCCTTTCGCCTGGATCGACGGCATTCCACCTTCAATGGTGTTAAGTTTCACGATATAGGGTGCCTGAACCATGGCCTCCATCATATTTCCCGCTCTGGGATCATAAGCCTCCTTCTTCAGTTCTGCATAATCAGCGAACCGATTCGCCCTTTCCTGCAAATGTCTGGATCTTTCATCCTTTTTATCCGCATATTTGTTTCTCAGGTGCGTGCTGACTTCCCTCGTAAACTTGGCCAACCCATCAAATTTTTCCATCAGGGGGTTCACCTGCTCAGGCGTACAATAATTCTCAAGGGACTTACCTATATTGATCTTGTACCTATCTCCCGCCGCAATATATACAGCTCCCGCGACCTGTTTTGCCATGTCATTATCTTTACTTCCCAGAAGCTTGACTTCGTTTGGGTCATTTACATCAATCCCATAGTCATTAACTTCCGTTTCTTTTACACGAGATTTCTTTTCTAAACCTTTAGCCTTTGCCTCATCCCAATCCATCATCATTGCAAAGGAAAGCACCGCATAGGCAAGTTGGGTTACACATTCCGGTGTGTTGAAATCCTTTCCCTCTACCGCCCATGGATAGGTTTTTCCTTCCGCATTTTTTTTCGGGAGCATACCTCCGTTATTTACGGGAGCGGTATTTATCTGGATCTTATCGGCCTCCGGCTCTCTCTGGGTCGCTTTCTGCTGTGCCCTTTGCTGCAACCCGTCGAAGGTCACTTCCGTCTTTCTCTGTGCCTGCGCCTCCGCGCGCACTCTCTCCGCGCTCTCCTTATCCACCAGATTTAAGATCCCAAGGGCGCCGGCGAAACGGTCTTCACCCACCTCCCTGCTCTTTTTCCCGATTCCTGCCTTCGCAAGATATGCCTGACAGTCTTTGGAAAGCCTGCCGAAACTGACCCCAAGAGCATCCCGCTGCACACC
>DFDT01000186.1:13082-23193 GCA_002368865.1 Lachnospiraceae bacterium UBA3821 | reverse complement strand
GGGAATTGGTCTGGAAAAAGGAAAAGGTGGATATCTTAAACCGCAGCCCTAAGAGCTCCTCATAGAAATAATCTTTGCCATACAGGATGTCCGTGCGGTCACTCTGCACCACATCGGCCACCGAATCATTCACAATATGTAAAATGCCGGCAAATCTGCCCTGCAGGCGCCCGGCCTGCTCATCCGTCTCCTGCAGCGCCAACAGTTGTTCCAAAAAGCCCTGTAGCAATGTTCCCTCATCCTCATAGACACGCTGCCCGTCGTTCTGCCCGCCGCTCTGCCCATACTGTGAGCTTGTCACTAACGCCACCAGAATCTCACCGGTCTTGGATGCCTTTCTTACCAGCAAATGCCGCAGGTAGCCCAGATGTGTCAATCGATGAAAAAAAGAAATGCCCCGATCAGCGAAATACTCTCTGGTCACCTTCAGGATCAGTCGGTAATCTGCATCCACAATCCTGCAGTCGTCTACCGTCACCAGGTCATAAAAACTGCCTCTTTTGTGCATGCCAAGGGCAAGAGGACCATCCTTGTATTCATCGCCAAAAGAAAATTCCATCTTGTTGCGGTATTCGTAAGCCACAGGGCTTCCCTTAATGCCTTCATAACTCCATTCGCCCTGTCTGCCTTCCAGGACGCCGTCCAGCAGACGTTTTACCTGTGCAGATTTGATCTTCAATTGTTCTTCATAGGGAAAAGAAAGATAAGTGCACCCGCCACATAAGCCAAAATGGGAACACGGACTTCCGGTTTCCAAAGGTGAATGTTCCAACACCTCTAAAAGCCTTCCTTCCGCCTTCCCTTTGCGCACTTTATTGACAGAGAATCGAACTTTCTGACCGGGCAGGCACATCTTTACCACCGCGGTCTCCTCTCCCACCCGGACAATGCCCTTCCCGGGAAAATCGACACGCTCCACGATGCCCTCATATACCTGTCCTTTTTTCATATTTTAGTTCTCTCCCTCATCCTCAAAGAAATCTTCGTCGTCATCCTCAAAATCATCAAACATATCATCATCGAAATCAGACAGATAGTCGGGATGGAAATAACGATATACTGCATATACGATACCTGCTGCCGCAGCAACTGCTCCGACGATAGCCAGGATCATAAGAACTGTATTGAACTTCTTCTCCGCCTGCTCTTCCTCTTTTTTCTTGCCGAGAATCTCACTCAATTTCAGTTCATTTGCCAATTCCAATGCCTTTTCAAACTTATCCATAGTAATACCTTCCTTTCTTTGTAGGTGGTCTTAAATAGCATACCACATTTTGCAGAAAAATACTATCATTTCTCTTATAATTTTTTTAACTTTGCAAACGAAGCATACATGATCTTCTGCCCTGCCTGATCAAACTCCACCGTCACCTTGTAATCTCTCGGTTCCTCCAAAATATCTTTCACGGTTCCTGCACCGTACTTTACATGCTTCACCCGATCACCGACAGTATATTCCAAGACCCCCGGAGCAGCTGTCTGAATCCCTTTCTGGATTCCCGCCAGCTGGTTCAGATCCCCGATTCCTTTTGCGATAAAGGGCTTTGCTGACTGATAGGATTTTTCCGCTCTGGGAAGCGCTTTCGGCATGACTTTCTGATAGACTTCCGAAGCCCGCTTCGTCCCCGGTATGGTATTGTCCATCAGCTCCGAAGGGATTTCCCGCACGAAACGGCTGATGGCGTTGTATTGGGTCTCCCCGCGGATCATGCGCATCCGGGCACAGGTGAGTGTCAAGTCCTCCTTGGCTCTCGTAATGCCCACATAAGCCAGCCTGCGCTCTTCCTCCATGTCCTCCGGCGCATCTGTCTTGATCGTCATATAGCTGGGAAACAACCCATCCTCCATGCCGGTCAGATACACGGAGGAAAACTCCAATCCCTTGGCAGAGTGCAGCGTCATCAGCAGGACCTTGTTGTCCCCTTCTTCCACATTGTCGATATCCGCCACCAGTGCGATCTCCTCCAGAAACTCAGAAAGACTGATTTCATCATGGGTTTCCTCATAAGCTACCGCCTTAGTGATCAATTCATCCAGGTTAGCCAGCCTGTCCTCCGCCGATTCGTCATCCTGATCCCGCAGATAATCCTCATAACCGATATGTTCCATCACGGCCTGGATCATCCCCGCAATACCATAGGATTCTCTCCCGCTTCGAAACACCTGGATCATATTGACAAACCCTTTGATCTTGGTGGCTGCTTTGCCCAATCCCGGCACATCGTCCGCCATACACATGGCGTCATACAGGCCGAGATCCCGCACCTGCGCATAATCGGCAAGCTTCTCCACGGATGCGGCACCGATACTGCGCTTCGGCACATTGATGATCCGCCTGAGCGCCACCTCATCCCGGGCATTGTCTATGGTTTTCAGGTAGGCCAGTATATCCTTGATCTCCGCTCTGGCATAGAAATTCACACCGCCCACTACACTGTACGGAATTCCCTCCACCACCATGCGTTCTTCCAGCAGTCTCGCCTGGGCATTGGTCCGAAACAGCACCGCACAATCGCGATAGTCCTGTTCGCCCTCCCGCACCTTTTTCCGGATGTCATCCGCTACATACTCTGCCTCCTCATAGGCATTGTCGAACTGGCGCAGATGCAGTCGGTTTCCCGCTCCGTGATCCGTCCACAGGGCCTTATCCTTCCGGCCCACATTGTTGCGGATCACCGCATTGGCAGCATCCAGAATATTTTGGGTAGACCGGTAATTTTGCTCCAGCTTGATGACTGTGGCCTCCGGATAATGCAGTTCAAAATCCAGAATATTGCGGATATTTGCACCGCGAAATTTATAAATGGATTGGTCGTCATCTCCCACCACGCAGAGATTCCGATACTTGTCCGCCAGCAGCCGGATCAACTCAAACTGCGCCATGTTGGTGTCCTGGTACTCGTCCACCATTATGTATTTAAAACGATCCTGATAAGCGTTCAGCACATCCGGACAATTTTTGAAAAGTTCCACCGTCTTCACGATAATATCGTCGAAATCCAGTGCGTTGCTCTTTTTTAAAGTTTCCTGATATTCTCTGTAGGCCTTCGCCACAATCTGCTTATGAAAATCGCCCACAGCCTTGACCTCATACTCCCGCACATCGATCAGGTCGTCTTTTGCCGAGGAGATGGAAGCTAACAGGCTCCGCTCCTTATAGGTCTTGGTATCAATGTTCAGGCGCTTGCAGACGCCCTTCATCACCGTCTTCTGATCATCCGTGTCATAGATAGTAAAACTGTTGTCATAGCCCAGATTGTCAATATGTCTGCGCAGGATGCGCACGCAAGCGGAATGGAAGGTACTGACCCAGATCTGATCCGCGCCAAACCCCACGATCCGATCCACCCGCTCCCGCATCTCCTCAGCCGCCTTGTTGGTAAAGGTGATGGCCAGAATATTCCAGGGGTTGACGCCCATCTCATCGATCAGGTAGGCGATTCGGTGGGTCAGTGTCCGCGTCTTGCCGGAACCGGCCCCCGCTAACAGCAATACCGGTCCTTCTGTCTGACAGACTGCCTCTTTCTGCTCTTTATTCAAAGTGTCATAAACGCTCATAAATAAGATTCCTTTCTAAGACTCTTTCACAGAGCTGAAATTCCACACGCGCAGATTAAACTCTATGATCGGCGTGTCACAGTAAATACATTTCTTTGCCCCCAGCCCCGGCAGAGGCGCGCCACAGTTAGGACAGTTCAATGCCAATCCGGTGTCCAGCGTATTTTCCACAAAATCTCTGTCCTGAATATAGACAAGCTCCACATTGTACCTGGCCTGTTCCTTCCTATCCGTGTACCCGCTTGTAACCTGCCCGTCCTTTTCTACATAGTGAATATATTCCACGGAAGACTGTAGAATCACACTGCATCTTCCTTTTATTTTCCGATATTGATTGATCTCTGTTCTATGTACATGAATTCGCTCAAAATGCTCTCTTTGATTCTGGTCCCGAAGCATCTGGATCCGCATTTCCAGATTCTCTTTCAACTCCGGGAGTCCCTCCGTCAGCAGGGAAGCGTTGCTGTTTTCAATGCTCTGCAGATAAGATGTCAACACATTTTCCGCCCGCGTCCTCATCTCATCATAGTGAAACTCGGGAAAATCCTTCATGATCTGCGGCAGATAGAGATTGGTAGCAGACGCCACCGATTTAGGTGTGCTGGCGCTCTCCAGCTCCGCCTTCTTCATCCCCTCGATGGGATTATCCGTGCCAAACAATGCCCGGGAATAACTGGTCACCGTGCTGTGCACTTTTTGATACGCTCTGTATACGCTGACTATAATAGTCAGCACTATTGCAAGAATGAGAACCAATATTACGATCATTCCAATCATCTTTGCGCCCATGATCTTCCTCTCCTAAACAACAATCTGGCAGGCAAAAAATTGCCTGCCAAATCGCCAATGCTTTTTCTGCATCAATTCTGATCCATATCCGTCATTTATACTCTGTCATTCTCGTCAAACACGTCTCCGCACTCAGGGCAGAATTTGGGCGGATGTGCAGGATCCTCAGGCTCCCATCCACACTTATCGCACTTGTACAAAGGTGCGCCTTCCGGCTTCTTTGCACCGCACTCGGTACAGAACTTGCCTTGATTTACCGTACCGCAGCTGCAGGTCCAGCCTGCATCAGCGGGTTTGGGCTGACCGCACTCTTCACAGAATTTGCCGCGGTTATCCGCCTTGCCGCATGCACAGGTCCAACCGAGAACCGGCGCCTGGGAAGGTGCCTGCATCTGAGGATTGCCGCCTGCCTGACCGACAAACCCTCCCTGCATATTCATCTGCTGCGCGTTCATCTGATTCTGTGCATCCATCTGATACAGTGTATTTGCATTCATACCGCCTGCCATGCTCGCCATATTCATACCGGCAAACGCCATCATGGGACCGGTTGAGGTATTGGAGGCGGCAGCCTTCATTGCCTCTGCCTGTGCAGCTGTCAAATGAGCGGCAGCCATGCCGGGGTTCTTTAAGACTGCCTGCTGCTGCAGCTCATTGAGTCTCTTTCTGTCCTCCTCAGGAATAGAAGGCGGTGACATGGTCATGCTGACCACTTTGATACCGCGCAGGTTGGTCCATTTCTCCGACAATTCTTCGTTCAACAGATCCGCCAACTCACCCACATGACCTGGAATCTGGCTGGGGCGCACGCCCTGCTCACCAATCTTGCTCAGTGCAGGCTGCAATGCCTGAACCAGCTCTGCTTTCATCATGCCGGTAAGCTCGGAGCGCTTAAATTCATCGGACTTATTGCCGGACACATTCTTGTAGAATATGATAGGATCCACAATCTGAAAAGAATATTCACCGTTACACTTCAACAGGGTATCCATATCCAGACCGATATTATTATCCACAATACGGAAGGTAACCGGCGTAGGAGTACCGTAAAAATTGCTCTTGATCTCCTTGATGTTGAAGAAATAAACTCTCTGATCCTTCATAGTATCACCGGCACCACTGATACGTCTTCCGAAGAGTTTGAAAGTATTCTTTACATTCTCACCCAGCTTTCCCGTAAAGATACTGGGCTCTGTAGATGAATTAAACACAAATTCGCCGGGATCTGCACAGAGTTCCACGATACCGCCCTGATCTACAATGATCATACATTGTCCTTCATTGACAGCAATGATGGACCCGTTGGAAATAATGTTGTCGAGACCCTTATTATTCCCGTTGGTGCGCTTCTGCCCTTTCACCATCAATACATCATCAGAGAGAGAATCACAGTAGAAATACTCTCGCCACTGGTCAGCCAGTATGCCGCCCGCAGCATCTTTTACCGCTTTAAGCAATCCCATTTCGCATATCCTCCGTTAAAATATTTTGGTAGAACACTATTCCATTTCATTTTATCAAATTTCTGCAATTCTCTCAACTGTTTTTAAAAAAATATTGGCGATCGCTATTTTGCTGCCGCTTTCCTTGCAAAATCGGTGTTTACCAGATCGGCATAAGGCACTTTTTGCTCCAGCACCTTTGCATCCAGCAGGATATTTTCCAACAGTTCAAAACTCTCCTCTGCAAAGATCAGGTCCTGCTTCCAGGTGTCCTGGGCATGATACCGGTCCACGATTTTGGTCAGAGTGTCTTTTTCTGTCTCGGCAAACTGCGGTGCGATCACTTCGGCAATTTCCGCGGAGGTATGCGTGTTCACATAATCCATGCCCTTCTGCAGTGCATTTGTGAATGCCTGAATGACATCCGGATGCGCTTCCAGATAGCTCTTTTTGGCAGAAAATGACGTATAGGGCACATAACCTGAGTCCTCCCCCAGAGACGCCACTACATAGCCGTCACCTTTTGCTTCCAACAATGTTGCATGGGGCTCAAATTCCACTGTAAAATCCGCGTTACCGCCGGAAAAAGCAGCCGCCGTAGAACCGAAATCAATACTCTGGTCAATGGTCAGATCGGTTTTGGGATCAATATTGTTCTTCTCCAGAATGAACTCAAACACCATCTCCGGCATGCCGCCTGCTCTGCCGCCCAGCACGTTCTTCCCCTTCAACATACTCCAGTCGAAATTTTCGATGGGCTCCCTTGCAACCAGAAAATTTCCCGCCCGCTGGGTCAACTGGGCAAAGTTTACAACATAGTCCGTCGTACCGCCCGCATAGGTATAAATACTGCTCTCGCAGCCCATGAAACCGATATCGGCCTCTCCGGTCAGCACGGCGGTCATCGTCTTATCCGCGCCAAATCCGGTCACCAGTTCCAGGTCAATGCCGTTCTCCGCAAAATAGCCTTCCTCGATTGCCACATACATCGGCGCATAAAAGATTGAATGTGCCACTTCATTCAAAACCACTTTTGTCTGGGCTTTTCCTCCATCCTTTGCCGGTTTCCCGCATCCCGCAAAGGACAGGGCGATCAGCGCTGCACTCAAACTGAGTGCCATCACTTTTTTCCATATTTTCATAATAAAATCAGCCTCCGATTTTTACTGCTTATGAATTTATGGTATGTGGCAGCACAAAAAAGGTGCCTGCATCAGCAGACACCTTTTACACTTTACTTACAGATTCGCTTTGATCTTCTCGATCATCTCTGCATATTCCGCATCCGTCAGGAACGTTTTGCCGGGATTCATCTCAAATACCCCGCCCCACTCTGCCTGATCCTTATACTTGGGACAGAGATGCATGTGAAGATGACAGCCTGTATCTCCATATGCGCCGTAATTGAGTTTATCCGGATGGAACGCCGCGTGAATAGCCTTTGCCGCACGGTTCACATCTGCAAAGAATTTATTTCTCTCTTCCTCACTGATATCTACGATCTCGCTGACATGATCTTTGTAAGCCACGATACATCTGCCGGGGTGCGTCTGCTCCTTGAACAGGATCAAGGTAGAAACCTCCAGATCACAGATATAAATACCGAACTTGTCCAAAAGTTCTCCTCTCATACAGTAACCGCAATTTGCATCTTTCATCTTATACTCCTATCCGTCCGCTCGACAACGGACCCGTTCTTATTTACACTGATACCATTGTATGCCCTTTTTGCCAATTTGGCAAGCGGTATCATTTATCCTTCCGGGGGTTTTCATTCCGCAATTCATCGATCATCCGCTCGATCATCAGCTTCTTCTCATACACATCAAAACTGAGTAGGCAGATGAACGCAAACTTCTGCAAAAACTCTCTGTCCTCCTCGGGGATCTCTCCAAAGGTCTTTAAGGACTGTTTATATTTTGCGGTCACATCCTTCTTTAACAGCTCGATCTGCTCATCCTCCATACCGAAGATTTCTTCATAGAGCTGTTCCAAGCCAAAATCCGCTTCATTGCCAAAATACTTCTCCGTGATCGGCTGCAGCAATGTCTGTATATCGCTGATGGACATGATCCCCTTATAGTAATAGATAAAGATCAGCAGCAGTACATGCTCCTTGGAGTACTTCTTCTTTACAGGCGGCGGAAGCAGATCATTCTTTGCATAATTATTGATCATCGTCTTGGTCAGGATCTTGTCTTCCCCGGGATTCCTCAGACCGCCGCGCAGTCTGTTATCCATAAAAGTTGTCACCTGATCCATATAGAGATCAATATTGGGAATGTCCGCAGCCTTAATATATCCCAAGCTATCCAAAGTGCCCAGTATTTTATTTAAAAGTTCTTCCGTATTTTCAGCCAATTTTCCCCTCCTTGAACCCGCTCTGCAGGTTCCGTATATTGCATTATGCAATCGCACCTTATATTACAGTATATAGTATTTAAAACTACATATCAACTATTTTTTGTATTTTTATGTATTTTTTTCATATAGCTTGTCTCTTTACTTTAAAGTTTTAATGTGATAAAATAAAATGAAGCGAAGCTTCATTTCAACGAGGAAAACACGAAGTGTTTTTCGAGTCTGACTTTTAAGCGATGCTTAGTTTCGACAAGAAAACAGATGAGGTAACCGTCTATGAATAAAAAAATCAAGACCGAAGCTGTCGATTTTATGTTTGAAGCAATTTTAAGTTTGGAAAACAGGGAAGAATGCTATGCTTTTTTTGAGGATCTGTGTACTGTGAACGAATTGCTCTCCCTCTCCCAGCGCTTTGAGGTTGCGGCAATGCTCCGTGATCATAAAACATACCTCGAGATTGCAGAGAAGACAGGAGCCTCCACAGCAACCATCTCTCGGGTAAACCGTTCTCTGAATTACGGAAACGACGGATATGAGCTGGTATTCCAAAGAATGAAAAAAGATACTCCGAATTAAAAAAATTCAAATTAAAAAACTCCGTTGCCGACTAATCGTTGCAACGGAGTTTTCTTTCTCATTCTCATTTCTTATTGCTTTTCGTCTTCGTTCTGTTCTTTCTTCTTTTTCCCAGCCAGAACACAGATCACAGCAAGCGCTGCCACAGCAACCACACCGCCAACTACCATGCCTGTCGAAGATCCGCCATTGTCAGCATCGCCACCTCCGGCAGAGCCTTCTATCTGCTCTACCGGCATAGGCTTTGCATTTACAACCGTCGTTGCTACAGGCTGTTCGGAAATAGCCTTGCCCTTGGTGATAATCGTTGCACCGGCATTCGCAGGAGCATCTGCGGAGATGACCAACAGATCATGCATATCGATCGTACCGTCTGCATTTCTGGTAGGGCCTACAGATACATCCGTGCTGACAAACCATGCGGAAGATGCCTTCACTCCCTTGTTATTGTAAGAAGCTGCGCCGTCAAAAAGATAATTATCGGCACTCTTAAGGGAATACAACACGCCATTGCTTGCGCCCAGTTCTCCGATCGTGCTACCGTTATCTGCGATGGACAGCATACCGGAAACCACCCATGCCTTTTTATTGGAAGTTCTGGTATAAAGGCTCAGATTATATGCTTTTCCGTTCAGAGAGTTATTATAGGCCGTACATCTGGTCACTTCACAATCCGGGCAGGAGTTACTGGTAATACCCTTTGCATAATTGTTGAAGGATACGCTGTTGATCAGCTTATGTCCGCCATACATGTTCTCGCCGCCGAGTTTGAAGCCGTTACCCTCTCCAAACTCTACACTTGGATCTGTCGGATCATCCGTTGTCAGGAAACCGTTGCTGTAAGCCACGCAGTTTTCAATGGTAACCGCACCGATCGGACCGGTGGTCGACTTTGCATACAGATCCCAACCGTCGTCGATATTGTTATGGGAAATACAACCGTAGAAAGAATTTCCTTCTCCGCAGGTCAGCTTTGCCGCAAATCCATCTGCATCATTCCTTGCCGTGTCACAGCAATCATACGCATCACAGTTCTTGATCAGGTTATTGCTGGGCCACATCTTAGCATCATTGTATTCTCCGCCATTACGGCTGATCTGCAGACCGGAATTGCCCACATTATGGATCACGCACATTTCAACAATATTATTGTTGCCGCATACGCTGATTCCTTTTGCAATGCCATCCGTTACTTCAAGACCAAATACATGCCAGTAGCTGCCCACGATAGAGAGCAGAGAGGAAGAACTTGCATTGTTACTGCCGGAGATCACAGCCTTTCCTGTATTTTCTGCCATCAGTGTGATCATGGCATCTTCTCTGCCGTTTACATTTCTGCCGATCACATAATCTCTGTCCGGAGCATAGGTTCCGTCCATCATGAT
>DFDT01000186.1:0-12962 GCA_002368865.1 Lachnospiraceae bacterium UBA3821 | reverse complement strand
TTCGTGCCCACCCCGGTTGCTTTTCCGTCCGGGGAAACATACATAGTTTCTCCTTCCTTTCCAATCTGGTGAAGTGTGATCTCAACATTTCCCGTCATTTCTTCGGTGCTCGCAAGGTTTTCCGTACCCGCATCCGGTTTGAAACTATAGCTATAGCTGTTCTTGCCGTCCTCTAGTGTCACGGGAAGTTTCACATACTTGCCGCCCTGAAGCTTGATCTTTTCATCTCCCACGCTCTGACCGGCTGCTGTCTTCACAGAAAGCTCACCCGGAACATTTGCCGCTGCGATCAACTCGATATTCGCAGTACCTGCGGTTTCGCTGTTAAAGAATCTCATCTCCGGATAAGTCAATACAACCGACTCACCCTCCACCTTTCCGGCGCTCTTTTCAAACTGGATATCGGAAACCTCCACACCGACCTTACGTGCGGACATTACACCCACACATACGGATCCGTCGTCCATTTTCATCAGGGAGTCCGTACCGTCAAACGTAATGGTTTCACCTGCCCCTTTCATGCTGGCTACATACTGGGTATTCGTCTTTTCCAGCGAATAAGTGAAAGTATCTCCCACCGCTACACTGTCATCCTTATTTGAGACAGAAAAGCGATCCGTGCTTCTGAGATTTCTCTCATCTCCTGCCACATTGGTGGTATCAGCGGTGGTATAGCCGGTTACCAGTCTCGCCCCATGAGAATGATAGCCGCCGCCTTTCATCTTGTACTGTCCGACTGCAACAGAGTTAAAATATTTGGTATCCTTGGAGCCCAATCCCTCCATATCCGTTGCGTAGATGCCGTACCCGGTCTGGTTATCCGGACCGTCCTTAATATCCGTTACGGTAAAGGTAGCTGTCAATTTAAAGTTTTCCGTATTCGGATCAATTTTTGTGTAGTAGTAGAAAATACCGTCCTCGGAATCCGCCACTTTTCCATTTGTTGCAGACGCAAACGCCACCGTACCGCCGCCGTTGCTCACATTCTCCGTTAAAGTAGCCTCCTTGGCACTCTTGATCTCAATCTCTTTTCCGTTTACGGTCGCCACACCGCTGGTCGCAGAACCGAAACAAGCCACATACCACTGCTGTTCAGGCGCTCCCACAACAAAATCTTTGCTGTCCTGGGAAACCTGGTCATCTTTATAGGCTTTGACCTGAACGGTATATGTTTTACCGTCTTCCAGTCCTTTTAATGTATAACTGCCGGCTTTGGCATCCATATCCGAAGCCGCCTGCAGCTCCCCGCCCTGCGGTCCGTAAGAAAGTTCAAACTTATCTACGTCAATATTGAGCCAGTCTACATACACCTCTCCGCTGCCACGATTATCGATCCACTTGATCTCCGGAGCAGAAAGGGGAATCCGGTAACCTTGATATTTCTGAGTCGGGCTGGACTTATCCGCACAACCGGTTCTGGAGGACACCACCTTCAGCTGAAGATCTCCCTCTACATTCGGCGCCAACGTAACTTTCTCTCCTTCATAGGGAGCGCTGGTCACTTCAAAACCGTCCTGCAGGACAAAGACTCTGACCATATCAGCGCCTTCCACGCCTACAACCGCATCTACATCCACATCCAGTGTTCCCTCTTCATTCAGTTCCACACTGGTGATCTTAGGCGATGCTACACTGTCCCATGCAGGTCTCTTCTGAGGTGCCTCGGCATGACCGGTGAATTCACCCTTTACATAATATACATTGATACCGTTATCACAACGGAACTGATACATACCGGATGTCGTCACCTTATATTCAAACGGTTCCAGTACCCCATCTTCCCCAGCGGAAGTGGGAGCCGCATACTCCTGTCCATCCACAAGTACCCGCCCGTCATCATATAATCCCAGCTTACGGTTTGCTTCGCTGCTGTTTGCACTCAACATGTAAACCTGCACTGTACCGGGGCCCGGCGCAAAAAAATTAATGGTTCTGTTATTATCTTCCGTTGCGCCGCCGGACTTCAGTCTACGGGTAAAATTCAATGTTCCATCCGCTGATTTCTTATTGTTTGCGTCCACTGTATAACTACGGCTGGAAGATGCGATCAGTGTAAAATCGCCGAAAATGGTTTCCATCTTGATCTCGCCTTCCGGAAGCGTGCTGGCATTAAACTCAATGACTGTTTTCTCCTCATCCGCAAAAACGGTTGTCGCAGGTGCTGCAAACAATCCGGCTGTAGTGCCTCCGCATACCATGCTGAAGGCAAGCATACCCGCCATAAACTGTGCCCCTGCGCGCCGGATCATACTTTGGGGTTTCTTTTTCAAATGCATTTTGGTTCTCCTCTCTATCCTTTTTATGTCATTGTTTCTTATGTACCTCTTACGTCGTTGCTCCCTGTGTTGTTGATTCCTGAGTCAATACTTCCTGTGCCGGTGCTTCCTGCGCCGCTTCCTCCCGTGGCACATCCGTTTCCGCCGGTACAGGTGCATCCTGCAAGCTGTTCTCCACTTTTGACATCGGTGCCGCATCCTTTAACACTTCATCCATTGCTGCCTTTGCGGAATTCTTACTGGCATTTGCCGCTTTTTCCGCCAAAGCCGCTGCTTTTTTGTCCGGCTCTGCCGGATCCATACTGCATTTTCCCTGAAAAACAGCATGCTCATCGATCACGATGACCGCAGTCTGGATGTCTCCCAGTACTTTTGCCGTATTGGTCAGTTCCGCTTTCTTAGGCGCAATGATATTCCCCGCAACTTCGCCTCCGACGATCACAGCATCCGCATTTACATCGCCGCTGATCCGTCCCGACACGCCTACGATCAGCGTACCCTCCACAGAAACGTTTCCCCCGATATGACCGTCGATCCTGGCTGAACCCAGTGCCGAGAAATTTCCCTCCACTTCAGCCCCTTCTCCGATCAATGTAGTAAGTTTGATCTCCTCTTCTTTTTTTCCAAACATGATAACCCTCCTTAACCACTGATTGATAACATTTCTTCAGGATTGATGTACACACCGTCCTTCATAATCTGATATCCCAGCTTCTCATGTTTTTTCTTGATCTCATACAATGCGGTTCCCACATAGACAGAGTCACCCAATCTGACCAACGGACCGCTTCCGTTCCGATAGATTGTCATATATCCGTTCCCATGATCTACAACAATCCGATAGCCGTATTCCTCATCCTCTTCCGCCTCAACTACAGTTCCCGCAGCAGTCGCTGTCACCGTTTTCCCAACCGCAGCAGTAAAAATGCAGATTTTTTCATCGCCTTCATCAACGGTTTCCATTGCTGCCGAACCGCTTAATGGGAATTCTGTCGGTGTACTCTGTTTATCAAGGATCCCCTGTAGCTCCTGTATTGTTTTGGTATGCTGATTGATGGTCTCACTCAGGATCTGTATCGTTTTCTCCTGATCAGCCATCTCCGACTCCAGATTCAGTTTTTCCGCTCTCAGCTTTTCATTTGCTTCCTGCAGAGTACTGATCTGTTGTTCCTGTATATCACTTCTCCGATCCATGGCAGACCAGATTCTCTCTTCGTACGCAATGTAACCGATCAATATTCCGATCAATATGCAAAGCACACAGATCAATATCCACAGCAACCGTGAACTGATCCGAAATTGCTTGACACCGGAATCCACGGCA
Organism: Lachnospiraceae bacterium UBA3821; assembly: GCA_002368865.1. Classification (GTDB taxonomy): domain Bacteria; phylum Bacillota; class Clostridia; order Lachnospirales; family Lachnospiraceae; genus Acetatifactor. The sequence goes on along the minus strand of DFDT01000186.1, from coordinate 9,362 downwards.
TCCGATGTAACCAGAACAACATGGCTTGTCTTACGTTTATGTTTGTCTCGCAACATAAAAAGTCACCTCCGGTAAACGCTTTCATTGTACCACAGGTGACTTTTATCAGCAATGTTATCTCAACGATTTTGTAACATTTTCCCAATAATTCTCTGTTTTTTGTATCAAAAAAGTGCTGTTTTGGAGCATTTTTTTGTGCATTTTTATTATACATCCAAAGCCATATCTCCGTCCAGGATCAGCTTCTTCTTACGCATAAACTCCGAGATTGCAAAACTCAACGCTGCGGGAAGGATAAAGTGCATCAGCAGGATCAGTCCCAGTGCAGCACCGGCGCTCATACCGCCTTCCACCATGGAACCATATGCTGCAATCTGTCCCACAAAACCTGCCGATCCCATCCCGGATCCCACAGGGGTGCTGGTCATCTGCAACACCGCGGAGGCAATCGGTCCTAAAATAGCACTGGATAGGATCGCCGGCAGCCAGATGATCGGCTTTCTGACAATGTTGGGCACCTGCAACATAGAAGTCCCCACACCCTGAGCGATCAGTCCTCCCATTTTGTTCTCTCTGTAACTTGCCACAGCAAAGCCCACCATATTACAGCAGCAGCCAATTGTTGCCGCACCTGCGGCCAGTCCGCTCAGGCTCATGGAAATACCGATTGCCGCAGAACTGATCGGTAGCGTAAGGATCATGCCCATCAACACAGACACAATGATACCGCCCACAACAGGATGCTGTTCCACATTCACATTGACCAAGGCACCCAACCACCCCATAAATGCAGAAATCGGCGGCCCCGCCACGAAACCGGCCAAGGCACCGCTGAGAATTGCCAAAAGCGGCGTCACCAAAATATCTACCTTTGTCTTGCCGGCAACCAAATGTCCCAGTTTAATTGCCACGATTGCCGCGATAAACGCCCCCAGCGGCTCACCGGGCTTCCCCAGCGCGAAGCTTTCCATCGCAGTCACCCCCGGGAATGCACCGATCATGCCGACTACCGCAGCCGATACCGTCACCAAAGGCCCCTCTTTAAACTTACAGGCCACACCAACACCGATTCCGGCGCCGGTCAAAGTCTTTGCCACATTGCTGATGGCGATCAGATACGCTCCCACTGTTCCACCGATCAGACTGCCAATCTGTGCAATGATCGTACCGATGATCAGCGTGGAAAACAAACCTAACGCCATGCCGCTCAGGCCGTCAATAAATATCTCATGCAGCCATTTTTTCCATTTTTCTTTCATAATACTCACTCCTCTTTTCTGCTTCCTCTTGTTGTCACTTACATTTTGTTGTCAATTACATTAACATGCCCCGGTCAGAAAAGCAACAGAATTTTTATTGACTTCCCGAGTCATCTCTGCAAATATTTAATACTTCCTCCCATTTCATATCTCCCCCGAACAGCTCCAACGCACTGCCAATAGTCACATTTAACAGATTATGTCCCAACCGCTTCAGGGCTGTCAGATCCTCCATATTGTGTACACCACCGGCATAAGTTACCGGCACTGCAGGCAATCCCTGTTTTTCGCGTTCCAGACACCAATCCCCCAAAAGCGCCGCCAGCTCCTGTTCGATTCCACGACTCTTGCCCTCCACATCCACTGCATGGACCAGAAATTCATCGCAATAGGACGCAAGCCTGTCCATCAGCTCGTGTGATACTTTCTCCTGTGTCAGCTTCTGCCATCTGTCCGTCACCACCAGATATCCCTCCGCTGTTTTCCTGCAGCTCAGATCCAGCACCAGATGCTCTCTCCCCACTGCTCTCAGCATCTCATCCAGCCGATCATACCGGATCGTTCCTTCCTGAAAAACATAAGATGTGACGATCACATGACTCGCTCCGGCCTCAATATACTCCGCCGCATTATCCGGCGTGATCCCGCCGCCCACCTGCAACCCTTGCGGATATTCCCGCAACGCAGAAAGCGCCTGCTGCCTAGTGGCTTTATAATACGGGCTGTCCACTCCATTGAGCAAAATAATATGTCCGCCCTGCAACCCGCTTTTTCGATAAAAATCCGCAAAAAAAGCCGCATCCTGCTCGGCTACAAAGTTCTCCCTGGCAAGATCTCCCTCATCTTTCAGACTTCCGCCCACAATCTGCTTTACTTTTCCGTTATGAATATCAATACAAGGTCGAAATTCCATATTTTTCCTCTTTTCCGGACAATGCACCTCTATATTAGCGAATAACATTTATCCTCGATTATTTCCGTTTTATTTTTCTGTATAATACTTTTGTAAAACCGACGTATATTCTTCAAGATTTTACCCATACTAAGCATAGCCGATAAATTAGTTATTGGCAGAATGGAGGATATTATGAAGAAAAGAATTTTTGCTCTGAGCCTCGCAGCCGCGATCCTCAGTATGACAGCAGCCTGCACCACTGCCAGAAACGATGGTGCAAACACAGGCACCATGGCGGGAAACAATGCACAGCAGGAAACAGACACCCTGAACGCCAACGGCACCAACGGTACCATTGCTACCGATGACCCCAATGGCATCAATGGTTCCATGACCAATACCAACTATGACACCACGACTACAGATACCAACCGGATCAACACCACCAAATATAACACCGACCAGACGGTCACCGAAGCCGATAATCTCAATGGAAGTAACAACGGCGTCATCATGGACGACACCGATGAAGTGGTAGGCGGTGCCGTAAGAGACGCGGCCAGAGGTGTAACCGATGCTGCGGAAGACATTGTCGACGGCACCCGTGAGACAGGTATTTCCGGCACAGACACCATGCGATAATATCGCAGCGATAGTATCGCAGCAATAACATTATCTCAAAAAAGGGACTATCGCTTCAGATATTCATTCTGGACGATAATCCCTTTTATTGTTGCACTCTACCATGCCTCAATGCTATCCGATCACATCTGCCATATCATACATACCAGCAGGCTTTCCTGCCAGAAACTTTGCCGCCTGCACTGCCCCTTTCCCAAATACCGCTTTCGAATATGCTCTGTGGGAAAATGTGATCACTTCATCTGCCCCGGCAAAGATCACGTCGTGGTCTCCCACAATGGTTCCGCCGCGCACTGCGCTGATGCCGATCTCCTTCTTGGGTCTTTTCTCTCTGCGGGTGCTTCTGTCATAGACATACGCATACTCCTGATTCAACTCCTCATTGATGGAATCTGCCAAAGCCAATGCAGTACCGCTGGGCGCATCCACTTTCAGATTGTGGTGCTTCTCCACGATCTCAATATCAAAATCCGCAGCCGCCAGTACAGCTGTAGCCTCTTTCAGCATCTTCAGCAACAGATTGATGCCCAAAGACATATTTGCCGATTTTAAGATTGCCACCTGTTCGGAGGATGCTTTCACCTTCTGAAGCTGTTCCTCGCTCAGTCCCGTGGTACACAATACACAGGGCAGCTTCCTGCTCACACAATAATCCAACATTTTATCCACGGCAGGCGCCGCAGAAAAATCGATCAGACAGTCCGCCTCCACATCACATTTCTCAATCTCCGTAAACACAGGATAAGGATTGTGCCCGTCATCTCTGGCATCAATGCCCGCTACCAACTCGACCTCCGGGTCCGCAGCGATCAGACCACTGATAGTCTGCCCCATCTTGCCGTTACAGCCATGCATGATCACTCTTGTCATTTCCATTTCCTCTCTTTGCTTACAAATACCTGCAGAATCTGCCTACAGAATGCCGAATTCCTTCATTGCTTTCTCCAGTCTGGGCACATTTGCCTCATCCATATCGGTCAGCGGCATACGAAGCGTTCCCGCCTCCATGCCCATCAGATTCAAAGCCTTCTTTACCGGGATCGGATTCACCTCACAGAACAACGCATTGCACAGATCCATCGCTTTCAACTGCAGTTCACGGCTGCCTTCCACATCACCGTCCAGAAACTTCTGACAGATTTCATGAGTCTGTCTGGGTGCCACATTGGACAATACAGAGATCACGCCCAATCCGCCCAAAGCCATGATCGGCACAATCTGATCATCATTTCCGGAATAAATATCTACCATACCATGAGAAATTGCAGCCAAATGCGCGATCTGACTGATATTGCCGCTGGCCTCTTTTACCCCCATGATATTATCCACATCCTTGCAGAGACGCACGATCGTCTCCGGCAAAATGTTACACCCCGTGCGGCTGGGCACATTGTACAGGATCACCGGAACCTTAATGGATTCCGCTGTTGCCTTAAAATGTGCATACAACCCGTTCTGAGTCGCCTTATTGTAATAAGGAGATACCAGCAAAACACCGTCAACGCCGTATTTTTCCGCCTCCGTAGAGAGATAGATAGCTGTTTCCGTGCAATTGGAACCTGTGCCGGCAATCACAGGGATTCTTTTATTTACCTTCTCAACACAATACTTGATCACGTCCAGATGCTCCTCATGACTCAGCGTGGACGCCTCACCGGTGGTTCCGCAGACAATGATCGCATCGGTTCCGTTCTCAATCTGGAACTCGATCAACTCTCCGAATTTTTCATAATTTACTTCTCCGTTTGCCTTCATGGGTGTCACGATTGCAACACCGGCTCCTGTAAAGACTGCCATAATATCTCCTCCTGATTTTTAATAATGAACTTTTAAACCTAAAAAACCGGCACATATAGAAATGCGCCGGCTGATCATATCCTCTTTTGTCTACCTGATAGCGCACCATCCATACCGGATGACAGTCATACGCTTCTTAAACGTATGCCCAAGAATGATCCCGCAGCAGACCACTCTTTCGGCGCATTCCCCTTTTGAGCTTCCTCCTCTGTGCCTGCCACATCCGAAACCCTACTCTTGAAACACGCGACCTCTATCTTCCTTATTCAATTCATGCCTATCATATCATTTTCATAATCCGCTGTCAACGCATAACTGTGGATTCACCGGATAAAATCGTCAAATTTTATTCCCATACCTTAAATTTAAGCGTTTCTATCCTGGAAACCTCATCCGCCATCACACAGATCTCATCGCTCAGGTAAATTCCTGTCAGGATCACATCCACGGATCCTCTGCACTCCAGAAGCTCCTTCATTTCTTCGACAGATATGATCTCTTTCTCTACAAGCCCCAGTACTTCGTCCAGGATCAGCAGATCACATTCCCCGGTACTCAATACCTTCTTTGCAAAATTGATCCCGTTTCGGATATTACTGATCTCTTCCTGCTTCCGTTCTTCCGTCAGTTCCTCGTATATCTCGTCAGATTTCTCAAAGCGGAACAGCTTGATCTCCGGCTCCAGCCTGCGCAAGAAATCCGAGCCTTCCAGCCCTTTTCCTTTTAAAAACTGGATCAGGACTACTCTCCCGCCTGCTTCTGCAGTCTGTACTGCCCTTCCAATGGCAGCCTGTGATTTTCCCCTGCCTTCTCCCGCATAAATAGATACGTTTCCCTTTTCCATCCTATCCCTCCGCCCGGATCACTCCGTTCGTTTTCGTTGCATGGAGTAGATTATAACACAGTTTTGTCCGGTTGGCAACTTATAAGCGAGTCCTCATCCTCATGCATCAGACTGTCCTCCCTGCCAGGCAGCGTTCCAATCAGTTCCAGCTTGCTCACAGACACCTCAAAAGCCACCCGCTTCTCCACATGTTCCTCATCAATCTTCTTCATATAATCTCTGCTCTGGATACGGCCCCAGATCGCACATCTCTCACCTACCCTGAAATGATCCGCAAAACGTGCATTTCTGCCCCAGCAGATACACGGTATGTAGTCTGATTTTCCGTAAGGTCTGTTCACTGCCAGCAGAAGATCCGCTATTTCCCGTCCCAAAGGTGTTTTTCGATAAATCGGTTCCTTACAGATATAACCGTCCAAATAAATCTGATTTGTCTTGGAGCTCTCCTCCAAGCGCCCCACAAATTCCACTTCCCTGGCAAAGACGGACAATACCAGCCTGTTTTTTCTCTCCTCATGCCTGTTATAGGAGCGGAACTGCCCGTTTACACAAATCAGCATCCCCGTATAATTCTCCGTCACGTCTAGAAGCCGCTCCGAGATCATCACCGGGATCGTATCATAGCTGTCACTCAGTCTGGGAACCCTTACATCGATCATGTAAAAGCCTTCCCCGAATACTTCATGACTGTAGGTAAATCTGCTGATCACCTCTCCCATCACTGTCACCTGGTTGTTTTCAATTACTTTATCTGTCATATTTGTTCTCCCTTCTATACCTTTTGTAAATCGTTTCTATGACATTATTATTTATACTATGAGTTGGCGGAAATTAGTACAAAATCACATCGCGCGAACCGCTTCTATCCGCTATTTTCAGCGCTTTTTTGCTTGCATCCCGCACCAAATAGTGCTATACTGTAGCAGTTTGGTTTTTGAAACACTTTTGGTCAACACAAATCGACAGGAATTGAGGGAAAAAAATGAAGCAAAAACGGGAAGATATCAGAAACATAGCAATTATTGCCCACGTAGACCACGGCAAGACAACTCTCGTGGATGAATTGTTAAAACAAAGCGGCGTTTTTCGTGAGAACCAGGAGGTTGCCGAGCGCGTTATGGATTCCAACGACATAGAGCGTGAACGCGGCATCACTATTCTCGCCAAGAACACGGCGGTAATGTATAAAAATACCAAAATCAACATCATTGACACGCCGGGGCACGCGGATTTCGGCGGCGAGGTGGAACGTGTTCTGAAAATGGTCAACGGCGTAGTGCTTGTGGTGGACGCTTTCGAGGGCGCCATGCCGCAGACAAAATTTGTTTTGAAAAAAGCACTGGAGCTGAAGCTTCCCGTCATCGTCTGTGTAAACAAGATCGACCGTCCGGAAGCAAGACCGGATGAAGTGGTTGATGAAGTTTTGGAGCTTTTCCTGGAGCTGGATGCAGATGATTCCCAACTGGATTGTCCTTTTGTTTTTGCCTCCGCCAAAACAGGCATTGCCTCCATGGAAGCGGACCAGCCGGGCACCAGTATGGAGCCTTTATTTGAAACCATTTTGGATTATATCCCCGCACCGGAGGGCGATCCCGATCTCGGTACCCAGGTATTGATCAGTACCATTGATTACAATGAATATGTGGGACGGATCGGCGTAGGCAAGGTAGACAACGGCACCATCAAAGTAAATCAGGATGTTGTCATCTGTAACCATCACGAACCGGACAAGCAAGTCAAGGTAAAGGTCAGCAAACTCTATGAGTTCGACGGCTTGAATAAAGTGGAAGTAAAGGAAGCAGGCATCGGCTCCATTGTAGCGATTTCCGGCATTACAGACATCCATATCGGCGACACGCTCTGCTCTCCGGAAAATGTGGTACCGATTCCGTTCCAGAAGATCAGCGAGCCCACGATCGCCATGCAGTTTATGGTCAACGACTCTCCCCTTGCCGGTCAGGAGGGAAAATACGTCACCAGCCGTCATCTCAGAGACCGTCTGTTCCGCGAGCTAAACACCGATGTCTCTCTCCGTGTGGAAGAAACAGATCAGGCAGACAGCTTTAAGGTATCCGGCCGCGGCGAGCTGCATCTGTCCGTTTTGATTGAAAATATGCGCCGCGAAGGCTTTGAATTTGCGGTGAGCAAGGCGGAAGTTCTGTACAAGACAGATGAAAAAGGGCACAAACTGGAGCCTATGGAGCTGGCTTACATTGATGTTCCCAATGAGTTTTCCGGCGCAGTCATCGAAAAGCTGGGACAGCGCAAAGGCGAATTGCGCAACATGGGCAGCATCTCCGGCGGCACATATACCCGTTTGGAGTTTTCCATCCCTGCAAGAGGCTTGATCGGTTATCGCGGAGAATTCATGACCGATACCAAAGGAAACGGTATCCTCAATACGGTATTTGACGGTTATGGGGAATACAAAGGAGACATCCAGTACAGAAAACAGGGATCTTTGATCGCATTTGAGGCAGGTGAAGCCATCACCTATGGTCTTTACAATGCCCAAGAGCGCGGTACCCTTTTCATCGGTCCCGGTGAAAAAGTATACTCCGGAATGGTTGTGGGGCAAACCGGACGCAGTGAGGATATCGAGATCAATGTCTGCAAGAAAAAGCAGCTGACCAACACCCGTTCCTCTTCCGCCGATGAGGCACTTCGTCTGACACCGCCCAAGATTCTCTCTTTGGAGCAGGCACTGGACTTCATTGATACCGACGAATTATTGGAGGTAACCCCTTCCAATCTCAGAATTCGCAAAAAAATTCTGGATCCTACTCTCAGAAAGCGTGCCGGATTCAAAAAATAAACGCGAAACGGGAAATCTGTGCAGGAATCTGCACTCATAGTAAAAGCCTGCGATATGGAGTCTAACGTACATTATATCGCAGGCTTTTGTGATTTGCAACAATTATTTATTATTTTCTTTGCGGACAAATTCGACGAACGCTTCCCTTGTCAATGGTTTGGAATAATAGAATCCCTGAATATAGTCACATTTCAGGTCGGAGAAAAATTTCGCAACCTCTTCGCTTTCGATTCCCTCCACGACAATCTTCATATCCATATCCTTGATCATCTGAACCGAATTTCGTACCACACTCTCCAATCTCGGATTATCCTTCAGATCGGTAAATGTCTTGTCCAATTTGACCAGCTCGAGCGGCAGCGAAGCCATCCGCCTCATATTGGAATATCCTGTTCCGAAGTCATCCAATGAAAACGGGATTCCGGCTTCCGAAAGCTTTTTGATGTTCTCCATCATAATATTCTGGGAGCTGGAAGCAGCTGTTTCCGTGATCTCCAGATTGATCTGATCCGGACGGATCTGATATTTTTCAAGCATATCCAAAATTTCTTTGGCCAGATCACTCCTCATGCATTGCGCCACCGACAGGTTTACCTCGATATAGTCCATTCCCAACGATTTAAACTCATCACTGGAAATGAATCGAAAAACCTCTTCCAGCACAAAACTTCCGATTCGATGGATAACGCCGTTCTTTTCCGCCACAGGTATGAACAGTTCCGGCGAAATATGACCGTATTCCTCGTCATTCAGGCGAAGCAATGCCTCAGCCGACACATACTTTTTCTGCTCCACAGAATAGATCGGCTGGTAATATACATTCAGCCCCTCCTTGTTCATGGCATTATCAATGATCTCTTCAATATCTTTGATAATATATCTGCCGTCTTTTAGGATTTCCTCTGCAGTGAGCACCTTGCCGGCTCTCTCATATTCTTCAAATTCATTACTGAAAGCATAAATTCCCTGAAAATCATTCAGATCTTCGGGACATTTGATGATACAGACATTGATCTGAAGATTGATATTCATCCCTTGTTGATCGATATCCTTGATCAGCATTTTGTTCAACGCATTTGCCGCCTGCTCCACACGATGAAAATTTTCCTT
>DFDT01000067.1 GCA_002368865.1 Lachnospiraceae bacterium UBA3821 | reverse complement strand
CATCCTCTTCGGATTCGTAATACTCCTCTTCCAGAATCTCTTCCTCAAAGCTTTGTTCGTCCTCTATATCTCCGTTCCATTTAAAAAAATTCTTCATTTGTCACATTCCTCTTCTCAAAATATAATCCATAATATTATATCATCCTGTCCGTTCATCTTCAAGCAAATATACCATTTCTTCATAATTTCTTAAATCCTTGTCCTAAATCTTAAACCTTCATGAATATTGTGGACTTTTATTTTCCAAAATAGTAAAATAGTGGATGTGTTTTATAGCAAATTTAGGAGATATGATATGAAATTCAAACGTTTTATCAATGTGCATACTATTTTAATACTGGTCTTCATTCTGATGATCGGCGGAATTATCTATCGATTTTTTCACTGGGGAAATCTCATTGATCTGAATATGATCCATGCAGATGACAGCGAACCCAGACCGGATACCTTTGATTTCTTCCTGCCCCTGATGAACAGTGAAGGACAAACTGTCTCTACAGGAAAAAAAGCCGAAACGATCGTATGTTTCGGCAATGCCCCCTTTGCAGATGACAGGGACTCAGAGGACAACCTGGCTAACATGATTGCCCAAAAAACCGGCGCAACCGTCTATAATTGTTCGATTGGCCGCAGTTATTTGTGTGCGTTCAATTACACGCTGGATGTTACCGATAATCCCCTGGATTCTTATAATTTCTACTGGCTTTGCCAGGCTGCAGTCAAAGCAATCCCCCACTCCCAATGGGAAGATTCTGCTATTGCGCTTGGCAATACTGCGCCTCCTGAAGCACAGGAAGTATATGATACCCTGTGGGATCTGGATTTTCAGAAAGTTGACACCATCGTGATCATGTATGATGCCAGTGATTATCTTGAGGGAAACTCCATGTACAGCGATGATAACCCTACCGACATCCAATGTTTTACCGGCAATCTGGAGGCCGGAATAGAATTGTTGCAGAGCAATTTCCCCTGGATCCGCATTATCGTCATGTCTCCGACCTATGCTTTTGCAATAGATAAAAACGGAGACTATGTGAGCAGTGATCTTTATACCTATGGTTGGGACGTACTCTCCACATATGTGATCAAGGAATCCGAGTCCTGTTTCCGCCATAGTGTATCATTTGTCGATCATCTTTACGGTACTGTAAATGAAGACAATGCCTCCCAATATCTGGTTGACAATCTTCACCTGAACACAGCCGGCCGCAAGCTGGTGGCAGATCGTTTTATAGACGCATTGACCTACTACGATGACTGATCAGTGGTTGGACAATGTGTCTTTATAGATACAATATCCTTGTATTTCTGCATACTTCACATAATTCTCACTGCTTAAGTTTCCAACTATTTTCTTATTCTGCGGCAGGATGATATAAGTGCAATAGGTCATCCTTGCCAGCTGCCCGAGCTCCGATGCATCGATCACATCCGCCTCCATCGCTTCACATAATTCCTCCGCATCTCTCCAACCATTCCAGTCTGCATTCATCAGCATTTCTCTGCCGTACGGCATGCGTACCGACGACGAATACTGACGTACATACTGCACCATATTCAGGGGAAACACTGCCTGGATCTCGCGCCCCGGGCTTTCAATGGCATTGCAGATCTCGACCACACTTTCCGGTATATGATATAAATTTTCTGCCTTACCAAAAAAACGGTCTGCGTAAATATAACTGCCGGACAAACCGATCACACACACCGCACCCAGCACAAAGAACATCCTGAATTTCCCCTTAAGGCTGACACATATATGCACAATCGTATAAGCCAGCACCGGTGTCACCGGCACCAGCCACAGAATGCGGTAGTAGATTTCATCTCCTAAATATTCGCTCAATTTTTGGGCAAATACCGGATTAAAAAAAAGCAGCAATATAACGACCGGCACATAGATAAACAAAATTCTGGTCTGTTTCTTATTCTCCCGCAGGAACAGGTAGACCAGTGAAAGCAAAAACCATGCCATGATCAGTCCGGTTCCCATATAGTCCTGAAACATCATAACAGAGCGACTCATTTCTACCTCCCCGGCATGACCTTATGCCTTAAACATATACAGCGCAGCACATATTCCGCATGGAACACAGCACAGTACCAACGGGATCAGCACCAGCCATCGGCGGTAGGCCACCGCCGCGCATACGCCTGCCACGCCCACCAACATGCAGCACAGAACAGCCCCCATCACACTGCACAGACATCCGCTCGCCATCACACAAGTCAGGAGTCCCCAGAAAGCCAGCCCGCATTTTTTGCGTTCCTCCAGCTTACTCATCAGCACAGACATGAGCATAAACAGCATAGGGATCACGATACTCCCCAGAGCCGCCTTACCCTGACGGTTTCTGGCAATCATAAAGTTCTCTACCGTATAAAAAGAATAATCTCCGAAGAGGACTAGCAACTCTGTAAAGATCAAAAAAAGAGGAATTCTCTGCTCTTTCCCGGCAAACAGTTTCTTACCCAGCAAATAGAAAATCATATAGGTCATAGGAATCAGCATAAGCGGCGCTGCCACATGTGCCACACTCACTGCCCTGATCCCGCTGATTGCCGACAGATAAGCTATCCAGATCGGAAAAGGCGCCAATCCATGCCGGATATCCACTGATGTGGTCCCACCGGTATAGGGAAGCTTGTGATACATCGTATCAGAATTAACTGCAATGGTTGAAACTGCCACATAATAGGCGTCATCTCCATCTGCATAGGTCATGCGCACTGCCTGTATCAATTGAAAAAGCAGAATCCCTGCAAAAAGAATCCAAAAAATCCAGTGAGATTTTTTTTCTTTTGAAAATTGGAATAAATGTAATCCTTTTCTTTTATCTCTCACCTGTCCGCACAAGTCACAAATTCCTCCCATTATAGCCAGTGTGACTGAGACCATTTCAAATGTGTATGCCACATCCAAAAAAAACCATTCCTGAAAAATCCCATAAACACAGATGATCCAAAACGCTGTCCACAACACGAACTGACCGCTCACCCACATATAGATCAGGCGGTCATTCCCCCGGGTCATTTCGTTTTTTCGTGTGCAAAAAAAGCCGCCCGTGAGAATTGGCAGAACCAACATCAAAAGGATCAATTTACCGAGTTGAGTCACCATAGCCATATCACCCATCTTGTCATCCGTCTCCTATCTCTTCACACTTCTTCATACCTTATCACAGCCGGGAAACCGTCCCAAAATACAATATTTCATCACCATGCGCCCCTCCCTGCGGCATCAGCACTTCCATGGCAGTCAGATCATATGATTGGGCCATGATCTCACATACTTTTTCCCTGTCTGCCCCATCTTTGAGCAGAACCACCACACGCGTCATGCCCTGTATCGAATCCGGCGTTTTCTCGAATTCCTGCGGCGTGAGTATCAGCGTACACCGGTAATGTGTAAATTCCGGCAGATTCTCATAATACCCGACGCCATCTCCGATGCAGATGCAGGGACATTCCCCGTATTCCTCGGATATCCTGACCTGTGCCTCATATCCCCGGTACAAATACGGATTATCATACCTCCATGTCTGCACAGGCTGCAAAAGGATCGTCAGAGCCGCCATCCCCCATAACAATCTCTTTCCGGCAAAACAGGAAACCGCCACAACAGACAGCAGAATCACCAAAGGAAACAACGGCATAATATAACGGTCCACCAGATAAGGTGACATACGGGCAGCCAAAAGAAAATACCCAATTGCCGGAAGCAGCAGCAGACCTACCAGTCCTCTGGAGACAATCCCTCTCTCCTTCCACAGATGCCATGCAATGCAACCGATCATGACTGCACCTACTAAGAGCACCGTCAGAACACCCGTCTCCTGTACCAAGATCCCGCCAAACCTTCTCAGCCGCATGCCGTATCCATCAAGTCCGGAAGACAGATTGGCCAGCGCTTCCACACCTCTCCCGCTGGAAAACACATCCGAGATTGCAAACGGAAAACATACCAACCCGATGACTGCCGCCGACACCATGCTTCGGATATAGCACCAAACTTCCTGCTTTCGATCCGCTCTCCACAGCAGGATCACCGTCACCGCTGCCAGGATCAGACAATAAAACAGGAAAAAATACTGTGTCCAGAAGCCGCACAATGTCACCAGGATCAGCCATCTATTTTTTTTGCAGAAATCATAGCCCTGCTCCCCTTGTACACGCAAACGGGGCGCCGCCAGTTTGCTCAAGTGGATCGCCAGCAGTGCCGCACACCAGAAACTCAGCATCCCGTACATCCGAATCAACAGTGTGGTACTCATCGCCCCCGCCGAAAATCCATACAGTGCGGCCGCCCAAAATCCCGCAAATCTTCCCCGCTCCGTTTTCCCGAAAAGGAAGCACAGCATTCTGCCCATCCACATCAGTAGTCCCATGATCCCAAGGACACAGATCAGATTAATGCCGCATCCCATAAGAGGGGTGATCTGTCCCCGAAACACAGAGGAAACTGTGTGCAATGCCATGAAATGCAAAGGCGGATGGTTGTCATCTTTCACATTAAAATAGACCGACAGATAATCAAACGCATCTCTGTCTCCCACTGTAATGTAATCCCCAAACTGCTCCGCCGTGATCCACACCGGCTCCTCGTACACATCCGCCTTATAGGTCAAAAGCTTACTGTTTCCCTTGTTCTGAAGCACATCCGAGATTGTATCCTTAAGATTTCCCAGTGTTTCCCCGAACGTCTCCCCCTCGATCTCCTGCTCCACAAATTTCGCCAGTCTGCCCTGCGGCTGTGTGGGTACGATCCACGGATTAAATTTTGCGTTTGCCAGTTCGAAACTCAAAAGCTCATCCATGTGATACCCTTCCTTCTGGGAAATCCCATACAGAAGCCAGATGGCACACGCAATGAGCAACAGAAGTTCCGGCCATGATCTCCACTTATCTTTCTTCATCCGCTACCTCATACAAAAAAATGCGATAATAACTGTCCTGCGTCTCAAACGGTTCCTCCCGCAGCAACACCAGCCCCAGCTCCTCGCTGTTTGCTATATAGGCGGCAGACAGCAGATAATCTCCGCCCAGATCCCGTAAAGCTTTTGTATCCAGTTCCAAATGTTGAAAATAGAACCCGTTTTTCTCAATGGTATAATACCCTGGGCACTCCGTCCCAAACAGATAGCACCGGTTCCCCCATTCATCAAAATAAGCCCTCAGATAATCGCTCTCTGCCAATGCGGGAGCAATCACTTTTCGAAAAGCATGCTTATAGTCCAGCGCATAGTTATTGGAATAGCCGTCCAGACAATAGAAGCCGTGATACAGCGCAGCCGCCGGGTCAATGCCCAGGCTGACCACCCGATACGCCTCCTGTGTCAATCCCGTTTCCCGCTCCAGATAATCTCTTACCTGATCCAGCACACCGATCGCGTAATACTCGCTGTAACTCAGCATCGGGTAGTCCGAATTGCGCAGCTTTTGCAGATTTGATTTGATATCGCTTTCTTTCAGAAGCGTAAATCCCGTCATCCCCGACACGATCAGACACACCAATACAGCAGCAATTGCACGGAATTTCCACACATATGCCATGCAGCAACCTAATACCAGATACCAAAGGCAAGGGGCCAGCCACAAAAAACGATCCAATTGAAAAGCACCTGCCGCTCCCATATGTTCTTTCAATCCTACGAAAAAGCTGCAATTCCATAACGCACTGATTCCTGCAAACGCAGCATTACACCCGAGACACCACCGGATGACTGTAACAGATCGATCCCTTTGTACCCCTTCCTTCTGCAAAACACCCGACCGGCGTACCCGAATTTCCTCTGCGATCAGGATCAAAACCGCCACTCCCAAAATTCCGATATGCCTATCCGTACTATACTGTCCTCCCTCCAAAAAACCTTGGAGAAACCCACGCCATAAATTTTCTGACCCGAGAACATATTCTGTTTTATGGGAAACTTCCTGATCCCCAATCCCCAACACCTGCAGGATCAAGGCAAAATTCTCCGCCAGATAGATTGCCGTCATCGTTCCCCATAACAGCACCATTGGAATCGGAGCCGCTTTCTTCCGTATCCGGTCACGCACGATCCAAATTGCCAATACCGCCAATACCGCAAAACCAACCAATATCAGAGAAGAGTTTAACGCATACAGCATTCCGTATGCCAGGCAGAAAGCACGCCTCCCCCTCCCCTCCCGCAGTCGGAGCACACACCACAAGAGAAGCGGAAGTCCATATTGCGAAAGTCCATACACCGGCAGAAAGGGAATGATCCCATACAGTCCTCCCGCCACAAAAGCAGCGATATCACTCTCCGTGTTCTCGTACACCAACAGATACATGCCTGCGTATCCGGTCACGCAGCCTAGAAGCTGCATCAGATATAAGGCTTTCAGCGGAGAAAATACCCGAAACAATAAGATACATGCCGGTGCCGGGGGCATCAACGCTGTCTTGGAAGCGCCCCCCAAAAACTCCGGAAGGATCCTGCCATCCCACAAATGTCTGGCCTGCAAAATATATGCGATCACTTCCCCATCCAGCTGATCGTGATACGTATAGATTGCATTTTCCCCCAGAAAAAGGCTCGGCAAAAGCGTCAATATGATAAGGACACATCCTATTCCAAAAAGAAGACTACTTTTCTTCTGTATATGCAGCATCCGATGCAGCCTCCTTTTTCCAAAATATTGCTCCATCTGTCATCCAGAAAAGCCACAGGCACAGGATATAGATAACATTTTTGTAATCCATTCTTCCTGTCGTGCTGAACGTATACCATGCCGACATAACAACGGTCGTAAATATGGCATAGAGCAAGGCGGACGCATGACAGCCTCGTCCGTCTTCCAGCAAAACCAAAAGCAATCTAAAGATCAGCGCCAGCGCAAACCAACAGCAACCATACCGCATCGCATACTTGCCCCAGATCGGGGAAACCTGCAGAAATTGCCGATAATTCAGACCTGCATAAGAATCATACGCTCTGTGCTGTAATTGCAGCAGCAAAACCACCGGCGGCAGTACATATCCTGCCTCATCCCATAGGATTTCCTTGACGATCTGCTTTTTATGCCCTTTCCATGCAGCATCCCGCAATGCTCCCATCAGGACCCGCACCTCCTCTTCCGAATACTTTTCCCGCAGATCCGGAACCAGGATTGTTTCGATCCCCGAAGCCTCCAATGTACTGTCTACCATAACCCAGTAGTCAATCTTATCTTTTTCCTCGTCTTCCAAGGCATAGTAATCCCGATATAAAGTAGTCCATACGATCCTGCTGCCACAGAGGGCCGGCAGATCCGCTCTCACTATAAGCACAACTCCAACCCCTAAGCCCAGGATCACGCAAAGGCATGTCACCGGTATCCAGTTCCTGCAGGCCTTCCATCCCAACAGCAGGATCAGTACTACCAAAATTCGCAGGTCCGGTTTGGTCAGCAGCTGCAGGATCATAGGAAAACTCTCCACTGCCAATACCCGAAACAAGCTTTGCGGGACCGTTGCCTTCGGCATCAAAAACCACAACACCGCGCCCAAAAGTAAAATCTGTACCACGCAAACAATGCCTTTACCGAAATCATGCATTCCGGCAAAAGCATTGCACATCCAGAACATTCCCAAAGCAATCTGGACGCAGAAGCCTATGAATATCACTCTGCTCATCACAGCAGCACAGTTCTTCTTAACATCCATAAAATTCCTTTACTTTATCGCAGATATGATCAACCTGCGCCGCAGTCAGGCCGTAGTACATCGGCAGTCTCACCAACCGCTCGCTCTCTTTTGTCGTATAGACATCCTCTCCATGAAAACGTCCGTATTTTTGCCCTGCCGGCGAGGAGTGCAGCGGAATATAGTGAAATACTGCCAATATCTCATTCTCTTTCAGATAAGCAATCAATGCACTTCTTTCTTCAATCTCCGCCGCTTTCAGATAAAACATATGCGCATTGTGTACACAGTTCTCCGGGATCACAGGCAGCACGATCTTTCCTTTTTGCGCCAAGGTCTCCAAATTCTTGTAATACCGGTTCCAGAGAGCAATTCTCGCCTCATTGATCCGGTCGGCAACCTCCAACTGCGCATAAAGATAGGCTGCATTCATATCGCTGGGGAGATAGGACGAACCATAATTTACCCAGGTATACTTGTCAATCTGCCCCCGGAAATATTTGCTTCGATTTGTTCCCTTTTCCCGGATGATCTCTGCATCCTCAATTTTCTCCTCATCCCGGATCAGAAGTGCGCCGCCTTCGCCCATACTGTAATTTTTCGTTTCATGAAAACTGAAACATCCGTAATCGCCAAATGTTCCCAGCGCTTTTCCTTTATAGGTGGACATGATCCCCTGGGCTGCATCCTCGATCACCCACAGATGATGTCTTTCCGCAATATCCATAATGGTATCCATCTCGCAGGAAACTCCCGCATAGTGCACCGGCACAATGCCCTTGGTACGTTCCGTGATCGCTGCCTCGATCTTGGTCTCATCGATGTTCATGGTGTCCGGGCGAATATCCACAAACACCGGTGTCGCCCCGCGCAGCACGAAGGCATCCGCCGTGGACACAAACGTGTAAGACGGCATGATCACTTCATCTCCCGGTCCCACCTCGGCAAGTAATGCCGCCATCTCCGTGGCATGGGTGCAGGAAGTCGTCAACAGACACTTTGCCGTCCCGGTCTTTTGCTCGATCCACTCGTTGCACTTCTTCGTATATGCCCCGTCTCCGCAGATCTTCTGATTTTGAACACATTCCTGAATATATCCTGCCGCTGTCTCCACATAAGGCGGCACATTGAAATTGATCATTTTGACTCGTCTCCTCTCAACGCTTCCAGGCACCTACAACGTTTCCCGAAACATTGTCTGTCACCTGACTGATAATGTATTTGGGCCGACCCTTCACTTCCTCATAAACGCGGGCAATATAATGCCCTATGATCCCGAGGCTCAACATGATGAACCCGCCGATGATCAGGATCAGCAGGATCACAGTGGTAAAACCTTCCACACTGTTTCCCATAAAATAGCGCGCCAGCGTCTGTATGAACAGAACAATACTGCCCAGAATAGAGATCAGACCGACAACCGTCACGATCTGAAGCGGCATCGTGCTAAAAGATGTGGCATTGGTGATCGCATATCTCATCAGGCTCCACAGTGACCACTTGCTCTTGCCGAACTTTCTCTCCTGCACCTCATATTCTACCGTATCTCTGCGAAATCCTGCCCAGAATGTCAATGCCCTGAAAAAGGTATTCCGCTCCGGCAGTTCCAACAAAACATTCACTACTTTGCGGTCCAACAGCTTAAAATCAGAGGATGCATTCATATCAATCTTGATCAGGCGGCTCATTATTTTATAAAATAGTCCCGCCGACAATTTATATCCAAGGCTTTCCCTGCCGCGGTCGGATTTGATCCCCTCCACGACCTCCGCGCCATCGTTCCATTTTTCCCACATTTGGGGGATCACCTCGGGCGGATGCTGCAGATCACAGTCCATAACGATCACCGCATCTCCGGTCGTCAGTTCAAGTCCTGCAAAAATCCCTGCTTCCTTACCGAAATTTCGCGAGAACTGTGCCCCCTTCACGCGGGGATTCTTTGCCGCCGCTTTCAAAATTTCTGCATACGTATTGTCCACTGATCCGTCACTGACAAACACCAGCTCATAATCTATCTCATGTTCTTCCAGCAGCTCTGCCAACACTTTTGCCGTATTTCCTATATTCTGTTCCTCATTGTAAGCAGGCAAAACAACGGACAAAACCGACATAACTCAATCTCTCCCTACATTTTCCGTCTTTACATAAATGATCCCGTCTACCAGTTTTACAGAGGATGCCGCTGGAAAACTTTCCATCTCGATATACTCCTCAGAATAATAGATATCGCCCATCTCCTTCGGCGTCATAATATTCAGACTTGCACCCAGATAATTTCTGATAAACGCCTCATAATTCTCAGCAGTGTATAGTAAAGTATCTCCGTTCAATCCAATCATATTAGAGGTGACCGGTAACGTGATATCCGTTACCGGGAACGGTTCATACCCTACAACTCCCACCATAGCAATGGGAATCCCCTGATAATACCCTTCTGTCTGTTCGATCCGGTCCAGCAGTCGCACGCAATATGCATAGGTCTTCTCATACCGTTTTTGCAGATTTGTATATCCGATATTATCCACCAGTGCATAGTGAAAGACCAGTACAAATGCTGCCGTCAGGCCGATCCACGCCTTTTTTTCGCCGTGGCGGCTTACAAATACCACCATCAGAATCAAATATACCACCCATTGATAGCGCATCAGCAAATGATATGTCACATTGGGAGAAATCAGAAGGATCACATTTGTTGCTAACGGTGCCGCCAGTAACACCATGGTTATTATAACAAAAAGAGCCGGATTCTTCCATACTTTTCTTTGTTTCCCCAATCTGCAGGCTCCGTAAATCACACACCCGCACAACACGATCAACGCAATCAGAGAAAAAATATTCTGGAACAATACATTCCCACGCAATGTAAAACTGAGAAAATCCCGATACATATGCGTGATCGTCCCGACTGCCGCCCCGCTGATCCCATCGTTGATTCCCTGATAGGAATCCAGTTCTTTTCCCTCTATCACCAACAAAATCCGCAGGATCACATAATAAAACAGGACACCCAACACTCCCATACACAGATAGCGGGATACTTGCCTGCATTTTTCCCTGAAAGGATCTTCCCTGCCAAAAATGCAAAGCGACTCATAAAGACAGAGCAGGATTGCAAAGGGCAAATACGCCTGGTAAGTCCCCATGCTGAATGCCAGACAAAAAGCCCCGATCCAAAAGCCCTTTCTCCACTTTTTGGTACAGAGCACAGACAATACGGCCAGCAACAATGCCAACATATAGCCATCCATGGTAAACACATAAGCAAAGGTGGACGCCAGCGCCGGAAAGCTTACAAGCAATCCGCTGATCAGCATGATGGGGACAGTGTCCTGTATTTCCAGCAATTCTGTCAAGGCAACAGACGTCAGTCCCAAAAACACCAATCCCAGCAATCCGATCACCCAGGGAATCGTATAATACGTTGAAAATCCGCATGCAATCGTCAGAAACCATCTGCCGGATGTGATCATATTCTGATCAAAATACAGGCTGCTCAGCCCGTCATGATTCGGAATATCCGAAAGCATCACCGGCATATGGATCAGCAAACCGATAAAAAACGCAGATAAAAACGCAACTTTATATTCTTTTTTGATCTTTGACGTCCATTTCATTGTCTCCGTCCCCCCTGTACATCACAGGCTCCCATTCAATCCATTGATTATTTTTTCAGCGATGCTCTGTCTGGATGCTTCATTTGGGTGCAACCCGTCTATTGTAAAACGTTCCCAGTCTTCCCACTCCTCATGCGTATATACATCATGATACAGATCGATGGCGGGAATCCCAAATTCTTTCGCAATCTCCAGTTCCTTCTGCACATACTCCTCTAAAAAGGCATATCCTGTATTGTACTCCTCGCAGGTTAACCCGTTGGAGAGATACCAAGTATAAGTTGGCGTCACCACGATCAGGTTTATGTCCGGATATGTTTTATGTATCGTGTATAGCACACTCCGGAGTGCCCCGCCATACGTATTTTCATCAAACAGATTTTCTGGATTATCCACCGGAATGCCTGCATGGTAATCATTTAATCCGAATGCGATCACGATCGTCTTTACCCGATGAAAATCAATCTCTGGAAGATCTTCTATGATATCAGCGAAGTAGTTCGTAATTTCCCGTCTGCTGCGCACCGTCTGCTGCACCCCAAAATCGTCAGCTGCCAGCGCCTTTGCTAAACTGACCATGTTCAGAAGCGTCATCGTGTAGTTTACATCCAGATTTTCATCCTGTACTGCCAGGCTTGTGCCACCCATAGCAGCATTATACACCGAAAATCCAGATATGGTTTCCAGAGCAGTCGTCACAGAAGTCTCATCTCTGCAGAGCCCGATCAGACTATCCCCAAAGACAACCACATCATATTCCTGATCTTTATGGTTGTTTACCTGTAAGAAGGCAAAAATTGCAAGAATGATTGCAAAAATCCCAGCAGCCACCATCCAATAACACGTGTTATTTTTCTTATGTGCAAGTTTTTTTTTCTTTTTCATAATCCTATCCGGCTTTTCACCAAAATATCCGCCAGCCTTCCGGCTCCCTGCCCGTCCGTCAGCCTGCGTTCACAGACGGAGTACTCCTCTCGCAGTTCCCTGCTTTTGCACAATTGTTTGAAGATCCTTTCTGTCTTCTCCATGCAGGCAGCCCTGTCTTTGTGCCATGCGCCTGCAAAGCCTCCGCTCCCGGTCCTTCCAATAGATTCCGCCAGTGCTTCCTGATTTTCCGCATAGGAAAAACAGAGGAACGGAATGCCTACTGCCGCCAGCTCATACACCGTGCTGCCGCCCGCCGTGATCGCCAGATCGCACGCGCACATCAATTCCGCCATATTATTCACATCATAATGAATCTGCAGATTCGGCGTCTGCTTGGCCCGTTCCGTCCACCCGGAAAAATGCGGTGAAAAACGTCCCACCAGAACATGGAAAGAAATATCCGGGACATACACCGCGCGCAGGATCTGCTCCGCAATATTATCCGCGTCCCCTCCGCCGGTGGTGAGAAGCACCTGTTGCACCGTCGGCCGGATGCCGTATTCTGTATTTTGAAACTGCTCCCGCAGCGGCGCATACTGCGCTCCCAGGAAAAATTTTGTACTCTGCCCCTGATAAAGTCTCCGATAAAGATCCGGATCCGCAAACACATTATAATTGATCACCCCGTCCACGGGATAAGGCTGGGCCTGCAGATCGTCCATGAGGAACACACTGCCGTAGGCATGCAGCGCCTGCAGATACCGCTCGGTCACATAATAGCTGTCCACCAGGATAACATGTCCTGTCCCCGTGATCCATTTATCCCATGGGCAGATACCCGCACTGTCTCCGGACAGTTCCGATTCCATCTCCCGATAGTCGGTATCCAGAACTCCCGCCTGGAACCCATGGTCCCGTGCCATCTGCGCCGAATCCTCATCCGCGCACAGGAACAGCACCTGCGTTTCCCCACCCGTTTTTTCTTTATCCGCATACCGTGCATGCACCGCATGCGCGATCGTCAGGCACCGCATCAAGTGTCCGGCGCCGATCCTTGCATTTCCGTCCGCCCGAATGATCAACATAGTCCGCTCTCCAACCCTGCTCTCTAATGCTGCCCGCTACTGCTTACTGCTGCCCGCCAAATTCTACCAGCTCCCAACTCACCGGAGTGCCGAGCTTCGCATCCCTTGTGATCCGCTTCCCCAAAAGTTCCTCATAATACTTCGTGTGCAATCCACAGCCGGGACGTACCGAGCGCAGATTCTCGGGCGTAAATACTTCCCCCGCCCTCATGTCCTGCGCCACAAACAGGGAACGGGAATGTTCCCGCTCTCTGGTCTGCTTTTCCGTCAACTCATAGGTCACTTTTCCCAATGCCAACTCAATCTTGCGGATGTTGTCCACCATCAGCTTAAACTCTTCCGGCTCCATGGAAAACGCCGCATCCGCGCCGCCGTCCGCCCTGCGCAGAGTCAGATGTTTCTCCACCACCTTCGCCCCCAGCGCCACCGCCGCATCCGCCACGGCATGTCCCATGCTGTGGTCCGACAGTCCGGTCAGGCAGTCAAAGGTCTGCGCCATGGACGGGATTGTCCTTAAATTAATATCCTCGTAAGGTGCCGGATATGCGGAGGTGCACTTGAGCAGGATCACATCCTCATTTCCCTCCTGCTTACAGGTATCCATTGCCAGCTCTATATCCGCCAGACGGGCAATCCCCGTGGCAAAGATCATGGGCTTCCCAAGCTTCGCGATCTTGCGGATCAGCGGAATGTCCGTGATCTCAAAACTGGCAATCTTATATGCCGGCACCTTCATCTCCTCCAAAAAATCCACCGCCGTAAAATCAAAGGGTGAAGAAAAGAATTCCAGTCCCATCTCCCGGGCTTTCTCCTGCAATCTCGGCTGCCACTCCCAGGGGGTATAAGCCGTCTGATACAGTTTGTGCAGCGTGGTCCCATCCCACAGCGTCCCCTGGGTGATCTGAAAACAGGGATCGTCACAATCCAGCGTGATCGTATCCGCCGTGTAAGTCTGGATCTTCACAGCGTCCGCCCCGGCATCCTTTGCCGCCTTCATCACAGCCACCGCCCTGTCAAAATCCATCAGATGGTTGGCGGACATCTCCGCTATGATGAAAGTGGGGGAATCCTTGCTTATAGTATGATTACCGAATTGAATCGATTTGTTCATATTGTGCTCCTCGTCTTTTTACCAAAATATTTCTGCTTGGCAAATTAAATTTAAAGTTCCATTGGTTTATAAGATAAAGCCTTATCTGCTATTTCTTCTGGTGTAAGTTCGTCCCAGAAAAGTATATTCCTGTCATAAATGCACATGCGCATAAAACGGAACTCAGGGGAAGATAATTTTCTCGTATTTCTTGTCTTCGCGGATCTCTCTCCACCGCTCTGCCGTCATACGCATAAAAGTCACATCATAAGAAATGCCCTCTTTCAGCACATGATCCTTTTTCTCCTCCAAAACCTCACAGCCGCAGATCCTGTGCAGCTGGATCACGCCCTTGTTCAACGTAAACACATCGCTGATCACCGCACGCTTCCCCAGTTCGATCAGCGCATGGTCATACATGCTCATCTCCAACGCCAATGCCGTCTGGATGCTGCGAAGCCTCTGCTCCCCCACATAGTAGGCCCAGCCCAGCACGCCGTCCGCTTTGGTGAGCCCTGTCAGATTGATGACGCCCGCAGGCTCCCCGTTCACCCGGATCAGCCAATACTGCACATCCGCATTTTCCCGGATGCCCGCCAGCCACTTTTTCTGCCCATCCATAGTCAGCTTAGGGTTTGTATTCATATATCTGGTGATCTCCTCCGCCATGCGCCAGCGCATGATGTTTTCCAGATCCCCTTCCTCGATCGCCCGCAGTGTCACACTCATAGGCAACCTGCCTTCTGAAGCAGTTCCCGCATGCCCGTCAGCTCGATTGCATCCTCCAACGGAATCTTCACGCCCAACTGCTCCTCCAGTTCTCCAATGATCGTCACATGCATGAGGGAATCCCACTCTTCCACATCCTCGATCCTTGTATCCTCCGTGATCGTACCCGCAGGCACCGCAAGGATCTCCTCGATCAACGCTATGATCTTATCCTGCAATTCTTTGTTTTCTTCCATCGCTTTCTCCACACCTCTCAGTTTTATGATCACGCCGCCACGATCCGTCCGCCGGCAGACATACTTTTCTTCTGACGCATTCCTTTCATTCCACGCATTCCAGACAGCCTCTGGCAGAATTGCAAAAGGTTCCGCACCGGGACCTGCGCCATCACAGATCTCTTCCAGCGAAGGCGACGGATCTGAAAGCTCCAATTCCGTCTGGATCAGGCAGACGCAGGGAAACTGCCACATCTTTTCACACAGCAGGACCAGCCGGTCAACCTTCTCAGTATCATATTCCGGTCCGCCTTTATGCCAGCAGATCAGCTCATCCTCCGGAAGGATCACATGGAATTCAAAATAAGCATCCTCCCCCCGATTCAGCCAAAAACCGCGCACTTCCGAAAACCCGCCGTATTCAAAAAGCATCTGCTTATACCCATTGAGATAAGACTCCGCCAGTTCCGGCACATAGTCCGCTTCCAGCTTTGCCTGGTTCCAGGCAATGATCTCCTCCGGGGTATCCATATCATAGCCCCAGTATCCGCCTGCAAACCGTAATCCGTTTCCGATCAGAGCCGTATAAAAATCCTGCACCAGCTTCGGATATATGGATTTCTTTTCACACACAAATTTCATTGAAAAATAAGCCGGCATATCAGTGCTCCTCCTGGCAGGGATCTGGAAACCTCAGACCATACTGCATTTACTATAACATACCTGCCGCCATTTCACAACTTTAAAAAAAGGCACCGGAAACGATTGTTTCCGATGCCGCTTTTGTTAAACGAGATGTCCTTTTCGTTTTATGACATCTATCACCTGGTCCACATATTTCTCGCAGACTTCATCCGAACCAGCTTCCACCATCACGCGGATCACAGGCTCCGTACCGGACTCACGCACCAGGATACGTCCTTCGTTTCCGAGTGCCGCAGCCACATCCGCAACCGCTTTCTGCACATCCGGATCATTCTGTGCCTCCGGCTTGCTCTTTACACGGACATTCTTTAAAACCTGCGGATAGAACACCACCGGTGCCGCCAGCTCGCTCATGGGCTTACCCTTCGCCAGCATAACCTCCATGAGTTTCAGGGAAGTCACAATGCCGTCACCTGTCGTCTCATATTTGCTGAAAATAATATGACCGGACTGCTCGCCACCGATGCGGTTCCCCGTCTGCACCATATTCTCATACACGTACTTGTCGCCCACCTTGGTCTTCTCATACTCGATGCC
>DFDT01000188.1 GCA_002368865.1 Lachnospiraceae bacterium UBA3821 | reverse complement strand
TACCTAAGTCGATACCGATAATTTTGCTCATAATCTTTTCCTCCTTCTGAGCGGATAACCGCTCGAGTTCATGATCTTGTTGATTTTGATTTCTATAGGATCGAATGCTCTGCTTTCGTAAAGCGCTTCCTTAAGGGGTTACCGCAACCATGCTGTGTCTGACCACGGTGTCACGGTACATATAGCCCTTCTGAAGTTCCTGGGCAACCACCCCGGACTCGTATTCATCACTCTCCACCTGCATCACTGCGTTGTGAAGATTGGGATCAAACTCGCATCCCACCGCTTCGATCGGCTTCACGCCGATGTTCTCCAGCTCGGTGACAAGCTGTTTATAAATGCGGTTCATCCCGTCTACAAAGGGATCGTCCTTTTGTTCCTCGGGAACCGTTGCCAGCCCCCGCTCGAAATTATCAATGACGGGAAGGATCTTCTCGATCACGCTCTTGGCTCCGGTCTCGAACATTGCGGATTTCTCTTTCTCCGTCCGGTTCCGGAAGTTCTCGAACTCGGCAAGCTGACGCTTCACCTTATCCTCCAGCTGTGTGATCTGCTCTTTGAACTGCTCCTCTTTTTTGTCTTTCTTTTCCTGCTTCTTTGCAGCCCTGCGCTCCGCCCAGGACGCTTTGCCTTTCTCGCCTTCAGACTTATCTGTCGCATCGTCCGCTTCCGCATCTTCCACAGCATCCGCTGCTTCCGCTTCCTGAGAGCCTTCCGTCTCCTTCAGATCGTCCTCCGCATCAGGCTCTGTGGTCTGCGCCTGCTCTTCTTCCGCCATCTGCTCATTCTGCTTTTCTTTATCTTCCATATGACACCCTTCTTTCCTTCTATTCTGGTCTTACAGATCGCTATCCGTGATCCTTGTATATCTCATCCAGCTTGCTCTGCAAAGTCTTCAGCGTACCGACCACCTTGTCGTAATCCATGCGCTTGGGACCCACGATACCGATTGTACCCCGCATCCCATCGCCCAGCTCATACGTGGCTGTCACCACACTGCAATCCCGCATGCTGCTCACCGGCGACTCATTTCCGATATAAACCTGAATACCTGTATTTTCTCCGTCAGGATCGTTATTCAAAAGATTCTCCAGCTGAACCTTCTCCTCAAACGTGTTGATCAGCTCGCTGGCTTTTTCCTGATCCGCCAACTCCGGATAGCGGAAAATATTGTTTGTTCCGCTGGTGTAGATCTCCAGATCCTCCTCCGCCTTGATGGCATCCGCCACCGCATCGATGACTTCGCTGACAATGTCGCTGTGGATCCCGGCCTGTTGTTTCATCGCGGAGATCATTCCCAGATTGATCTCTGAGATGGAAAGCCCCGTGAGATTTGTATTCAGCAGAAGATTCAGCTTTAACAGCGTCTCATCGGAAAGCTCTTCCCGCACATTCAGGATATTGTTCTTGATCACGTTTCCTTCCACCACGATGACCGCCAGGATCTGTCCCTCATCTACACGGGAGAGCTGTACGAATTTCACCTTATTTCCTGTCATCTTCGGCGCTGAGATCAAAGTAGCATACTGCGTGTTCTGGGCGAGCACTTTTGCCACCCGCTGCAGCACCTGCTCCATTTTATCCTGCCGCTCTAAAAGCATCTCCTTCATCTCGACCACTTCCCGCTCCTTGGCCTCCATCATGGTATCCACGTAAAAACGGTAGCCCTTGTCGGAAGGAATCCTGCCTGCCGAAGTATGAGGCTGTAAGATATACCCCATCTCCTCCAGATCGGCCATCTCATTCCGAATGGTTGCAGAGCTCAAATTCAAGTCAGTGTATTTGGAGATCGTCCTGCTTCCCACAGGCTCGCCGGTTTCCAGATAGTTGCGGATGACAGCCTGTAAGATCTTTGTCTTTCGCTCATCTAACTCCATCTTGCACTCCTTTCCCCATCCTTTGTACCGGTCCGGATTTCTGCTCGGCCAAACGGCTTTGTTTTGTTGTTAGCACTCATTTAGGTGGAGTGCTAATCATCCTACGTCATAAGATATCACTACGGATATTTATTGTCAACACATTTCGGAGAAAATATTTCTAAATAATTTATTAAAAGCTGTTCAAGCAGCGCAAACGCAATGCAAATAAAAAAGTGTGCAGCAAAAGCTGCACACTTTTTCATTCGTTTTTTCACTTAAAATACTGTTCGGATTAGATATCGAAAGAACCGGTGAAATCCTTGTTCATTACGTAGTAAACCTTCTTCTCCTCAGCCTTTACATACAGCTCAACGCTGGTAAGATCAGCTGCCTTCTGCTGCAGATCATACTTCCATACATCCTTTGCGATCTTAACCAGATCATCATTGGTGTAAGAATTGCCTGCTACCTGAAGCTCTACAACGCTCTTAAGCTCAGCCTTCTTAGCAGGAGCCTTCTTAGCGGTCTCCTTCTTTACAGCTTCCTTCTTAACGGTTTCCTTCTTAGCAGGAGTCTTCTTAGCGGTCTCCTTCTTTACGGTTTCTTTCTTTGCGGGCTTCTCAGCCTTAACTTCTGCCTTTACTTCTGCTGCAGATACTGCCTTTGCCTCTGTCTTCTCAGCGGGTGCAGCTACTGCAACGGGCTTCTTTGCTACTGCCATGATAACTCTCCTCCCTAATGGTTTCCTGACAATCTTGATTAACGTTTCTCACAAATCACGCAGATACGCCAAATAAGCATCTCTGCACTGCTTGACAGTACACAGTTTAGCGCTTTTAGCAACCGTTGTCAACTACAATTGTTACAAAAAACCTGGATTTTATCACGAATTAGTGTACTTTTTGCCACAAAACAAGTCTGTTTTTGTCTTTTTCTGTAAAAAGGGAAGCATTTTCAAGCCCGGCAGAAAGCACCTATTTTATCAGCATAAAATAGCCCAGTACGATCAGTCCCAACACAATCCGGTACCAGCCGAACACCTTGAAATCATGCTTCTTGATATAACTCATCAAAAACCGAAGCACAAAAACCGAAACAATAAAGGATACCACCGTGCCGATCAACAGCAATGCCAGCTCCAACCCGGTAAACGCAAAACCGAATTTTACCAGCTTTAAAAGGCTTGCACCGAACATCACCGGGATTGCCAGAAAAAACGTATACTCCGCCGCAACCGTGCGGGATACACCGATCAGCAGCGCACCCACAATGGTGGCGCCGGATCTGGACGTGCCGGGAAAGATTGCCGCGATCAGCTGAAATACTCCGATCAGAAACGCCACCTGATAAGTGATCTCCGACAGTCTTCTGATCTTTGGCTTCCTGCCTTTGTTCCAAGTTTCGATCACGATAAAAGCGATACCGAACAGGATCAAAGCCAACGCCACACAGACCGGATTGTAAAACAGCGCATCGAAGACATCGTCAAACAGCACCCCGATCACCGCTGCCGGCACACAGGACACCAGAATCTTAAACCACAGCGTCATGATGTCCATCTTGATAAATGACATCGCGCCCGTCCTGCCCTCCCGCTCGCTTTCCGTCAGTGCAAAGGGCCAGATCTTGTGCCAGAACAATACCACCACCGCCAGGATCGCCCCCAGCTGGATGACCACATCAAACATGTCAAAAAAGCCTTCGCTCACACCCTGAAACGGGATCAGCTCCTCCACCAGGATCAGATGTCCGGTACTGCTGATGGGCAGCCACTCTGTAATGCCCTCCACAATACCGTACAGGATCGCCTTCAGAATCTCTATCATTGCTCAAACCTCCCGAATGTCATAACCGTCTTTCTCATCCTAATTAATATATGTAGGGATCCGATCCGTTATTATTGCCATAAGCCCCGTTATATGCAAACTCATTCTGCTTGCGCTCGTTCTCTATATGTGACATGGCGATGCACACATATACGCAGGAAATGATGAAGTACATCAGTCCCAGGAAAGAACCGATCAACGGCAGCCCGCTGACCCCTGTCAGCCGGAATACTCCCTTTAGCAGCAGGGAAAGCGTTTTTCCGTAAATGGACATCAGATAGATCTGTCCGAATGTGAAGCGGTATTTCTGAATAGATGCAATGATCATACATACCAGCGCCACAAACAAGGCCGCAAAGAAGTATACGCCCACAACTCCCACATAATAAAACAGATAAAAGATAACAATGCCCACGGAAATATAAGGCAGGAAGCCGATCAGATCCTCTCTGTTAAACTCCAGATCTGTGGGCCAGGCAGACATCTGGATCTTTCCGTTGTTTTTCATCACGATCCCGTTCTGATCCGCGATCATCACCTGATCATAATCCGTCAACGCTCTGCGCCACTCCGATTCCGTCATGGTCATCACCCAGTCTGCATCTGAGTCAATGGAGACCAAGAGTCCATCCTCATTCAGATCAAGCGGCTTCTCCATCGAAAGTTTTCCGTTCTGGAGCGAAAAATTCGGTACATTCTGACGGATCATCGGCTCCATGCTGCCCATAAAATCTGTTACGCCGATGACGCCTCTCACGTTTGCAATAATAAAATAGAGCGTCACTAACAGCACCCCGTAACCGAATACTTTCCCCTTTTTATTCTTTAAAAACTGTGCATAGGCGCTTATTTTCGCAATTGCCGCGCCAATCTCCTGAAATACATTCATCTTCCATCTCTCCTCTCCAGATATTCCATCAAAGCGTCATACCGCTCCTTGGCTTCCTGATACCCTTCCTCGTAAAGCGCTTCCATTTTCGCCCTGTCATGCTCGATCCGCGCGACCTCACTGGCTCTCTGCGGCCGAATCACAAAAATTTTTCCTTTTTCCTCCAGCTGCTCAATGTAATCCAGACATTCGTTGTACGCCTGATGTCTGTGCTCCATCAGTTCCACCAGCTTAGGATATTTCGCATAGCGCACTTTGATGAGCGCCAGCTGGGCTTTGTCTATGGGCTTGCGCCTGTAACCCACTTCCTTTGTCATGACCACCACACTCTTGCGGTTGCCATCCACTATGGACTTCCGGATGGGAATGGAATCCGCCATTCCGCCGTCCAGATACAATTTGCCGTCTATCTTCACAATATTGGACACCAGCGGCAGCGATGCGGATGCCTGCACCTTGATGATGTCTGTCCGCAGATCCTTTAACCTCAGATACTCCGCCATGCCCGTCTCCACATTGGTGACCACACTGTACGCCTTGCCTTCATATTTCATGTAGGTCTCGTGGTCAAAGGGATACAGATAATCCGGTATGGTGTGATAACACATGTCAACATTGAACAGATTGCCCGTCGTCAGAAGACTCTCCAGACCGAAATAGTGCTTGGAATCCAGATAGTCCACACTGACATCCTTCGCCCTGCCCCGCTGCTTGGAAACAAAACTGCACAGATGGCAGGCTCCGGCAGACACACCGTATATGCTGGAAAACTCCAGATCTTTATCCAGGAAAAGATCAAGTACGCCGGCAGTGTAAATGCCCTTCATGCCGCCGCCTTCCAAAACCAGTCCCGCGTGATACATTCAGGACCCTCCTCTCTATCGGTTAGGATACTCCGTCTCCACAAATTTCCGCAGAGCTACTAACGACCGCTCCACCTTCTCCGTGGCGATGCAGTACGCCATACGGAAGAACCCGGGCGCCCCGAAGCTGTCCGCGGGCACCAGGATCAGATCGTATTTTAACGCCTTATTGCAGAATGCGATTGAATCCTCCTCCAGCGCCTTGGGGAAGATATAAAACGTTCCGCCGGGCTTCACGCAGGTGAAACCAAGGCTCTTCAGTTCGTTATAGATCAGGTTCATATTGGTCTCATAAACACTCAGATCCGCCGTCTTGTCCAGCACCTGGGTCACCGCCAGCTGAATGATGGAGGGCGGACAATTATGTCCGATCCCGCGGGAGATCTGACCGCACATATTCACCATGGTCTCCGCGTCGGGACACGCCGGATTGATCGCCAGATAACCGATCCTCTCACCCGGCAGGGACAGCGACTTGGAGAAAGAATAACACATCATGGTATTTTCATAAAACTTAGAAACGCAGGGCGCATCCACGCCTTCAAAGACGATCTCTCTGTAGGGCTCATCCGAGATCAAATAGATCTCATGTCCGTACTGCGCCGATTTTGCCCGCAGGATATCCGCCAGTCTCTGCACCGTCTCCGTGGAATATACGATGCCGGAAGGATTGTTCGGCGTATTGATCAGGATTGCTTTCACCTTGTCCGTCAGCATTTCTTCGAACGCGGCAAAGTTGATCTGGAACGTCTCCGTATCGGGGGGAACAATCTTTAACGTCGCCCCGGTCAGTTCAATGTAAGGACGGTACTCCGGGAAAAAGGGCGCAAAGATCAGCACTTCGTCCCCCTGCTCCACCACCAGCCGCAGTGCATGGGCAATGGCGCCTGCTGCCGCGGAAGTCATGAAAATGTGTTCCTTCCTATAAGGAATGCCAAAACGCTTCTCCAGCGAAGCCGCGATGGCCTCCCGCACGGAAGTGATCCCCAGACTGGGACTGTATCCATGCAGCTCCATCGGATTTTTCTCCTGCAGCAGCCGGATCATCGCATCCGTAAACTCCTGCGGAACCGCCACAGACGGATTTCCCAGGCTGTAGTCAAACACATTCTCATACCCGATCTCCTGCCCTCTCGCAGTGGCAAACTCGGACAACTGCCGGATCACGGATTTTCCCGATAACATATTTTTATATTTCTGCACTAACATTTTTTCTTCCTCCGAATTTTTAATGTAAGTATAACCCTATTCTTCTGCCCACGCAAGTGCGCATTTCACCGCCCTGCGCCAGCCCTTCAGCAGAACAGCCCGCTTCTTTTCGTCCATGCCGGGCAGGAAGGTCTTGTCCGGCTTCCAGTTGGCGCGGATCTCCTCCTGATCCTTCCAGTATCCCACAGCCAGCCCGGCCAGATACGCCGCCCCCAGGGCCGTGGTCTCAATGCAGCCGGGCCGCACGGTATCCGCATCGATCACGTCCGCCTGAAACTGCATCAGAAAATCATTGGCACTGGCTCCGCCGTCCACCTTCAGACTTTTCAGCCCGATCCCGCTGTCCTGTTCCATGGCATGCAGCAGATCCGCCGTCTGATAGGCGATGGACTCCAACGTCGCCCGGATAAAATGTGCCCTGGACGTACCTCTGGTGATTCCTACGATCGTTCCTCTGGCATAGGGATTCCAGTAGGGCGCCCCCAATCCCGCAAACGCAGGCACCAGATACATACCGTCCGTATCCTCCACCTGTGCCGCAAACCGCTCCGACTCCGCTGCGTTCCGCACAAGCTCCATGCCGTCCCGCAGCCATTGGATCGCCGCGCCCGCCACAAACACACTGCCCTCCAACGCATAATTTACGCAGTCTTTGGCGTCTTTGGCGTCTTTGGCATCTCCGACAGCACTGTCACAATCAGCCGTCGCCGCGATCGTGGTCAGCAGCCCGGCGGAAGAATTTATGATCTTCTTTCCGGTGTTCATCAGCAGAAAACATCCCGTACCATATGTATTTTTCACTTCGCCTTCCTCAAAACAGCACTGTCCGAACAACGCCGCCTGCTGATCTCCCGCCGCTCCCGCTATGGGAATCTCGCCTCCCAAAAACGACACATCCGTCATTCCGAACAGATGACTGGACGGATATACCCGGGGCAGCATACTCTCCGGAATTTTAAAATAATCCAGGAGCTCCTGATCCCACCGAAGATTTCTGATATCAAACAGCATGGTGCGGGATGCATTGGTGTAGTCCGTGGCATGCACTTTTCCTCTTGTCAGATTCCAGATCAGCCAGCTGTCCACCGTGCCAAAGCGCAGTTTTCCGGCTTCCGCCTTCTCCCTGGCATCTACTGCATGCTCCAGGATCCACGCAATCTTGGACGCACTGAAATACGCATCCGGGATCAGACCGGTCCTCTCTTTGATCCGCTGCTCCCACCCGTCTTTCTTCAGCTGCTCGATCCGATCCGCCGTTCTCCTGCACTGCCATACGATCGCATTGTACACCGGCCTGCCTGTATCCGCATCCCAGACGATGGTGGTCTCCCGCTGATTGGTGATGCCGATCCCCCTGATCTGCCCTGCATTTACATTGATCTTCACCATCGCTTCCGCCGCCACGGAAAGCTGCGAGGACCAGATCTCCATCGGATCATGCTCCACCCAGCCGGGCTGCGGATAGATCTGTGTAAACTCCTTCTGCGCCATGGAACAGATATTTCCGCCCTTGTCAAACAAAATACAGCGGGAACTGGTCGTTCCCTGATCCAGCGACATGATATAGGTCTCCATAAATTCCTCCGTAAACAGACAAAGACCCGCACTTCCGGCATCTTTTGACCAAAAGCGAGGGTCCGGTAGCTTTATTTATTTTATCAATGCATTCAGGTCCACATAATGACCGCCGGGGATCTCTGCCCGAACCGTGTCGTTCAGCACCAGCCACACGCTGGCTGCACTGGGATTGTAGACCGCCTTGCAGTCCGCGGAAAACTGCAGATTCTTTGCCGCCGTCATATAATCCACGATCTCGATGTTGGTGGCGTACCAGATATCCTCTCGGCCGCCCATGTATTCGCAGAACTCCTCGATCACATTCCAGTTGTCGTTATTGTCAAATTCGTAGCTGTGTCCCCATACATACATCAGTTTCAGGTATTGGGGCTTATGAAACTCCGCAAAATACCTTGCCTTCTCCATCAGCTGCGGATCATTGTGATGACAGGTCGCCTTCCATTCCATGAAATCGTCCGGCAGTTCAAATTCTCCCGTGGTCTCCACCACACGCGCATAGGCAATTCCCATCTGCCGAAACAGTGTCTTGATCTCCTCGCTGTAGGAGCCGTTCGGATACGCATGACCGCGCACCAGCGTCCCCAACGCCTTCTCCAACCCTTTCCGATCCTCCAGGATCTCCTCCGCCACATAGGTCAGCGGACATCTGGCGATGGTCGGGTGGGTCATCGTATGTGTGGCGATCTCGTGCCCCTTATAAAGCTCCTTGATCTGCTCCTTCTCAAAGCGGGGCGGTTTTTTATCAAGCCCCATCAGACCGTAGTTCAGATTAAAGGTTCCCTTGATCCCGTATTGATTAAAAATAGACAGAAGTCTCTCATCCTGCAGCTTTCCGTCGTCATAACTCATGGTCAGTGCTTTTGACTTTCCCTCCGGAAAAGCAATATACGCTTTCATCTCTTTTACCCCGTCTTTCCAAAAAATCCCGCATTATATTAATGATAGCGTGTTTTTGCCCGTTTGACAACTGCTTTTTCACTCCTGACGGTAAAAATCCACACCGCATTTACCCGTGAGCGCATCATACTGTCTGTACATCGCCTGCACCTCGTTTTCCAGGATGTAATAATGCCTCACATAGGGGATCAGCAGGATCAAAAACATCACCACCAGCACAAGCCAGCCCGCACCGCCTTCCATACCGGCCGCCATCAGGCCAAACGCCATGCAAAGTGACATGATCGTCATAAATGCAAAGATCACTACCACGATCAGATGGACCAGTCTCTCGTGCTGGAAAAATCCCACCTGTACCAGGTGCTCCCTGCGGATCCGCTGCCAGTCCAGATCCTCCTGCTGCAGCAATTCATCTATGTATCTGCGATAGGTCAGGATCCTCCTCTCCATACCGCCCTCGCCCTGGATCAGCTTCTCTGTTTTTCTCGACATGTTTTCGCCCCCTTCGACACAATGTTTTATCGGTGTGCTATTTTTTCTCTTTTCACACGCCTGAAAATATGCTAGCATAGATGCATGAAAAAGAAAAGTAAACCTACTCAAAAATTATTTTTATACGCGCTTGCTACAGCTTTTCTGCTCCACAGCCCTGTCCTGACGGGCTGCAATCGGGCAGACGAGCCGAATCTTTCCGACATCCGGACGATTTCGCCGGAGAGCATCCCGGCTCCCGGCGCGACTTCGGAATCCAACGTCACGGAAAGCACCATGCCGAATATTTCCCAATCCGCGGACACCCCGTCGGAACCGGTACAGCCTGTCCAGACACCCCAGCCTGCCGGCCCTACTCACCTCACCCTTTTGATGGTGGGCGATATCCTGCTGCACACCCCCGTGGAGGAGAGTGCCCTGCAGGCCGACGGCACCTATGATTTCGACCCGATCTTTGCCCACACCGCAGACACCATACAGGCTGCGGATGTTGCCCTGGTGAATCAGGAGGTCATCATCGGCGGAGAGGCGCTGGGCATCTCGGGCTATCCCGCATTCAACGCGCCTTACGCCATCGGCGATGCGCTGGTGGACGCCGGATTTGACGTGGTCTGTCACGCCACGAACCACGCGCTGGACAAGGGAAAAAAGGGAATCATCAATTGCAGTTCTTACTGGCGGGATGAACATCCGGAGATCACCGTGCTGGGCATCCACGACGCCGATCCCTATAATGCGGAGTTATCTTCGTCGGATCGCCCCATCTATTTTTATGAAAAAGATGACATCACTGTCGCAATCCTGAACTACACCTACGGTACCAATGGCATCGCTCTGCCCGCCGACATGCCTTATGCGGTGGAGCTGCTGGAGGAGGAGCAGGTGACCGCCGATATCCGATATGCGGAAGAACACGCGGATTTCACCGTTGTCTGCCCTCACTGGGGCACGGAATACCTCCTCACCACCGATTCCATGCAGGAAAAATGGACGGAGCTTTTCCTGGAAAACGGCGTGGATCTGGTACTGGGCACTCACCCCCATGTCATCGAGCCCATAGAATGGGTGGAGGACCCGGACACAGGACACCGGATGTTGGTATATTACTCTCTGGGAAATTTTGTGAACTGGACCTCCGGCACCGGAGCCGGCGTCTCCAACCGCATGGTGGGCGGCATGGCACAGGTCACCCTGACCAGAACGGATTCGGGTAACAGCACCGGTATTTCCGATTATTCTGACAAAGTTGTCATTTCAGACTACAGTGTAGAGGCCGTCGTATGTCATGTCACAGAGGGCACAGACGGTGTCACCGTGTACCCTTTGGCGGATTACACAAGAGAGCTCGCAGAACAAAACGCGATCCTCTCACAGGCACCGGACTTTTCCCTGGATTACTGCACGGATCTGTGCAACGATGTGTGGGGAGATGTATGGCACTGACCCGGGACAGAACATGGCTTGCGCATTTGATGCATCTGTTATGCCTCCCACACGTACAGCGCGTAGTCCTGCCCCTGCACACACACCTGTGCTTCCTCGTGCATACCGATCTTCCCGCACACCCTGCGGGAGGCCGCATTGTCCGGCTGCACAAAAGCTAACACCCGTTCGAATCCCAGTTCTTTATCGGCATATGCAAGCACCGCCCGACACACTTCCGTGGCAAGCCCTTTTCCCTGCCACGGCTCCCCGATCAGGAACCCCAATTCCGGATCTTCATACCCTTCTCTGTAACAGATCCCCGCACGCCCGATCACCGCGCCGCTCTCTTTTTCCAACACAGTCCAGATCCCGAAATCATAGAATGCATAGACTTTCTCAATATAATCTCTCGCATAGGCGCGCTCCTCCTCCGGGTCCGCATAGAGAGGCTCCATATACCGCGTGATCCCGGGCTCTGCATAAATCTCATAGAATGCGTCCACATCCGCCACCGTGGTCTCACGCACCAGACAGCGCTCCGTCTCCAGGACGGAAAGCGGCAGTCCCTTCTCTCTCTGGTAGATCCGGTCCAGATACGCCTCGTCCAGATCCTCCGGATCTTCACAGACATACCTGCAAAACCCGAAATCCTCCTCCCTGTTTCCCGCATGCAAAAAGACCAGCACCGCCTCACCCTGCGCTTTGAGCCGCCTTGCTATGACACTATTGTCAGTTATGTGCAGGACCCCTCCTGTTTTTACTCTGACTGCCCGATCCATCTTCTGTTCTCCTCTGATTCCCTCGGCGTGCTGCCGAATATTTGATTTCCCGTTCCTTTCTTCTTTACGTCACACCGAAATTACGGTACAATGGTTTTAGTTGTTTAAAACCAGTATACTATATTTCAGAACAGAGAGGTATCATTTATGGCAAAAAATCCAGTAGTTACCATTACCATGCAAAACGGAGATGTGATCAAGGCGGAGCTTTACCCCGAGATCGCACCCACTTCCGTAAACAATTTTATCAGCCTGATCAATAAGGGATTTTATGACGGTCTGATCTTTCATCGCGTGATCCGCGGTTTCATGATCCAGGGCGGCTGTCCCGACGGCACCGGCATGGGCGGTCCCGGCTATTCCATTAAAGGAGAATTCGCGCAGAACGGTTTCCAAAACCATCTGAAGCACACCGAAGGCGTTCTGTCCATGGCCCGGGCGATGCATCCCGACTCCGCCGGCAGCCAGTTTTTCATCATGCACAAGACGAGTCCCCATCTGGACGGCGGTTACGCGGCTTTCGGCAAGGTGATCGAGGGCATGGATGTGGTCAATAAAATTGCGGAGACTCCCACGGATTATCAGGACAGACCGATGGAGGTACAGCAGATGAAGAGCGTTACCGTAGACACCTTCGGGGAGACCTATCCGGAGCCGGAGAAGCTGCCCCGCTAAGCTGCCATCCGGGCGCAGGGAGGAGTTTGACAGATTGTTGTCATTCATATTTTGTTCACAATTCTTTTAATTTTTTTTAAATTTTCCATCATGTTTTAGACATTTCTGTGCCATATACTAGTATCATAGAGATGAGGCAATGACCAAAACAATCCCATGTTTATAACAAGTTGTTTATAATAACTTTTTCATAATAAATGCCAAGGAACAGCAGATTCCTTGGCATCCTCCCTTTTCAGGGGTTTTTTCCTTCACAAAACACTTGCAATATGGCGGTCTTTTTACTATAATCTATAATTACAAAATGCGACATTCTAAAATACTAATCCAGTCTTACTTATGGTAGAGGGGGCATCACTACAATAAGGATAAGATAGGAATCATACATATGAAAAAGCAGGAATTGACTGCAAGATTTGTGGAACACCTTGAGCGCGAACGTATCATCGCCGGACTCACACAGACACAGATGGCAGAGCACTTGGAATTATCCCTGTCCGGCTACAAGAAGATCATCTCCGGCGAGACTGCCAGGATTGATCTGTATACGGCATATCGCCTGGGCCAATTTACCGGTAGGAGCATAGCGGAATTTTTTGAAGAAACGGATTCCGAACTGACCCGTACCATCCGGAAGTTAAGACAACTTTCTCCGTTTCAGTTTAATTTTGTTTCAGCTGTCATTAATTTTGAGACAGCTTTTTTAGACTGTCTTTCTCCCGGCGCATCGCCGGATTATATCACGCTTCTGACACCGACCGGCAACCTCCATGACGGCATGATCTGGGATGCCGCTCACATGGAGAAGCTGAATGTGTCCCATTATCGCAGAATTCTGGGCGACAAGCTGCATTGCGCCATACGCATCACCAGCAACCACCTGCATCCCGCTTATAACATCAATGATATCCTGCTGATCTCCAAAACGGCGCCCCGGGACGGCGATATCGGGATCTTTATCCACAAGGAAACCCATCGCTGCTATCTGCGCAAATTCCGCCAGGCGTCGCCCTGGATCCTGGAACCTGTCAATCACTACGGTATTTCTTTTAAGATAGACTGCACCGACAGCGGAGAAATCGACAAATGGATTGTATTCGGAAAAGTACTGACAAAAATGCGCATGGACAACGGATGACCATCCGCGGATAAACCGCGGGCAAACCGCAGATTTTCATTGATTGTGCCTATATTTTATGGTAAAATATGTCGCGAAGCGTTTGCGCGCATCATATTTTAATTACGAGGAGAAAATATATGGATCGAGTTGTTGAAATTGTCACTAATGTCAATAATGCCCTAAACGGCTTTATCTGGGGGCCTTATATGCTGGTGTTCTTCCTGCTGGTCGGCTTGATGTTCACCATTCGCACCGGATTCTTCCAGGTAACTCACATCAAGTACTGGCTGGATGTCACCTTCCTTTCCATCTTCAGAAAGGGAAACAACGTGCTGCGCACCGACGACAGGCACTCCATCTCCCAGTTTCAATCCCTGTGTACCGCACTGGCTGCCACCATCGGCGTAGGCAATATCTCCGGTGTGGCTGTGGCTCTGGCTTTGGGCGGTCCCGGCGCCATCTTCTGGATGTGGCTTTCCGCATTCCTAGGTATGATGACAAACTATGCCGAGAATACACTGGGTATCAAATACCGTTACAAAAATGAGAAAAATCAATGGGTTGGCGGCGCCATGATCTACATTGAAAAAGGTCTCGGACAGAAATGGCTTGCTGTGATCTTTTCCGTGTTCTGCATGTTCGCCTCCTTCGGTATCGGCAATATGTCCCAGGGAAATGAGATTGCCAACGGTCTGCGCAATTCTTTCGGCATCCCCAGCTGGATCACCGCGCTGGTAATCATGGTGTTAGTCGCACTGGTGATCATGGGCGGCATCAAGCGTATTGCTTCCGTAACGGAGAAGATCGTGCCTTTCATGGCAATTACCTATATCATCGGCGCTTTGGTCGTGATCTGCAGCAATATCACCGCGATACCCGGCGCTTTCGCAGCAATCTTCGGCAATGCCTTTAACCTGCCTTCCATGGGTGGCGGCGTAGCCGGATTTACCATCATGGTAGCCATGAAGCGCGGTATCTCCAGAGGCGTGTTCTCCAACGAGGCCGGTCTCGGTTCCTCCGTTATGGTTCACTCCGCATCGGATGTAAAAGAGCCCGTTGTACAGGGTATGTGGGGTATCTTCGAGGTATTTGCCGATACGATCATCGTCTGCACCATGACCGCTCTGACCATTCTTTGCTCCGGTGTATACGATTTCACTTTGTATGAATCCGCCGCTGTCGAAGGCGTATCCCTTGCGGATGCAGGCCTGCTCTCCGGTGTGGCTCTGACCAGCGCTGCCTTTGAGTCCGTGTTCGGCGCTCTGGGCAACAAGTTCATCTCCATTGCGGTGATGCTCTTTGCTTTCTCCACCATCTTAGGCTGGTCCTACTATGGGGAACGCGCGGTAGAGTACCTTTTCGGTCTGAAGGCAGTCCCCGTGTACAAGATCATTTTCATTCTGATCATTTTCATCGGCTGCAACGCATCTCTCCAGCTGGTAGTGGATATTTCCGACACCTTCAACGGATTTATGGCACTGCCTAACCTGATCGCCATCACGCTGCTCTCCAAACAGGTCGTGGAAATGACGAAAGAGTATATTGCCCGCGTGAAAGAGGGCAAGGAGACGATCGGCGGGGAAGAAGTACAGTAACAACATGAAAATTCAGGAGATAGAAAGATGAGAAAGACGAAAGTAGTATGTACCATCGGGCCTTCCTGTGAAAACACAGAGACTCTGAAAAAAATGTGCGAGGCTGGCATGAATGTGGCACGCCTGAATTTTTCCCACGGAAGTCATGAGGAGCATAAGCGTAAGATCGATCTGATCAAAGAGGTGCGGGAGGAGCTGAAACTGCCCATCGCTATCATGCTGGACACCAAAGGCCCGGAATATCGCATCGGTACCTTTGCTGACCACAAGATAACGTTGGAGGAGGGTGCGGATTTCACCTTTACCACAGAAGATCTCATCGGCGACGAAACCAAAGTTTCCGTCAGCTACAAGGACCTGATGAAGAATCTGGAGCCCGGCGATACCATTCTGGTAAACAACGGGCTGGTCATCTTTGAAGTAACGGATGTGACTGAGACCGAGGCACACTGCAAAGTTTTGAACGGCGGCATGCTGTCCGACAAAAAGAGCATGAACTTCCCCGGGAAAGTCATGAAGCAGGATTTCCTGAGTGAGAACGACAAAGCCGACATCCTGTTCGGCATCGAGAACGATGTGGATTTCATCGCCGCATCCTTTGTGTCCACCAAGGCAGATATCCAGTCCCTGCGATATTTCCTGGACGATAACGGGGGAAGAGAGATTGAGATCATCGCCAAGATCGAGAACCGCTCCGGCGTAGACAATATTGAAGAGATCTGTGAGATTGCTGACGGCGTCATGGTGGCAAGAGGCGATTTGGGGGTGGAAATCCCCGGAATCGAAGTGCCTTCCGTACAAAAATACCTGATCCAGAAATGTCGTCTTCTGGGGAAACGCGTGATCACCGCTACGGAAATGCTGGAGTCCATGATCCACAATCCCAGACCCACCAGAGCCGAAATCTCCGATGTGGCAAACGCTGTTTATGACGGGACTTCTGCAGTCATGCTTTCCGGAGAAACCGCTGCCGGCAAGTTCCCGGTGGAAGCTATAAAAACGATGGTGGAAACCGTGAAATTTACGGAAGACAGGATTCATTACGACAAGCGGTTTAAAGAAGCGGAGTTTATCATCCGCAACAATCAGGACGCGGTATCCCACTCCACCTGTGCCATGGCCATCGACGTACAGGCAAAATGTATCGTGGTAAATTCCCTGACAGGACTTACCGCCCGCATGGTCAGCCGTTTCCGCTGTCCCATCGACATCATCGGCATGACCGCCTCCAAGAAGGCATGGCGCAAGATCAATCTGAGCTGGGGCGTGACTCCGGTGCTCTGCAGCAGATATGCCTCCATGGATCAGATGTTTGAGAGCGATCTGGTACAGGCTAAAAAACTGCTGAATCTCCAGCCGGGGGACAACATCGTCATGACCGGCGGTCAGTTGACCGGTTCCGCAGGCAACACCAATCTGATCAAAGTAGAACAGGTGATATAGATCAGATAACGCCTGCTAGTCCTCCTGCCTGCGCAGAGAGGCATACACCCTGGACAATGCGGAGCGATCCGCCCCCAGGTTTTCATCGTATTCAATGTTGCAGTAACTATAGCAATTATGGATTTCTGTTCCTGCCGCATGGGTCATGGTGCGCTTGAACCTTGCACTGTAATTCTGATGCACATGCCCATGCAGCATGAGCTTCGGCTTCCATCTCTCGATCAGATCATTGAAACACTTGTATCCCCAATGGGGCATATCTTCCAAATCACCGTAGCCCGCAGCCGGCGCGTGGGTCACCAGAATATCAATCCCACCCATCAATGCAATCTGCGGCGTCACTTTCAAAATACGACGCCTCATCTCGTTTTCCGTAAACATCAGTCTGCTTTTCTTGTATTTCATGCATCCGCCCAGCCCCAGGATACGAACACCGTTATGTTCATATACCCTGCCGTCGATATTGACGCAGCCCAAAGGCGGATTCTCCTCATACTGCGTGTCATGATTCCCATAGATATATAACAGTTTTTTGTTGGTCATGGACACAAGAAACTGCAGATAATCCGGGTTCAGATCCCCGCAGGAGATGATCAGATCCGCGTCCTGCGTGCGCTCCGGACTGTAATAGTCCCACAAAGCATTCGCTTCGATATCCGCTATCGCCAGAATGTTCATTCTTTTCTTACCCCGCTCATACTTACAACTTCCTGCACCTGAGATACCAGCTCATCCATGGAGGGAACCTCGCCGACTACATTGTCATTCAGCCAGTCCATATTGACGATCTCCTCTCCCGTCAGCCCTTCATTGTCTGCGCCCTTTACAAGTCCTGTCTGACTGTGCAGTTCTCCGCCGAAGATCTGGATCCGCGCATCCACAAGTGCTTTCTTCAACATATTCGCCAGCTTCACCGAATAGTAGGATATCCTGTCGGACATAAATACATCGATCACGCCGGCGGACATACCGTACCAGTAATTGATCGCCTGATTTTTTTCCGCCACCTGCGCCGTATCCCATGTACCGTTCAGAACAGTCTGTACAATCAGTTCATAATAATGTCCCCAGTTAATGACCGGCGCTGCCAGATTGACAATTCCGCCGTATTGATCCAGCTTGTAGATCCCGTATGCCCGGGACGCGTCATGGGGCTTGATCGTATCGGGACCGGACACCACATCCACCTGCAGATTCCGCATTTCCCGATGCCAGTCACCGTCTGCCTTGGTGGACCATGCCAGATAAATCTTCGCCCAGGGATCTACCAACGCCGCTCCAATGGCAAACGCATTGATACCGGCAATTGTGCCATAAATCGGGTAATCTGCCACATAGCCTATCTTATGATTTTCCGCCGTGCTGGCGGCGATTGCGCCCATAATGAATTTTGCCTCATGCATGCGCGCATAATAGGTGCGCACCGCACTGCTGGAGAGGTTCACCGAACAGTTTAGGAACTTTACCTTGGGATACTTCACCGCCGTCCGCAGTGTTTCATTCATCTGCGCCGGGAACACTGTGAAGATCATCTGCGCCCCTTTTTGCACAGCCTCATCCACCGCCTCTTCCATCAGCTCCTCTGTGTAGCAGTTCTCATACTTCTCGGTCTGTACGATATCTCCGAAGCTTTCCGCCAGACTGTTGCGTCCCAGCTCATGATTGTATACCCAGCGGGAATCCGCGATCTCACGGTCATAGATGAAAGCAATCTTCATCGGATTCTTCGCACTGTACGCCGGCGTCTGGGTCATCTTGAGAATGTCCATGAATACATTGCCCTTCGCCTCCTCCTGAGGCGTTTCCACAAGCGCAATCTTGTCCTCTCTGGTCTCCACCAGAAGCTCTTTCCAGATGGTATCCATATTTTTTCGGATCTCTTCTTCGCTTCCATTGACCAAAGTATCAAAACTATATACTTCCAGATAAATCAACAGTGCATCGCCGGCGGTCAGGTTGTTTAACTTACTGCCGCCTTTTTCCAGAAAAAGCGTCTCGAACAGTTGATATGCCTGACGCACATCCCGGACTTTTTCCTCTTCCCACGGTTCCGTCAGATTCTGCCCCAGATACTCTGTCAGCTTCTTATAGCCACCCGGCTCCGAAAAGTAGATCCCGTAAATGGGAGCCACCTCATAAAACTCCATGAATTCCTCATAAATCTGATGCTCTTTGTCATCGCTTTTTCGGGGTAAAAGTCTGGTGATATCCGCGTAGATTCCGGGGGCTCCCAGATATTTCAGCACCGATACACGCTTATTTCCCTCCTGCACATAAAACCGCTGCAGGTATTCATACACTTTGATCGGATCCCGGAACCCTTCCTCCTCCTGAATATCATAGAGATTAGACCATTTTGC
Organism: Lachnospiraceae bacterium UBA3821; assembly: GCA_002368865.1. GTDB lineage: Bacteria > Bacillota > Clostridia > Lachnospirales > Lachnospiraceae > Acetatifactor. The sequence goes on along the minus strand of DFDT01000188.1, from coordinate 3,406 downwards.
GGAGAATTCGCTGCCTTCTTTCAAGATCGGCATAAATCCGCAGGAAAAAGCCTTCTGTCTGCCGGCGGTCTTGGTACCCGCGACCATAGACAGAGGGATCTCCTTAACCCCGATATGCTGTTCCGCCGTATAGCGGCTCTCCTCCATAAAGTCTTCCAACGCCGTGAGATACGGATACTGACCGCGTGCCACCGCATTCCGGCACTCCTGCTCGCCACGTTTCAGTGCTTTTCTGTAATCTGTGATCATATTCTGACCTTCCCAATCCTATTTTTCTTTTTTATCATACATCCTCCCTTTCAAAATGTCACCTGTTTTTGTAAAAGACGAAGATTGACACCTTATATTGAAATTGCTATACTTTGGAAAGATAGGAGGCGCTTCGCTTGAAAAAGATATTGAATCCCGATTTATATCCTGCCTTTACTCTGGTCTTTGCATTATGCTTTATGCTCTTTTTTTATGCCCCGTTGGAGATATATTTCAATAATATAAACGATTTCTGGTACGATTTCCATATGCTTTTCCCTTACTGTGCAGGCATGCTTCTGGTTTTCTGCTTTCTGGGGATGTTGCTTTTTGTACTGATCAGCCTGCTCCCCCGCAAATTGTATCAGGCGGCTGTGATCCTCTGTCTGATCATGCTCCTTTGTACTTATGTGCAGGGCAATTTTATGTTGGACGCGATTCCTGTCATTGACGGTTCCGAGATCGATTGGAACAGCTTTGGTTCCCAGCGCATTCACACCCTGATCCTGTGGGTGTCTGTCTCCGCGCTCACTCTGGCGGCGCTGCATTTTTTCCGCTATGATAAATTTTCCCGGGCGATTTCCGTATTCAGCATTTGCTTTTCGCTGATGCTGTTTGTCTCTCTGGTTGTTCTCTGCATCTCCCACTACGGCTTGGAAACCAAGGGAGACGGCGTTGTCACGGACGATTTCGCCTTCACACTCTCCGAGGATAAAAACTTTATTATTTTAATGCTGGATGCCGTGGACGGCGAAACCTTGATAGATCTGTGGCAAGACGAGTATGCTTTGACTTTTCAGGACTTCACCCGGTATGATAATTGCATGAGTGCTTATCCCTATACGGAACTATGTGTCCCCTTTTTATTCAGTGACAGTTATTTTGAAAATAATATGAGTTACCGCAGTTACTACACCAATGCTTTTACGAAGTCCCGCTTCTTGAGCGAATTGGAAAAAGAAGGGTATCGGATGGGACTCTATGAACCGGATGCCATTATCAATCACCCTGACATGTACCGCTTTGAAAATTTAAAACAGGACCCTTTACTGATCTCCTCTCCCAAGGAAATGATCAAGATCCAGATCAAGCTGGCTGGCATGCGCTATATGCCTTACGATCTGAAACGTTACTGTCAGGTAATGCCCGGAGATGTCCCCAGACTGCGCCGATATTCCCTGGGAATCTCCTCTCTGGTTTTTGACGAATCAAACCTTGCCTTTTACCGGGCGATAAGCGACTCCAAGATTACCTATTCCGATGCTCCCTGTTTTCGGTTTCTCCATATTGAGGGTGCCCATATTCCCTATCGATATGATGAATTTGTAAATGAAGTTCCGGAAGGCACCGGAACCTACGAAGACAATGTGAAAGCCAGCATGACAATCGCCATGGCTTATCTGGAAAAATTAAAACAAAACAATGTATATGACAATTCTGTTATAATTGTAATGTCAGACCATGGCTACAATCGGTTCCAGTACAATGCTGCTGTAGGAAGACAACATCCGATTTTGCTGGTAAAAGGACAAAACGAACACCATGATGCCGTTCAAATCTCCAAAGCTCCCATCGCACACGAAGATTTTCAGTCTGCCTGCCTGAACCTTCTATCAGGAACTCCCGGCACAGATATTTTTGATGTTCCGGAAGGTGCACACAGAGAGCGAAGATATCTGTTTTACTACTATACAGGTATGGGTGAAATACAAGAATTTCTGCAGCCCGGAGATGCCGGAGACACAGATGCCATGATTTCCACCGACCGCATCTTCAGACAATAAAAAGAAAACTCTCATGAGCGTTTTCTTCTCATAAAAAATGGTTGGCAACAACTGCTATATCATGTTATAATTAGAATTAATTAAATATCTGGTAAAGGAGAATTGACCTATGGACAAACTGAATACAATTCAAAAAAGAAATAACCTCAATGAGATTTATTCTACGGATGAGTTGGGTTCTGATGGGGCACATCATTCCTACAGGATTGTAACCCCTAATGAGATCGACCCCACCGCAGGCATTCTTGCAACCATCAAGTTCCAGAAAGGTGCAAGAAGCGAAACCGACGAGACCAACGGCGTTCTCGATGCAGATTTGCTGGAGATTATCAGAGACAGACTGACCTGCTTCCAGAACGGACCTTTTGCCTGTGAAGAGACCGCAGAGGCACTGAGACACATTACGGAAGCTTTGATGTGGCTGAACAAGAGAGCTGAAGACAGAGCAACCAGAAATGTACTGGGTAAGAGCGAGAAATAATCAAACTCCACATAACAAAATATAAGAGGCAGGTGATTCGAATCACCTGCCTCTTATTTTCAATTCTTATTTTTACTTTTTATTCAGCCTTACCAACAGAGCCGAACAACTCCATCTTCTCTTTCACGGTAGCCTTAATTGCCTCAGCACCGGGAGCCAGAAGCTTACGGGGATCGAAGCCCTTGCCTTCCTGATCCTTGCCTGCCTCGATATACTTACGGGTAGCCTCAGCAAATGCCAGCTGGCACTCTGTATTTACATTGATCTTTGCAACACCCAGAGAAATGGCTTTCTTGATCATATCTGCGGGAATGCCTGTACCACCGTGAAGCACCAAAGGAAGCTCGCCGGTCAGCTGCTGGATCGCATCCAGCGTCTCAAAGGAAAGTCCCTTCCAGTTTGCAGGATATTTGCCATGGATGTTTCCGATACCTGCTGCCAGGAAATCTACACCCAGATCAGCAACCGCCTTACACTCCTTGGGATCAGCACACTCACCCATACCGATCACGCCGTCTTCCTCACCACCGATGGCACCAACCTCAGCCTCGATGGACAGACCCTTCTGATGAGCTGCCTTTACCAACTCTCTGGTCTTCTCAACGTTCTCATCGATGGGATAGTGGGAACCATCGAACATGATAGATGAAAAACCTGCCTCAATACACTTATAGCAGCCTTCGTAAGTACCATGATCCAGATGAAGCGCTACCGGAACATCGATGTCCAGATCCTTTAACAAACCGTTTACCATGCCAACAACTGCGTGATAACCGCCCATGTACTTGCCTGCACCCTCAGATACGCCCAGGATCACGGGAGATCTGCACTCTTTTGCAGTAAGCAGGATGGACTTTGTCCACTCCAGGTTGTTGATGTTGAACTGACCAAC
>DFDT01000205.1 GCA_002368865.1 Lachnospiraceae bacterium UBA3821 | reverse complement strand
GGATTTCCAACCGGATTTACGCAGTTGAAACGCCACACGTTGTTTCTATATTATAACTTGGTTTTCATCAAAAATCATATGGGCATTTTTAAAGATTTTCCCCAATGAACTAAAAAGCAATTTGCACAAAATGATGCCTCCAACATCTATCTTACAGCTACAACCCGCTGTTATCCAAATCACTAACTCAACCCTCTGACATCTAAATGGCCTACTCAACCCTCCGGCAGAAGCGGTTGATATGCTCTGAAAGAGCGATTTTTATGGTCAAATCCGCTCGCTGGCGCTGATGCCCGGATGCCCGAAAAGCCCGGAAATACGGCACTTTTTCAAATCTTATGTATCCTTCCGTGACATCAATACTACCGTCTCGATATGTGAGTTATTGTCCAAACTCAGTGACATATCCTGATCGATAATCGGGAGTTTAAAACGGATGGATTTCAGCCACTGTCCGTTGGGCTGCCGCTCTTCATAGATCTGGATCTCATCGATCAGGGACTCCATCAAATGTCTTCGCTCAGCCTCGTCCATGACGGCGTACATTTTATCAAAATAAAACAGGATTTTGTAGATGTTATCTCCTGTAATTTTCTCAGCTTCAATCGTCCTCTTCTTTGCCCTGGCATCCAGCAAGAGCTCTTCCAGTTCATCGATCCGGTCATAGGCTTTGGACAAGCGGTCTTCCAGATCAGACTTCCGGCGCGAATAATGCTTATCGTCGAAATCCAGACCGTCGATCTCTTCCAGCAGTTTGCTTTTCAGAGAATAGAAATGGCGCAGCTCTTTTTCGTAGTTTTCGATCTCCTGATCAATCGCTGCGGTATCCACCTTCATATTGATCTTGGACTGCATCAAAGCTGCGAATTTAGGCTTCTTGACCAATGCCGTGATGACTTCAGCTACCGCATTATCCAGGACCTCTTCACTGATCTGCTTCTTATAATCACACTTATGTCCTCGCGTCGATAAACGGTGTTTGCAGCCGTAGAAATAATAGTCCTTATATTTCTTTCCGTTGCGATGCTTAACGCTCTTATTGCCGTACATTCCGGCGCCACAGAGCGGACATTTCACGATTCCGGTCAGCAGATGGATCCGCTCATTTTTGCCGCGGTTCACATGCTCGTACTTCTTCGCCTGAGCTTCCACCTTCACCTGGGCAGCCTGCCAGTCATCTTCTGAAATAATGCCTTCATGGCGGCCGTCAACCAGGATGTAATCGTCTTTTTCCACCAGGTGGTAGTCATTCCTGGTCCCATGGACTTTTTCAGTCCTTCTCCGCCCGTAAGCGATCTTTCCGCAGTATACTGGATTCTGAATGATCCGGCGAATCAGCGCGGCATCAAAATACGGATTCTTTCCGTTCTGTCTCTCGATTTTGTGAATACCCTGATTGGCAAGATAACGAGCAATGCCGTTGGACCCCATATCAGTATGGAGATACCGGTCAAAAATGATTCTTATCGCCTCTGCTTCTTCTTCATTGATCTCCAGAGCACCGTTAACCAGTCTGTATCCGTAAGGGGCAAATCCGCCTACCCAGCGGCCTTCACGTGCTTTCTGCATCCGGCCTTCCAGGGTCTGGACCCGGATGTTGTCTTTCTCGATCTCCGCTACTGCCGACAATACCGAAATGATCAGTTTACCGGCATCTTTGGAGCTGTCGATGCCATCCTCCACACAGATCAGATTGACGCCGAAATCCTGCATCGTCTGCAGGGAGGAGAGTACATCCGCAGCATTTCGCCCGAAGCGTGACAGCTTGAATACGAGAACATAGGATACTCCGTCTTTGTCCGACTTGATATCCTCGATCATCTGATTGAACTGGACGCGCCCCTCAATAGATCTGCCGGACTTTCCGGCGTCCTCATATTCCCCGACGATCTCATAGCCATTAAAGTCCGCAAAGGCCTTCATACAGGCTTTCTGCGCGTCCAGAGAGTAACCGTCGACCTGCATGGCAGTCGATACCCGGGTATATGTGTAGACTTTAATTCTTGCTTTCTCCATATCGTTTCTCCAGTATCCAGCCCAATGCTATTCTTTCGTATTTTCCAGCATATTCATATAGGCGAGGAGACGTTTTTTCTTATCCTCTGAGAAAGTGCGGAAATTTCCTAACAGCTGGCCTTCGGCTTCTTTCTCAAGATCCGTTTCTATGTAGGGAAGGCTGCCGGACGTTTCGGTCCGACCCCTTCCGGTCAGGAGCACTTCAGGGGAGATCTGAAGAGCCTCACAGATCACCATGATCTTTTCTGCCCCGGGATTGGTCTTCTTGCTTCGCCAATCGCTGATCGTTTTGGTAGAGATCCCAGTCATTTTTGACAATCTGTACTGAGAGACTCCCTGTTCTTCCATAATCTGAAACATGCGCTCGCTGATGGTCATGATGCTTTCTCCCCAAAGTCGGATATCTGTATATACGGACTATACCATACATCCGCTTTGTTTTCAAGCGGGAGTTTTGCATCAGCTTCTTTTCTTGCCTGCAGGCTAAGCCGTATAAACCGAAGATACACGTCTCGAAGATCCTGGAACATGATCACCTTTTGCGGATCCGGCCACGAATCGATATCCAGTTCCTCTGCATGCCTGGCGATCAGTTCTGTGAGGAATTCCGCAAAGTGCGACCAGATATCATTACCGGGAGTTCTGCCATCAATAACGCTCATGATAAGCACCTCCTGTAAATCAAAAGGATCATTTTACCTCCTGTCTGAAAGTTATCCACATCCTATCCACTCAGCAAACCCAATTAATACATTACATATTGAATCGAATGAATCGATTGATAGAATGGGTATTTTATTGATAAGTACTTATTGTTCTTTTTCTTTTATTGTGTTGTGTTCACCTGTACAGAGAAATCCGTCGTTGGTTTTGCCTGTCAACTGATTTCCCCATCCCGGATTTTCCTCTGCAGGCTTTTCCAATTCATCCGCCTGATCTGGAGGACATTCCCTGACCAGATATTCTGTATCTGCCAGCTGGCCGGTCTCTGTACGGATCCTGCGTCTTGTAACATATCCGTACCGTTCCAACTCGTTCACGGTACTGCGGACAGAATCAATGCCGTCTTTGCTGAGTCTGGCAAGACCTTTCATGTTGTAATTCCAGTCGTCCGGAAGACTCAGCATGACCGACAGCAATCCTTTTGCTTTCAGCGATAGCCTCTTATCTTTCAAATGGTAATTGGCCATGACCGTGAAATTCTTTGTTCGCTCTACGCGAAATACCTGTGACATTTCTTTTTACCTCCTTTGTCTTTTCCTGAAAACTGTGAGTAGGAAACCCGGAGGTTTTTTGCCTTTGGTGAAAAACAAAAAGCCGGGTCACATAGATGCACACCGACGGACGAGCTCAAGAGCCCGCCTGAATCGATATGTGTCTATGTAACCCGGCAATCAAACTGCCGACGGCCGCCCTGATG
>DFDT01000068.1:1469-10450 GCA_002368865.1 Lachnospiraceae bacterium UBA3821 | reverse complement strand
GGAAGGAGACAGGGCAATGAACAAGGAAATCATTGAGATCAGGTCTGAGGAAGGCGATTATTTTGTGATCGGCAAAAATAAGAAGGGCTATTTTCTGAAAAACAGGTATACGGAGATCCCCAATGAATTTGCCCATATTCCTGTTGGCGGGGACACGCGCAGGATCACCGCCGCCAGACCGATGGAGGTAGTTAGGGATTATGAGAAAGATGTGGAGATCATGTTCCGGGTAATGTGTAAACAGGTGGAGGAAGCCTGGCAGATCGCAGCCGGGATGTCCCCGGAGCAGGTAAGAGAAAAATGGGACAAAAGTAAGTGTGTGAAGGTGATCTTTGCCGATAAGACAGAGCGGCTGTGCCGGGATTTCGATTGTGACCTGAATACCTATATCATATCCAGGTTTTCCGATTTTTCCGTGAATTTTTTTGAAGACACGGATCCTAGTGAGATACGCGAGAAAGATGAGGACACATGGGGGTATTCGTTTGAGAGATCGGACATCATTACATTGGACCGCATCAGGAGGGCATGCGAGGACAAGGTGGAAAACTATGAGGTGTTTCTCAAAGCTGTGAGGGATTATGAGGAGGACGACTACACGGATATCAAGGAGACTGTTGCCGAGGACGGCAGCATTTCCCTGGATTATTATTGCTACTGTGAGTGTCTGGGGGAAGGCTTTATCACCATTGACGCTGAGGGCAATATCGGCGCACCGGGCATATACAGATGGATCAAGGCCCTCAAGGAAAATGGAGTGAAGGTGCGGAGAATGTGACGGGAGGAGAGAGTAAAATGGGAGAAAATGGAGAAAACGCAAAAGTGGAGATGAAGAGAGTGATCCAAAGTCAGGAAATGCTGGATGCAGTCCTGCGGGAGATTGATTTTGCGAGCAAGAAGGAGACGAAGCTTTCGTCGGTATATTGTCTGATGGAGTTTGACGGACATATTGAGCCGCTCTATTTTGCACAGTACGAGGATGTGTTTTTGGAATCGGAATGTTGGCTGATGGAAACAGGGGTACGGGAGGAGGAATTGGAAGATTTTGTCAGGGATACTTATGTACCGGAAAGCTTCGACGAGGCTTTGCAATACGAAAAAATGATGGTGCGGGATGGCATACACTATGAAATCATTAACCCGCAAAATGAGCCGTTTCTGTCTTTTCCTTGTACGCTTTTAGGGGTGATTTCGGAAACGGAATGTCTGTATTGGTTGATCCAGAACCGCGGAGAAAACTAAATTATGTGAATAGCAAATTGACAATTCAATTAATCACCCGTATAATGCATAATGAAACAGAGATGTTTCATTGAGTGCGCTGATCACACGCCTGGTCGGGGTTTCGCTCCCGGTTCGTTTTATGCGATCTAATGCGAATGAGAAATTATGGTTGGGGTTTCGCTCCCAGTACGTTTTTCCGTACTAATGCGAGGGAGTTCTTTATGGTTGGGGTTTCGCTCCCAGTACATTTTCCGTACTAATGCGAGAGTGATGTGATCACAGTGGGACGGGCTGAATGGCTCGTCCTATTTGTTTTAGCAGAGGAGGGCAAGAGATTATGGAAACCTATTTCGAAAAGCATTTGTGGAAGACCACGCTATGCACCACGGAGCAGGAGGTGAAGACCTTTTTGCTGCGGCATGGTCTGCGCGGAAAGACAATAGAAAAGGTGCATGTTATTGGAATGGCCGAGAATATGGAGGAGTGGAGCTACCGGAGGACCATGAGGATCATACTGACAGAGGCGGGGATTCCCTATGAAGACCTCGACAAAGGTACCTGTCCCTATGTGGATATGACACGCATGCCTTATAAAGTGAAGATCTGTGAGCCGGTGGTCTTTGTATTTACAGACGGTTCAACCTTTGAGGCGATGTCTGTGAGGGGTGAGGGTCTGCGGCTGTCGACAAATCAGATACCAGCGGCGCTTACGGACGGCACGAATCACCCGAATTTTTGCGCGGAGCAGTTGTTTGAATGCCTGCGGGGAAAGGCAATAAGTGGCGTGGAAAGGATAGAGCGCAGAAAGATTACACGGTACAGGGACTTGCCTTATGAGGAGGTCGATAGTGATTTTACTTTTCGTTTTGAGGTAGAGGAAGGACTGCTTTCCCGGAACGGTGGGTTTTATTTCCGGCAGGGTTACGAGGGCTGGTTTGAATTTGGGGTGTTCCGCATAAATGAATGGGAGCATGCGTATATTCCATTTGCGGATTGGAAGGCGGCGGCTCGTCCGGTCCGGCAGATCCCGATTGTGGAGGGGCATGATTGCAGCAGTTATTTCTGGATCTTTCCGGTGAAGCGGAAGGAGGACACTGTGGAGGAGCCCATGGATGATGTTATGGAGGATCCTGTGGAGAGGCTTGTGGATGAATGCCTGAAAGAACAAATTTCCATTGAAGAGGATGATGTGAGTCAGTGCCTGTATTATTTTCTGGAAAAATATTTTGACAGGGACTATCCGTATGGGCAGATCCGTGATGCGTATTGTGAGGGTGGGTTTGAATGGAATCTGGAGCACAATTTTTACACATACGCCACCATGCGGCAGATGCTTGCAGAGATTGAGGCGTGCGCGGATCTGATGGAACAGGATTACGATGCGGCAGAGCTTGCAGACGTAAAAAAGCGGTTTTGGAAAGATACCCGCGCCACAGAGGTTGTGGACTTCTACAGGCGATTCGTCCGCAGGATGTACGCAATGATGGAGTTTGCACCGGGATACGACATGATCTCTTTTATGGGGCCGTGAGGAGGGAAAACAACAGAAAAATCTTACTACCGTTCCTGCTGAAGCAGAAATGTGGATGATGTGGATTCTCGAAAGAGGGTTCACATCTTATTTTTGGGGGCAATGAGCCACGCGAAAAAGCAGTTGACAAATCAGAAAAATAACAGTATTGTATCATTATAAAAGTTTCAAGTGCACATCTGGCGTTTCGCCTAATTTTCACTTTGAATGAATATGGATAGAGTGGCTGGCGGGGCGGCAGTATACCCTTCCGGTCGTGGAAGGGAGGTTTTATGGCAAAGGAAGATGATGCCGCCTATGAATATTTTTCAGATCCGAAATATTTTGCAGATCTGTTCAATGCAAAGTGCTTTGACGGCATGCAGGTGGTGGATTACAGGGATCTGGAGGAGGCAGACGGACGAAGTCCCATGCCGGGGGGTGTGACGCTTTTCCGGGACATCAAAAAGCGGTTGAAGAACGGTACACAGTTTATTATTATGGCGATTGAAAATCAGGCCAATGTTGATTATGAAATCCCCTATCGGATCATGCAGTATGATTGTGCCGAGTATGGGAAACAGATTAGGCAGATTCATGAGAAGAAAGCGGATGAGCCGGGACTTGCGGAACGCTGCAAGACATCATTAAAGCATTTATTACATGTGCTTGGCGCACGCCGGGATAAAGAGAAGATGCGGCAGCTGGTGCAGGAAAAGAGCCTTTGTGATGTGGATGCGGCGACAGGGAAAGCGATAGCTGTGTTGGCAGATATCCCCAATTTTTTGGAACATGATGAGAGATACAGAAATGTTGACGGGGAGCAGGAAGAAGGAGGGAGTTATAATATGTGTATTGCGATCAGGGAATTGATGGAGGAAGCCCGTGAGGATGGGATCAGTCAGGGAATTAGTCAGGGAATCAGTCAGGGGATTAGCCAGGGAATCAGCCAGGGAACCAGCCAAACTTTAGTAAAAAATATTGAGAATCTGATCAATAATATGAAGCTGGATGTGGCAGGGGCGTGTCATGCGCTGGGAACCACTGTGGACGCGTATGAGCATGCCAGACAGGTGATTCGTGGAAAGCGATAATTTGATCAACGACAGGAGCAGGCTGAGATGTCTGCTCTTTTTTCGAAAAGAAAATATAAAATTATAGAAGTATTAACTGCCGGTTTGGAGGTAATGTTTGATGTATTATCATAGACAGTTGAAAAAAAATAGTAGAAGCTGCTGGAGAATATGCGTGTTTGACTCTATATGGTGCCAGACAGACCGGAAAGTCCATAATGTCCTGAACTTTTCCTTAGCGCACATGGCGTACCATTGATCATTGATGAAATACAAAAAGTGCCGGGGTTGATGGAGGGTATTAAGATCAGGATCGATGAAGCGAAGCTAAAACGGGTAAATGAAGGCATATCATTGCCGCTTATGTATATTCTTACAGGATCTAATACACACGAAATACGCGAAAGAGCATCTGAAACTTTGGACGGAAGGACGGCGTTGAAGAAAAGCAATCAGAACTGGTACCTAAAAACAGATATGAAGTATTTGAGGAGATTTTCCTCGGAGGTATGCCTGAGTATTGGACACTTAGGCCAAATCGAGATACTTTTTTTGAAAGTTATATAGCCACATATCTTGAGAAAGATGTGAGCAGGATGATAAACGTCGGAAGGCTTGATGATTTCAGAAAATTTATGCGTATAGTAGCCTTAAGAACAGCTCAGCAACTTGATTATACGGAGATCGGCAATGCAGTGGGGATTGATGCCAGAACGTCAAAAAGCTGGATATCAATATTGGAATCATCCGGCATTGTATTTATTCTTCAGCCGTATGCAATTAATTTGGCAAAGCGTATTGTAAAAACACCCAAAATATATTTTATGGATACGGGGTTATGTGCTTTTCTTTGTGGTTGGACGGATGCAAAGATTTTAGAGGCATCCGCTATGGCAGGTGCATTCTTTGAGACATATGTTGTCAGCGAGATCGTTAAAAGCATACGTAATGCAGGAAAGAGGATTGAGAATACTTTGTATTACTACAGAGACAGAGATCAAAAAGAAGTCGATTTGATTTTTGATATAGACCAGAAGCTTTATCCCATCGAGATAAAAAAGGGAATAGGAAAAGATAAGGCGAATAAAAATTTCAGAATTTTGGAGCAGTATAAGATGCCTGTAGCTTCAGGACTGATAATGGATACTTCAGACAGGATATTCCCTCTCAACAAAGATACCTTTTATTACCCCGTCGGTATGATTGGCTTGTGAGGTACAGAGGAGAATGGGAACGGCGATTTAGGACTTGACAAGACGGGTTTATAGTTATAGACTTAATATAGGTCGATAACTATAAACCCGCTTTCTTTTGGCGGAAGCAAGGTAATCCGCCGGATCTATGGGTCGGATTTTCAGTTTGACTGTGATTGATTGGAAAAGGAGTTGCTTCTCATGGGACGTATACTTTTAGTTCAACGTGGCAGTGTACGGAAAAAATGGCTGGCGGCGGTGTTGTGTGTCTCCCTGTTAGCCGGGTGCACGGGTGTGCCGGCTCCCGACAAAAGGGATGATGCTGCGGCAAATACGCCGACGGCAGGGACCATCGTGTATGACCGGGCGACAATGTGGAAAGTTGTTGAGTTCCTTGAGTTGGGAACGCTTGCTGTCCCGGAGACCGGGGAGGGGAGTAAAGTGAGACCGCGGAAGTTCTTAGCAGGGGACAGCGGGGAGAAAGGCTTTTGCAGATTGTATGATCAGGTCGCCTCCAAGGAGGGGCAGACTGACGGGGACGATGAGGTGATCTCATACGGGATCGCGCGGTATGATCTCAGCGGAAATCTGTTGGAGAGTCAGGTATTGCCGGAATGGCGAACGGAAGACGGCGGACTGTGGAAGGTCATTGACGCGGCACAGAGGGATGGAAGCAGTTATCTGCTGACGAATGAAAAACTGGCGGTCATAACGCCTGACGGCAAGCGGGCAGAATTTGAGTCGGAGGGCTATCCGGGGGAACTGGTTTCGGCGGGAGACATACTTTTTCTGGCAAAGATCGGCGGAGGGCAGACCGTTTTTTGCAGGCCGGAAGAGAACGGACTGCAGGAAAGCATTGCCGTTCCCGTAGAGGGGGAAAAGTTCTATGCCGCCGGTAATCCGGAAAAGGACGGGTACCTGTATCTCTCACAAGGGAATCGGCTTTTTCGCTATGACGCTACCAAGGATGAGACAAGTCTGGTTCTGGAGTGGGACAGCAGCGGCATTCTCAGCACGAGCCTTTTAGCGATCCTCTCAGCGGATGAGGAAACAATCCGGATCTTGTGTTACGAAAAAGAAAAGATTATCATAAAGACATTGAAACCCACCACAGACAAAGACGGGCGGATCGTGCTCACGGTGATGACAAATGACGACAGTAAAATATTTCGGGATACGGTGTATGCTTTTAATCAGAGCAATGAGCGTTACAGGGTGGAGTTGGTGAGTCCTCTGGGCAAGCCGGGAGTGGATGCCTCTTTAGAAGACTGGGAGGAGGCCAGGACCAGAGTGCAGTTATTGCTGACCACGCCGGAGGCACCGGATCTGTTGGATTTAGGGTTTCTGCAAAATTGGGAGAGTTATGCCGGGCAGGGTGCGTTCGAGGATCTGACGCCTTATCTGGAGGCGAGCAATGTGCTGGATGCCAAACTCTATCTCCCCAGTGTGCTCGCCTGCGGGCAGGCGGTGGGAAAGCAGGTGTTCCTGCCGAGAGCGTTTTATATGAAAATGCTTTATGGACAGGAGCAATATCTGGGGACAGCGTGCGGCTGGACGCTCCGGGAGCTAATGAATCTGCGGGAGGAACATAGGGATATCCCCCTTTTTGCTTCGAGCAATTCGGCTGAGGGTGTTCTGCATAAGCTGCTTGGTATGTCCATGGATGAATTTGTGGATACAGAGCGGAATACCTGCGATTTCTGCAATCCGTTGTTTTACGATCTGCTGGCGTGCGCAGCATATGAGGATACATTTACCGGGGAGGAACAGTTGGAGAGCCGTGGCAGGACCGGATTGCTGAACGGGAAAGCGTTGCTGGATGAGACCGTGATTACGGACGAGTTTTTTTATCTGTGGTGTACCAATATGACCCGGACAGGGGAGATCCGGCTTACGGTGAAGGGCTATCCGTCAAAGGACGGGGAGAGCAGCGGCGTCCTTTGTGCGACCCATGGCGACGGCGTATGGATATCGGGATTTTGCAATCTGGCGATCAGCAGGATGGGATCGCAGAAAGAGGGCGCATGGGAATTCATTGAATTTGTGCAGGAGTATGAGCCGGACTACGGACTTTCGGGTTTCCCTGCCAGAAAGGACAGGCTGGAAAGAAATCTGCGTACATGGCGGTACACACAGAAAGAGATGAACGGAGAGCCCCTGCGGGAATATACTTCGGAGGATACGGAGAGGCTGACGGAGATCATAGGAAACCTAAGCCATAAAACCTCCCAGGACGAACTGCTGTTAAAGATTGTGGGGGAGGAGGCGCAGGTCTACTTCAGGGGGCAGAAGTCTGCGGAGGAGACGGCGCAGGTGATACAGAACCGGGTGCAGCTGTATCTGTGGGAGAATCAGTAACTATTTGCAAAATCCGATATTTTGGCAATCATCGTCCTGCAAATTATATACTTCAACACAGGGACGCTTTCGCTCGGTTTCGGACGTAGCGGTACTAATGCACTAAAATACAGTGCATAAGTACCGACGTCCTCAAGCGCCCTGCTTATGAAGTATATAATATGCGGGACTCGGGACTGATAAAAAGAGGTTTGCAATCAATCATCAAAATTGAAAAAGTACAGGCAGGAGGACAAGAATGGACAACGAATATGCAAAACTATGTGACAGTGACTATCGTTTCATGTGTATTGTGTGGGACAGCGCGCCGGTGAATTCCGGAGAGCTGGTGACACTCTGTAAGGAAAAGCTGGGATGGAAAAAGTCGACAACCTATACGGTAATCCGAAAGATGCAGGAGAAGGGCTATATCGACAATCAGAATGCCACAGTGACAGTGCTGATCCCGAAGAAGCAGGTGCAGGCGGAGGAGTCGGCCTACTTTGTGGAGCGTACTTTCGGCGGATCGCTGCCGGGATTTGTGGCGGCATTTCTGGGCGGCAGGAAGATTTCGGAGGAAGAAGCCAGGCTGCTCAAGCAGATGATCGACGCGCACAGAGAGGATTAGACCATGGAGATGTTGATATGGCGTTTTATGGAAAAGAATCTGGAGGTGGCGGTGGTGATCCTCGTGGTGTTGGCGGCGAGGTTGATACTACAGCGTTTTCCCAAGAAGTATTCCTATGCATTATGGAGTATTGTGGGAATCCGAATGGCAGTGAAACTGCCGATTCTGTCGCCGTTTAGTGTGTTCAATCTTTTTCAGTTCATGGCATCCGGAAGCGGAATGAAAGCGGTAGCGGGGGGACCGGTATCGGTAATGATCAATCCGGCGGAAACGGCGCATATGGCGGCAGTACAGACTGCAACGACACAGACTGCAACGACACAGACTGCAATGGCACAGACTGCAATGGCACAAACCGCAGCAGCGCAAACTGCAATGGCGCAAACTGCGGCGCAAGCGGTTGAATTGGCGGAGAATGCGGACGCGGCTGTACAGACGACGGGAGCGATGATGCCGGAGGCAATGCAATACGGCGGCCTGGTGTTGGGGATACTGGCAGCAATCTATTTCATAGGGGCATATGTGATCCTGATGCTCGGTGAAATCTCATATCTGCGTCTGAAAGACCGCATCGGACAGGCAGTGCGGCTGCGGGATAATATCTGGGAGTGCGACCGAATCTCCACGCCGTTTGTGTTGGGATTGTTTCCACCGAAGATCTATATTCCGTTCCGCATGGATAAAAACAGTCAGGTTTATGTGCTGGAGCATGAGAGATATCATATCCGCAGGGGAGATCCGTGGGTCAGGCTGATCGCTTATCTGCTGTTGGCGATCTATTGGGTGAATCCCTTGGTGTGGATCGCTTATTTTGCGTTTGTACGGGACCAAGAGATGCGCTGCGACGAGGCGGTACTTGGGATGTTCGGAAGCGGTAGCAGGAAAGCCTACAGTGAACTGCTGTTAAACTTTGCCACGGAGCAGAAGAAGATGGGATTTTCACCCATTGCATTCGGAGAGTCGGAGGTCTCACACCGCATCAGGAATGTGCTCCGTTATAAAAAACAGGGATTGGG
>DFDT01000068.1:0-1340 GCA_002368865.1 Lachnospiraceae bacterium UBA3821 | reverse complement strand
CAGAGCGGGCAGGCGACGACGGAACTGCCGGGCAGCGGGGAGAAAGTGAAAGATAAAGACAGAGACCCCGCTGTGCAGGCCAAGCTGGAGAAGCTGGCGGAGGTGAATGCGGAAGCCAGCAGAAAGAATGCCGCCAGAGAAGCTTATCTGAAGGAGCGGCAGGAGGCATGGACCAGAGAAACCGGCGGATTTGAGGGCTGGGCCCAGGCGATGGCAGGGAGAGATGCGGAGACGATCCTGCGTTTATCCACGCAGAAGGTACAACAGAAGATGCAGGAGGAAGGGCTTCTGATTTCGTATGGCGGGACTGCATCCATCCGGGAATGGGGCGCATGGACCGCACTGGATGAGGATGCCTGGCAAATATACAGAAGTGTCTGGAACGGGGGCGGAAGCCCGCAGAACGAGCCGCGGTTCGGCAGCGCGATCATATATTATGCCATACCGACCAATGAGAACCGGTTGATCCGATGCAGGGAGACGATCAAGGTCAGGAAAAACTGGCCGGAGGAAGACTCCTTTATGGAGGTTTATGATGAGGAGATGGTCTGCTTTGAGGAGATTGCGGACTATGAAAGCTTTCTGGCGGCCTACCCCAGCTCTGTGGGGGAGGGCGCGTTTGCGTATCTGCATGACGGATTCGGGGCATTGATAAATTGGGAAGCCCAAAAAGAACCGGAGAAATACCGGGCGCTGTTTGAACCGGCTGCGGCAGTGGTGCATCTTCTGAATCTGACCACAGACGAAACCCGGGTGTCGGTGAGGAATTTGAAGTATCAGCGGAATGATGCAGCCGGAGAATCTGCCGTGGTGGAGATCACTTTTGTCGGAACGGGGGAAAAAGTGAAGGTTTTTCTGTCAAAACCATGGGGAGAAAAGGGAATCTGGGCGCCGGATTCCTGGATGCTGGATTTTTAGCAATAAAAAAGTCGGGGTGACAGGATTCGAACCTGCGACCTCCTGGTCCCAAACCAGGCGCTCTAGCCAAGCTGAGCCACACCCCGATCAATATGGAAATCACTGCCTGTGCAGTGTACCAACGCATCTGCTATTATATATCAGGTGCGTTTGGAATGTCAAGTGCCGAATGACGCAGCATAAAAATACCGATCAGAAAATTTTTCGAAGAGTAGTTGACAACCGCGTGGCAATACGATATAATATCATTCGTGTCAACTGACGTGTGTCCGTAGCTCAGCTGGATAGAGCAACGGCCTTCTAAGCCGTGGTTCGGGGGTTCGAATCCCTTCGAGCACGTTCACTAGCTACAGCTAGTCATGGTGGCTATAGCACAGTTGGTTAGCGCGCCAGATTGTGGATCTGGAGGTCGAGGGTTCGAA
>DFDT01000010.1 GCA_002368865.1 Lachnospiraceae bacterium UBA3821 | reverse complement strand
GGAAAGGAGCCGCATGCGTAATATCAGACTCTTGTTACAATATGAAGGAACAAAGTATCAGGGATGGCAGCGCCAGCAGTCTACCGATCATACGATCCAGGGAAAACTGGAAACGCTCTTATCGAAAATGTGCAAGGAAACGATTGAGATTCAGGGAAGCGGAAGAACGGACGCGGGAGTACACGCACTGGGGCAGGTGGCAAATTTTCACACCAACTCAGAAATGACGGTAGAGGAGATGCAGACATATATGAATACTTATCTGCCGGAGGACATCGCGGTGCTTCAGGTCACGGAAGCGGGGCCGCGGTTTCACAGCCGTCTGAATGCCAGCGGAAAGCATTATATCTATCGCGTCATCAACAGCGGGATACCGGATGTTTTCCTGAGAAGATATGCGATCCGGGTGCCGGAGAAGCTGGATCTGGACGCCATGCGAAAGGCGGCGGCTTATCTGTGCGGAGAGCACGATTTTAAAAGCTTTACGTCCGCCAAAAAAGGGAAGAAATCTACGGTCCGCAGGATTGATTCCATTGAGATCATGCAGGAGGATATACTGCTTACCTTTTCTTTTCAAGGGAACGGTTTTTTGCATCATATGATCCGAATCCTGATGGGAACATTGCTGGAAGTGGGAAAAGGGGAACGGAGTCCGGAGAGTATCCCGGAATTGTTGGATGCGAAAAACAGAGAATTGGCAGGCCCGCTGATGCCCGCCAAGGGTTTGACGCTGGTGGAGATCTTTTTTTCATAGAAATCTATTTGGAAATTTCTAAAAATAAAATAAAGTAACAGGATTGTGAAACATTTTGCCTCTCAAATACGTCTAATATATTGAGAGGCTTTTTTTGTGTATTAAGCAAATATTAAGAATATCTTTGCAAAAAAGATGCATTGCTCTGATACAGTGTACATAGGAGGGTGAATAAAATGGAAAGTAATATAATGCTCTATAATGACAATACAGGTATTTCCGGCAAGGTAACGCCCCTTCTGCGGGGAGAAAATATAAATATCACGATTGTGGAGGACAGGAAAGAGCTGTTCCGGCTTTTAAACAAAAATAAAATGCAGCTTTTGCTTTTTGATGTGGAATTAAATGGTATGGACTGGTATAATGGAGTGGAACTGCTCGCAGATATCCGGAAGCGCAGCAACATTTCGATCATTGTCGTATCCGCACAAAAGCAGGAGTCCGCGAAGATCATGGCACTGAACGCCGGAGCGGACGATTATGTGACTGCGGACTGCAATCCGCTGGAACTGCTGGCACGGATCAAAAGCCAGATAAGACGGTACTGTCAGCTGATGCAGACAAGATACGCAGTGGGACATATCTACAAGGTGGACGGGCTTGAGGTGGATGACCTGTATCGGAATGTGAAGGTGGACGGCAGAGAGGTGAAGCTGACCCCCAGCGAATATGAGATCTTAAAGCTGTTGGTGAAGGAGAAGGGAAAAGTGCTCTCGATCGATCAGATTTACGAGTCTATCTGGCATATGCAGGCGTACGATGTGGATAATACGATTGCGGTACATATCCGGCACATTCGCCAAAAGATCGAGGATAATCCCAAAGATCCACAATATCTGAAAGTGGTGTGGGGAAGCGGTTATAAAGTCGGATAAAGGAAGTGAAACAAAAAAGTTAATGGAAACGAAAATAAAAACAGCACCAGGGCTCAGCAACAGTACCCTGAAAGTGATTGCGATGATCTCCATGCTGATCGATCACATTGCGGCTGCGGTAATGGTGCGATTGTTTATGGCGGGACAATACCGGCAATATATACCGGTGTATACCGCCATGCGCAGTATTGGGCGGATCGCGTTTGTTATCTACTGTTTTATGCTTGTGGAGGGGATGAAATATACCAGAAATAAGTGGAAATATCTTGCCCGGTTAGGGATATTTGCACTGGTAAGCGAAATCCCGTTTGATCTCGCATTTCAAAGTCAGATTCTGGAATTGGGCTATCAGAATGTGTTTTTCACCTTGTTTTTTGGTCTGTTGTCCATCATTCTGATAGAAGAGGTAGAAAATAAGCGGGGCGTATGGTTCCCTGATCTGTCGCCTGTGGTGGCAGAGACATTGCTTCGCTTGATCGTGCTGGGGATCGCTGCCATGGGGATGGGGCTTGCATATCTGTTCCGGACGGATTACAGTTGGATGGGCGTGGTATGTATTCTGGTGTTTTATTTTACGCGGAGCAGAAAATGGCTGCAGCTGGTGCTGGGGTATCTGACATTCGGTATGATTCTCTGGGAATGGGAGGCGTTACCGGCTTTCCTGCTGCTGGCATTATACAGAGGGAAAAAAGGATTTTCCTGTAAGGCATTGTTCTACGGTTTTTATCCAATTCACTTGATTTTGCTCTATCTGACCTGCGTTATATTGCAAATTGCACAGTATTCTGCATTGTAAATTTGACTGTATTGGTAAAATTTATGATGAATAGGGCATGTTTTCGTTGACTATTTGTGCAAAGTCATGTAAACTAGATATTAGCTGAATGAAAAGACAATGGAGGTTGGCCCTATGCAGATGGAAATTTTTGAGAAGTATATCGACGAATTGATTGAAAAGAGTACTTTGGACGTTCCTGCATGGAACATTGAGAAAGCCCGAAGCGGAAAGATTTCAGGGTGGAATTATATTGACGGATGTATGATCCTGGCGCTTTTGGAGATTTATAGTGCGACCGGCGAGAAGAAGTATTATGATTTTGCGGATGCATATATCGATCACAGAGTACATGAGGACGGTACCATCGATGGGTATTCCGTGGAGGAGTACAATATCGACAATGTAAACGCAGGCAAGACCTTGTTCGCATTGTATGCATTGAATGGTAAGGAGAAGTACAGAAAAGCCATCGATCTGATCTATAGTCAGGTGCGGACACAGCCCCGTACTGCAGAGGGAAATTTCTGGCATAAGCAGATTTATCCGGAACAGGTATGGCTGGACGGTATGTACATGGGACAACCCTTCTACATGGAGTATGAGACCAAGTTTAACAATAAGGAGCACTATAAAGATATTTTTGACCAATTTGCAAATGTCGTAAAATACATGAGAGACGACAAGACCGGTCTGTATTATCACGGTTATGATTCCTCCAAGTCCATTTTCTGGGCAGACAAGGAGACCGGACTTTCCCAGAACTTCTGGCTGAGAGCGCTTGGCTGGTATTCCATGGCGCTTCTGGATACATTGGATAAGTGCGATCCGGGAGAGGAATGGAAAGAACAGTACAATAATCTGCAGAAGGTTTTTGTGGATCTGATGGATTCCATGTTGAAATTCCAGGATGAGAGCGGTATGTGGTACCAGCTTCCTGCAAGAGGCGGTGAGGAGCCGAATTATCTGGAGACCAGCGGTAGTGCGATCATGGCATATTCCCTGTTAAAGGGTGTGCGTCTCGGATTCCTGCCGGAGAGCTACAGACAGTATGGTCTGAAAGCGTTCCAGGGAATCTGTGACAGATATCTGAAGGAGAAGGATGGCCATTTGAGCCTGGGCGGTATTTGTCTGGTTGCCGGATTGGGACCGGAGAAGAACACACGCAGAAACGGTACTTTTGAGTACTACATGTCCGAGCCCATTGTAGAAGATGACGCAAAGGGTGTGGGACCGTTGCTTCTGGCTTACACGGAGCTGCGCCGGTTGGATGATTGAGTTTTAAAAGTGGAGAGAAGGTTTTACAAATATAGAAAAGGCAGCTGCGTTATGGGGCAGCTGCCTTTTTTAGCCATTTTGCGGTTTCAGATCGGAAATTGAACGATACCGAGATGTTCTAACAGTATTTTGACGCCGATCAGGATCAGGATGATGCCTCCTGTAATCTCTGCCTTAGCTTTATATTTGGTGCCGAAGACATGCCCAACCTTTACACCGATGCAGGAGAGGAGAAAGGTGATACTGCCGATAAAAGTGATCGCCGGAAGGATGGAAACCTGCAGAAAAGCGAAGGTAACACCGACGGCCAGAGCGTCTATGCTGGTGGCAACGGCAAGCAGGAACATGGTCTTCCCATCCAGGGAATCATTGGTTTCTTCCTCTTTTTCGTAGATGGCTTCCCGGATCATGGAAATGCCGATCAGCAGCAGGAGGACAAAAGCGATCCAGTGATCGATCGCAGTGATGTACTTTTCGAATTGACTGCCGAGCAGATAGCCGACTCCGGGCATAATCGCCTGAAAAGAGCCAAACCATAGACCGACGATGCAGGCTTTTTGCAGGGAAAGCTTTTTCATCGCCAGACCCTTGCAGATCGATACGGCAAAGGCATCCATGGAGAGTCCTACGGCAATCAGAAACAGGCTGAATAAACTCATAAAAATCTCCTTGATACTACAACATATTATATGCAGGATGCAGCTGAATTGACAAGAAAAAAGGCTGACTCTTTATCAGTCAGCCTTTCTATCCGGTTTTCTTCAGGTAATTAAGCTACTACAGTAACGTTGGTAGCACGAACCTTGCTGCTGTTCTGAGGATCGGTCTCAGTATCGAAAGTAACTTTCTGACCTTCCTCAAGAGACTTGAAGCCCTCTGCGTTGATAGCGGAGAAATGTACGAATACTTCCTCGCCGGTTGCATCGTTTGTGATGAAACCATAACCCTTCTGAGCGTTAAACCATTTAACTGTACCGTTGTTCATGTTGGTACCTCCTTCTTTTGGGGATCTCCCAAATAATAATTATTGGCGATTCTAAAACGTAGGACAAAAAAATCACATATTTTTGTAAACCATTATGACTCGCATGGAAATATAAGTAACAATGACTTACAAAAATATGTGAGTTCAATGACTTTCATTTAGAATACAAAGACATTGTAGCATTGATTTTATCGAAATGTCAAGTATATTTTAAATATTTTTGCAGAAATTATGGATAAAAACAGGAAGTCAAATAAAAGTGACAGGAGCAAAAAAATGGACACGTTTGTATTGGCAGCAGTAGGCATTCTGTCGGCAATGACAGGATTCTGGATCGGCAGGAGTTTACAGTGGAATCTGGTGGAGGACGAGGAGGCATACAAGACCAAGAAAATCCTGAAAGGCAATGAGATCGTTTCACCGGTGACCGGTGAGGTCAGGGTAACGGAGGAAAACGGAAAAAAGGAAATGCATATTATGCCGGAGCAGGGGAAAATCTATGCGCCTGCGGCGGGAAAAATCCAAAAACTCTATCCCATGGGCAGCGCGATGCTGCTGGAGACGGAGTTTGGCGCGAAGGTACTGTTGAAGGTGGGAGAGCATGTGGACGATATGTACAGTGACTGTTACAGATGTCGGGTAATGGAGCATGAGTATGTGCGAAAGGGAGCACTGATCATGGAATATGATCCCAAAGGTATTGCTGCGGGCGGTGCAAATCCCGAGGTGATGGTCAGCGTGCAGAACGCGGAAGCGTTTGAACAGATGGCGGTGACCGAGCTGGCCCATATGAAGGTCGGGGAGCCGTTGATCTATGTGGCTCGCGGGGGCAGACTCCAGGTGGAAGGCGAATTGTTGGAGAACAGAGGGGAAATGGAACTCTTCTGGTAAAAAAGCAGCCCCTATAGTATAATAGGATCAAAAGTATGTTGAAAATACAGAGGAAACGGAGAGAAGATATGGATCAGACAGTTTGTCATAAAATGTGGATCGCCGATCAGGGGGACGGAACGTACACAAATCCCATCCTTTACACGGATTACTCCGATCCGGATGTGATCCGGGTGGGAGAGGATTATTTTATGGTTGCTTCCAGCTTTTGCAATGCGCCTTCGGTGCCGCTCCTGCATTCAAAGGATCTGGTAAACTGGAAGGTGATCAATTATGTGATGCAGATGCTTCCCTTTGCGCGGTATGACAGACCGGTGCATGGCTGCGGTGCATGGGCGCCGTCCATCCGGTTTCACGATGGCGTATATTATGTGTTTGTACCATTTCCGGATGAGGGGATCATGATGTGCCAGACGAATGATCCCTGGGGCGAATGGAGTGAGCCCGCTTTTGTAAAACAGGTGACGGGCTGGATCGATCCCTGCCCGTTCTGGGATGATGATGGGAAAGCATATATGGTGACAGCGTTTGCCAGAAGCAGGATCGGCTTCAACAGCTATCTCTATGTATCACCCATGGAACCGGACTGCTCCGGTGTGCTGGGGGACGGGCAGTTTGTGTTTGACGGGCACGATACGCAGCCAATCATTGAAGGTCCCAAGCTTTACAAAAGAAACGGCTATTATTACATATTTGCGCCGGCAGGCGGGGTGGGGACCGGCTGGCAGACGGTGCTGCGGTCAGAAAATATTTACGGTCCCTATGAGGAAAAAATCGTGCTGCGGCAGGGTAATTCGCCTGTGAACGGCCCGCATCAGGGCGCCTGGGTGGATACCCCGACCGGGGAGAATTGGTTTATCCATTTTCAGGATGTGGGCAATGCAGGCCGGATCATCCATTTGCAGCCGATGCGCTGGGAGAATGACTGGCCGGTGATCGGTGGGAACGATGCGGATGGCTGTGGGGAGCCTGTGATGCACTATTGCAAGCCGAATGTGGGCGGTTCCTACCCCATTGATGCGCCGGAGGACAGCGATTTCTTTGACGGGGAGAAGTTGGGGTTACAGTGGCAATGGAATGCCAATCCCAAACCGTCCTGGTATGAACTGAAAGACGGTTGTTTGGTATTGCATGCGGAGTGCGCGCAGCGTATACCGTGTGGGCAGCAGGAGGAGGTACGTCCTCCGCAGCTGTGCGATGTGCCGAATCTGTTGTTACAGAAGTGGCCGGCGCCGGAATTCCGGATCACGACCTGCCTGCATCTGGAAGGAATGCAGGAGGGCGATGCGGCCGGACTGATATCCCAGTGTCTGCATTATACGGCGTTGACGGTGGGGAAAGAGAACGGTCGGATCAGACTCTGGCAGCGTACCGGAAACTGGGAGAAAGAAGACGAAACACAGGTTGCTATCGAGATGCCCGAGACGGCAAAGGACAGTACATCGGGAGATGAGAGCCTGCCGTCTTGTAAGATTTATCTGCGCATGCAGGTGAAAGACGCGAAAGAGATTTCTTTCGCAGTTAGTGCGGACGGAAGTACGTTTTATCCTGTGGGCAAAACAGAAGCGGCCACGCCCGGACGCTGGGTAGGGGCAAAAGCAGGACTGTTTGCAATCAAGGAAGGAGATGGCGGTGGAACCGTCGCTGTGGAATATTTTGTCTTTGAAGCAATATGAGAGATTTTGATGAGAGATTTCAAAATATCCGTACTTGACAAATACCCAGTGGGGGTATATTCTGATAAAAGAACAGAATACCCCTGCGGGGTATTTTTAGATGAAATACATGGGAGGAACACATATGGAAGAAAAGGGCTGTTGCGGACATCATCAGAAGTCAAAACCCAGATCGGAGAAGGAATTGAAACAGCTGAAGAACCGTCTGAGCCGCATGACAGGGCAGTTAAACGGAATTTCTAAAATGTTGGATGAGAACCGGTACTGCGGGGACATTTTGACGCAGGTGGCGGCGGTGGAGAGTGCGCTGCAGGCTTTCGGATATATGGTGTTAAAGACGCATATGGAAACCTGTGTTACGGAAGAGATTCAAAACGGTAATCTGGAAGTTGTGGATGAGACCGTTGAACTGATCAAAAAACTTAAATAAAGATTGTCAGGAGATGTGGAAATGAAGGAGCGGTATCATATTTCGGGGATGACCTGCTCAGCCTGTTCTTCCCATGTGGAGAAGGCGGCAAGTAAATTGGACGGGGTAGAAAAGGCATCCGTCAATCTGTTGACGGAAACCATGGATATCACCTATGACGAGAATCTATTGCGGGAAGCGGACATCGTGCAGGCGGTGGTAAAGGCCGGATATGGCGCGGAAAAAATGAGCGGAGGGGCGTCCGGCGGAGCAGCCGGCAGTGGTGCGTCCGGCGGAGATGCAGCCTTCGGATATGCATCCTTTGGACCTGCATCCTTCGGATGCAGGAAAAACGCGGCATCGGGCAAGGAGGAGCTGTTGCGCAAAGCGCAGGAGGAGAGCAGAGCCATGAAGCGGCGGTTGGGAATATCCATCGGATTTCTGATTCCGCTCATGTATGTGTCCATGCACCATATGATTCATGAATGGACGGGAATTCCCGTACCGGCGTTTGTGACGGATTATCTGCACGGCAATGAAAACGCCATGATCTTTGCCATGACGCAGTTTTTGCTGGTGCTGCCCATCTTATATATGAATCGCAAATTTTTTACAGTGGGTTTTCGGACCCTTGCCCATCTGTCGCCGAATATGGACAGCCTGATCGCGGTGGGAGCTTCCGCGTCCATGGGATACGGCATCTTTGCCATGTATCGGATCGCATATGGACTGGGGCATAGCGCTATGGATGTGGTGGAGCATTACGCTCATGACCTGTATTTTGAGTCGGCGGGCATGATCTTAACATTGATCACGGTGGGAAAATATCTGGAGAGTCGTTCCAAGGGCAAAACCAGTGAGGCTATCACGAAGCTGATGGACCTTTCGCCCAAGACGGCGATCCGCCTGAAGGCAGACGGCACGGAGGAGGAAGTACCCACGGAAGCGCTGGCGGCGGGAGATATTTTCCTGGTGAAGCCGGGGAGCCTGATCCCTGTGGACGGTGTCGTGTTGGAGGGCAATTCCAGTGTGGATGAAGCTGCGATCACGGGGGAGAGCGTCCCTGTGGAGAAGCGGACGGGAGACAAAGTGGTTTCCGCGACCATGAATAAAGCAGGTTTCTTAAAATGCCTTGCCGAGCGCGTGGGGGATGACACGACTCTGGCACAGATCATCCGCCTGGTGGAGGAGGCTTCGGGAAGCAAAGCACCGATCGCACAGCTTGCGGACAAAGTGGCAGGCGTGTTTGTGCCCGTGGTCATGGGAATTTCCCTCATGACACTGATCGGCTGGCTGATCGCCGGGGCGGATGCGGAGTTTGCTATCTCCACTGCCATTGCGGTGCTGGTGATCTCCTGTCCCTGTGCGTTGGGACTGGCCACGCCTGTAGCAATCATGGTAGGCACGGGTGTGGGAGCGAACCACGGTATTCTCATCAAATCCGGTGAAGCGCTGCAGACGGCGCGGAATGTGGATACGGTGGTGCTGGATAAGACAGGTACCATCACCGAGGGAAAGCTGAAAGTGATGAGTCAGGGAAGCTATGTGCCGGGGTTGAGCCTTGCGACACTTCTCACCGTGGCAGCGGCATTGGAACAAAAGAGTGAACATCCGCTGGCGGAAGCTGTGGTAAAAGAGGCTGAGAAACAGGGCTGCCCGAAGATTGCAGTGAATGATTTTCTGGCGGTGTTTGGCAGAGGCGTGGAAGGTGTGATCGCACAGGATGTATGCGTTGCAGATCCGAATCTGACAGACGGTCCTGTGGCGACAGTAAATCCGGATCATGTCTCCGGACAGCAAAAAATAAAGATGCCGGAGGTGCAATGTATCCGGGCAGGCACCAGGATCTATGTGGGTAATCAGGCTTACCTGAAGGAAAAACACATAGAAAATGCAGATTCAGAGCAGATCACACAGGCACTGAATGGGTTGGCGGATGAAGGGCAGACGCCGCTTCTGTTGGCGGATGCAAAACAGGTACTGGGTATCATCGGAGTGGCGGATGGCGTCAGAGGCAGTTCGCTGGCGGCAATCCAGGCGTGGCATAAAATGGGAATATCCGTGGTCATGCTCACCGGGGACAACAAGCGTACGGCGGAGGCTGTGCGCAGACGGCTGGGCCTGTCACAGGTGATTGCAGAGGTGCTGCCCCAGGACAAAGAGCAGGAGATCCGAAAACTTCAGGCGGCAGGTCGTAAAGTGGCGATGGTGGGTGACGGAATCAATGACGCGCCGGCACTGGTGGCTGCAGATGTGGGAATTGCAATCGGTGCAGGGACGGATGTGGCGATTGAGAGCGCGGATATTGTGCTGATGAAGAGTGATCTGCGGGATGCGGTGACCGCCATGCAGCTCAGTCGGGCGGTGATCCGCAATATCAAGCAGAATCTGTTCTGGGCCTTTTTCTACAATTGTATCGGAATCCCTCTGGCAGCAGGGCTTTTGTATCCGGCGTTTGGTCTCCGGCTGACCCCCATGTTCGGCGCCGCTGCCATGAGCATGAGCAGCATCTTCGTGGTAACCAATGCGTTGCGGCTCAGGCGTTTCAGAAGTGCGTTTGGGCAGACCGGACAAAAAACAGTGCCGGAGACGGAAAAGGAAATGATAACAAATAATAACATACAAGGAGGAACAAACATGAAAAAAGTGATCACAGTGGAAGGAATGATGTGTCAGCATTGTACCGGCAGAGTTCAGAAGGCACTGGAAGGTGTGGAGGGGGTGACGAGCGTCACCATGAGTCTGGAGGACAAGACCGCGACAGTGGAACTTTCCGGTGATGTGGCGGACGACGCGTTGAAGGCAGTCATCGTGGATGCTGGGTATGAAGTGACGCAGATCGCGTAAGAAAGAAACGCCTCGTATATCTAATCTGTTAATAGAGAAACTTGTATACCGTGATGTTGGAGTGGTATACAAGTTTCTTTATTTGTTGTTGGGATCCATATTTTGTAAAGCATATTCGCAGGCTTGTATAACAAAACCGCTGAATGTAGTTTCCTTGCCTTGGATTGCGGCTTCTATCTGTTGGATTAACAGTACAGGAAAACGAATTGTTTTATTTTCAGTTTCTTTTTGATCCGGTTTAATTTGAAATGCCATCTCAACACCTCCATTTTTATTGTATTGCATTATGTACAAAATATATAGTGAATAGTATCCTTTTTAGAAAAAGCAAAATAGTGTATTGACAATGAAAATAATAAATGCTACACTTTAAAATCATAACTCTATGTGAATATGTCTGAACGTCGATGATAGGCCGGTTCGGTCACCTTTTCATTTGTAAAAATTTATGAAAATTTTAAAGCAACAATAAGACATGTAATATTTTTAAGAACAATCGGAGATATCAAATCATCATAAATCAACAATATATCAAATCATGTTCAGACTTGCGCATTCGAGGCAATACGATTATAATGGAGGTAGCATATGGCGAAAACAGAATTAGGCAGTGTACAAAAGAAATTTGAGGATCTGAACGTGATCGATAACTTTTTGTTTAATGAGTTAGAGATGCAGGAGGATACAGAGCGTGCGAAGGAATTTGTGAGAATCCTCTTAGAAACAATCTTGCAGAAGAAAGTTACGAAGATCCGACTTTTTTCACAGTTTGCAGAGCAGGGAAGGAATCCCGGACAGCATGGGGTTCAGATGGACAGTTATGTGGAGGCTTGTGTGGGTGAAGGAGAAGATGTGGAGATGATGATCGTCCCGATCAAGCCGGAGGTATTTGACATTGAGCCGAATACCTATCATTCGGACAGTGAAGAGAGGCGCATGCGGTATTACCGTGCGCTGATCGACTCAAAACTGCTCACAGCAGGTGTGAAGTATAAGGATATGAAGAACGTGACACTGATCATGATTTCGAACTATGACCCTTTTGGTCGGGATCGGATGATGTATACGTTTCGGAATACCTGCGAAGAAGAACCGGATCTGGAGTATGATGACGGCGTCAGAACGATATTTTTGTATACCTACGGCAAGAAAGGCGCAGAGAACAAAGAACTCGTGGAACTGTTACGTTACATGGCGGACAGCAGACAGCGGAATGTGACGAATTCTAATCTTGAAACGATTCAGAAAATGGTGGAGAAGATCAAAGAGAATTCGGAGATTGGGGTGAGGTATATGCAGAGTTGGGAGATTAAGCAGATCAGTCATGACGAGGGATTTGATGAGGGGTACGGCGAAGGATATGGCGAAGGATACGGTGAGGGATATGATGTAGGCGATCGGTATGGTGCGAGCCGGAAGTTGATAGAGGATGTTGCGAAAATCATAAAAAATATGGGGGTTGATCTGAAGGTCGCATGTGAGGTGCTTGATACAACGGTGGAAGAATATGAGAAAGCTCAAAAAATCGTAGAAAAGATAAAACAATAGTTTTACGGAAACTTTATATATTTTTTATTGAATTTCAGTGTCTGCGTGCTATATTGTTCTTAGAAACAAAGGAACCTGTAGCATGCAGGCATTTTCTTTTGGTTTTACTGCCGCAGTCTTTGAGATTGCGAAAGGGGGAGTGATTATGAACATACAGAAATTTACGCAGAAATCCATGGAAGCCGTGAACGGATGCGAGAAGCTGGCGTATGAATACGGCAACCAGGAGATCGAGCAGGAGCATTTGTTAAAGAGTCTGTTGTCCGTGGAGGACAGTCTGATCCTGAAGCTGATCGAGAAGATGGGGATTGACAAGGATCATTTTCTGAACCGGGTGGAGCAGGCGTTGAATAAGCGCGTCAAGGTACAGGGCGGACAGGTCTTTATCGGACAGTATCTGAACCGCGTGCTGGTGGATGCGGAGAATGAGGCAAAGCAGCTGGGGGACGAGTATGTCTCCGTGGAGCATCTGTTTTTGTCTATGATCAAGGAGCCCAACAAGGAGATTGCCCAGATATTCAAGGAGTACGGTATCACCAGGGAGCGCTTTTTACAGGCGCTGTCTACGGTGCGGGGTAATCAGCGGGTGACCAGCGACAATCCTGAGGCTACCTATGACACGTTGGAGAAATATGGGCAGGATCTGGTGGAAAAAGCCAGAAACCAGAAGCTGGACCCTGTCATCGGGCGGGACAGCGAGATCCGGAATGTGATCCGCATTCTGTCCCGAAAGACCAAGAATAACCCGGTGCTGATCGGAGAGCCCGGCGTGGGTAAGACTGCTGTGGTGGAAGGATTGGCGCAGCGTATCGTGCGGGGAGATGTACCCCAGGGACTGAAGGATAAGAAGATTTTTGCACTGGATATGGGCGCATTGGTAGCAGGCGCCAAATACCGCGGTGAGTTTGAGGAACGTCTGAAAGCGGTGCTGGAGGATGTAAAGGGCAGCGACGGACAGATCATTCTGTTCATTGATGAGCTGCATACCATTGTGGGCGCGGGCAAGACGGACGGCGCACTGGATGCGGGCAATATGCTGAAACCCATGTTGGCACGAGGCGAGCTGCATTGTATCGGTGCCACCACACTGGATGAGTACAGACAGTATATTGAGAAGGATCCCGCACTGGAGCGCAGGTTCCAACCCGTTATGGTGGATGAGCCCACCGTGGAGGATACCATTTCGATCCTGCGTGGTCTGAAGGAGCGCTATGAGGTGTATCATGGCGTGAAGATCATGGATAATGCGTTGGTGAGCGCGGCTGTGTTGTCTCACAGATATATCTCTGACCGGTTTCTGCCGGATAAGGCCATTGACCTGGTGGATGAGGC
>DFDT01000076.1 GCA_002368865.1 Lachnospiraceae bacterium UBA3821 | reverse complement strand
GTGCCCGCCCGACTTCTTTCTCATCATGGGCTTCCACCAGAGCGGAAAGCCCAAGGGAATGCGCAAGCCGCAGATATTCCGCAAGCTGCGTATCATCCAGGATCGCACATATCAGAAGGACTGCAGAAGCACCCAGCAGCTTTGCCTCATAGATCATGTAGGGATCCACGGTAAAATCCTTGCGCAGACATGGAATACCGACAGCCGCCGTGATTTCCTGCAGAAAGCGGTCCTCCCCACGAAACCATTTTGGCTCAGTGAGAACGGAAATGGCAGAAGCGCCCGCCGCCTCATAGGAACGTGCTATGTCCAGATAAGGGAAATCCGGAGCGATTATTCCCTTGGAGGGAGAAGCCTTCTTACATTCACAGATAAAATGGATTCCTTGTCCGGACAGCGCCTTTTCAAATGGGAATTCCTGCGTGCCGGCTGCAGCCCCACATGCGGCAAATGCCTTTTCCCGTATTTCTTCGAGCGGGTGTTTTTTCTTTTTTTCCGCCACTCTTTCCATGGCATGCTCTGCCAGGCGGTCCAGAATCGTCCCCATGTCTTTTACCTCTCTTTATGGTGTCACTGTCTCTTTTTTTCTTCCAGCCATGCCGGAGCACCTTAGTGCGCAGGCATGGCAGGAGTTCTGCGTGGTCAGGCCGCCTGATTGGAAGCCTTGATCAGAGCGTCAAGTGTGGCAATGGCTCTGCCGCTGTCGATCATCTCCTGCGCCAGTTTGACTCCATCCCCGATGGAAGATACCGCATTGGCGGCAAAGAGGGCACATCCTGCGTTGAGGAGGACCGAAGTACGGCGGGCATCCCTGATCTCACCAGAAAGAATGGCACGGGTCGTCTGTGCATTTTCCGCAGGTGTACCGCCGGTCAAGTCCTCCTTATTGCCTCTGGTAAGCCCGAAGTCCTCCGGGCAGATCGTGGTCGTCCTGTAAAAACCGTCCTTCAGCTCGCATACAGTCGTAGGCGCAGAGGCAGAAACCTCATCCATTTTGTCCTGCCCGTAAACCACAAGGGCATGGCTGACACCAAGAGAAGCCAGGACCTTGGCTACCGGTTCCACAAGATATTCATCATAGACGCCCAGAAGGAAATATTCCGGCCTTGCAGGGTTAGTGAGGGGCCCCAGAATATTGAACACAGTCCTGAAGCCCAGCTCCCTCCGGATGGCACCCACATACTTCATTGCCAGATGGTATTTCTGGGCAAACATGAAGCAGAAGCCGACTTCATCCAGAAGCTTTCTGCACATGTCGGGATCCTGCTGAATATTGACTCCCAGGGCTTCGAGACAATCTGCTGTTCCGCTCTGTGAGGAGGCCGCACGGTTCCCGTGCTTGGCAACCTTGACACCGGCTGCTGTGACCACCATTGCGGATGTTGTGGAAATATTGAAGGTATTGGCATTGTCACCGCCGGTACCGACAATCTCCAGTACGTCCATCCCGGGATGTTCGACAGGGGTCGCATGACTGCGCATTGAAACAGCACAGCCGGAAATCTCATCAATGGTCTCGGCCTTGGTACTCTTGGTCGAGAGTGCCGACAAAAATGCTGCATTCTGGGTAGGCGTCGTCTCTCCGTTCATAATCTCATTCATAACAGCCTTTGCCTCCTCAAAAGACAGATCCTGCTTTGTTACAATTTTAATGATGGCTTCTTTGATCATTGTGCTGCTCCTTTCTACTCATTCATTTATTACGCAGCTGTTTCCCCGGGGCAGGGTGCTGCGCGATATTGAGGGATCGATTTGCTGCGCGCGTATCCCACGACTGTTATGGGCATTGCGCGATGAAGCGAGTTTCCTTTTTAGCGCGCGTATCCCACGACTGAAGTCATGGGTATTGCGCGATGAAGAATAAAAAATCCCCGGCAGAGCGAGCCTGTACAGACTCATTCTGCCGGGGACGAATATCTTTTTTGCATGATATCCGCGGTACCACCCCGCTTCGCGTACTCAAAAAGCTTTGCATAAAAAAATCCCTGACGATCAGGGAACTGCTATCACAAAGGCCCTCTCTGCACAGATTCTCCCTTCAAATAGAAAAGAAATCCTCCCTGCAGGGGTTTCCGGACGAGCGCGCGCTCTTTAAGGAATTCCAGCAAATTCCCGGCAACTGACGTATGCCCTCACGTCGTGTCATACTCGGCAGCTTTTCCGGCTCTTCTTCAAGCACAGCCCGAAACAGACTGCAGAAAAACTTTCATAACAAGCACCTTTAAACACGCCCTCCGCGGACCATTATTCGTGTCAGCATACCATCCGGCTCTCACCTGCCCGGACTCTCTGTGGGTGCCCCTCACGCTTTACTCCCGCATCAACGGTTTATAAATCTTATTTAATTGTAGTCCATTTAAGCGCAAACACAGCGTTTTGTCAAGCACAAATTTACAAATTATCGTATTGCATACAATCAAACCATTCCCTATATGCAAATCCCAGGGCTCCCACATCCGCAAATCTTTACAAGTCCTTCAGGGTCACCAGCTGATAGACATGATACCCCAGCTGGACCGGTGCCGGCAGGAGCAAATCTGCCGCAGCCTCGGCGATCACCTTGCAGCGAAGCTTTCTCTTTACTGCGGGGCTGAGTTTCCTGCGGGCAATTTCTTCGCTGCCGATGCTGTCCCCGAGATTTTTTGCAAACATTTTAACGTTCTGAAACTGCAGTTCGCGCAGTCTTCTGAGGATGCTCTCCTTATCGCCCTTATAGGAAAATGCAATCCCGCCGGAAGAAGGATAGAGCTTAATGCAGGAAACGCCTTTGAGATTGCTGAGGGCATACTCCAACACCTCCGCTTCCGCGGCGCTGAAGCGGCCTCTGCGAAGATGCAGCCGCAAATAGGATGCAGTCTGATGCTGAATCACGAAGTCCATGGGTAATCCCCCTGATCTGACAGTATATTATTTTACACGCTTCCAAAATATGCCGCTCGTAAGAGCGGCACAAACAAATTCATGAATACTAAGTGCGGCACAAACAAATTGATGAAAACAGCTCGCCAAATGTGCGCAAGCGTTTGTGCAAGCACACGCTTGCGCCCGCTTGGCTCGCTGTTTTCATCATTTTTCACTCTTTGCGTTTGCCTTGGCCTCAAAACGGGCACGGTCGACGATTGCGCGCTGATGAGTTCCCTCTCCAATGAGCCCTGCTTCATCATAGCAGGTCGCCTTGAAGGTCATGACCTTGCCGTTGGGCGCCACTTCTGTGAGTTCGGTCTCGATGCGGACTTCCATTCCCAGGGGAGTTGCCGCAATGTGGGAAACACTGATCATCATGCCGACTGTGGTCTTGCCATCTTCAAGCTCAGGCTGTACGGACATGGCAGCTGTATTCTCAATCTCCGCGATCATGGACGGCGTGCCAAAAACATTCACAAGGCCGCTTCCGGCTCTGGAAGCCAGCATATCCTCGTTAACCACAAACTTCTTTTCACCTTTGATTCCTGCCTGAATAGCCATTTTATTCTCCATTCCGGAGCGCTCTGCGCGACGGGTGACGTGATCTCGTCTGCCGTCATGGCTATTTGTGGCGCTCCGATACAAACAGCCGTGTGAATAATCAGAACAACAGTGTGATCTTCACACTGTTATCCCTCCTGTTGATGAACGGGTTTCAGATTACATAGTACCAGGTGTCATCCGACTCAGAATCAGACATATTCACCGCCGGTTCAGGGGCACAATGCAGCTCAAAGTCATCATGCTGATTGTGGATAATAAGTTCCTGTGTCTTGACACTGATTCGTGTACCGGGCTTCACCGAACTTGTGATAAATACGTTGGATCCTATGACAGAGCCCTCACCGATCGTGGTATCTCCGCCCAGTATGGATGCGCCGGCATAGATTGTGACGTTATCTTCGATCGTGGGATGGCGTTTGGCGCCTTTGAGCCTCTGGCCGCCGCGTGTGGAAAGTGCGCCGATGGTGACACCCTGATAGACCTTTACATGTTTTCCGATGATCGAAGTCTCACCGACGACAATGCCCGTACCATGGTCCATGAAAAAATATTCGCCGATAGTCGCGCCCGGATGGATATCGATTCCGGTCTTACTGTGCGCGTACTCCGTCATCATCCTGGGGATGAGCGGTACTCCCAGCAAAAACAGTTCGTGGGCGAGACGATTGATCGTGCTCGCCAGAAGTCCCGGATAGCACAGAACGATCTCATCCTTGCTGAAGGCGGCGGGGTCTCCTTCGTAGGAGGCCTGCATGTCTGTATTTACCAGCGCCCTGATGTGCGGGATTCTTTCCAGAAAATCAATTGCCAGTTCCTCTGCCGACATACGGAGCTCATAATCCGTCTCCGCCGCATACTCTTCCTTAAAGCGCAGCGCGATTGCAATCTGTTTCTGAAGGTTGTAAATAACATCCTCGATCACCACTGCGATCCGGCTGTCATAGTTGTAGCTTCTGAACTCCTTCGGTCTGTAATAGCCCGGAAACAGAATATTGAGCAGCTTGTTGACAATATCAATCACTGCCATACTGTCAGGCTGATTAAAGACATTCATATTGTCTATATCACGGCCGCTCTGGTAATCGGTCAGAATGCGATTCGTCACATTTTGAATGCGATTGGTGATATCTTTTCTCATGATTATCTCTTCACTCCTAAAACTGCTTGCCTGTTCTTTTCGATTGGCGGTAAGTCGTCTTAAACCACTATACCATATTCCTTTTGAACACGCTATAGGAAGAGTTGCGGAAGGTTCATGTGAGGAGGTTCACGGGAGGAGGTTCACGGTGTCTGTTCAGATCGCCTCGAATTCGACGTGTTTTTGCGCAAAGAAAACCCCCGGAAGGCACTTCCGGGGGTCTGTGTGTGTTCTTTGAAAAAATACGATTCTTTGTAAGATGATGGGATCTTGTAACTGAAGTCTCGTGAAATCAGCGCTTGGAGAACTGAGGAGCGCGGCGAGCGCCTTTGAGACCGTATTTCTT
>DFDT01000034.1 GCA_002368865.1 Lachnospiraceae bacterium UBA3821 | reverse complement strand
TGGCAGACGAGCAAGACTAAGGATCTTGTGGTAGCAATACCGTGTGGGTTCAAGTCCCATCTTCCGCATGATTTTAAGTGGTGGGGAGCCTTATAAATCAAGGCTCCCCGCTATTTTTGTTTTCTACCCTACTTGAACACCCGCATAAACATTCCAATCATCATATACCACTTGTATTTCACCTGGCAAACAGATATAATGGTAGAAGCTTACTAATTTAATGATCCAAAGGGGAATATCACATGAAATTTAAGAAAATAGCATTGATCGGCGTTCTGGCCTTCACGACCTTTACCGCCTGCACAACAGAAACCGAAACGGAAAGCAAACAAAATCAGACACAGCTCGACATCACTGCCCCTGTGCAGAGAGCGCAGGACGTGGCAGATGACATCAACCAGAACTATGACGGCGGCGTTTCTGATGACTATAACAACCTGCGGTAACCCCAGGCTCAACTCATATCATTTCCGCTCACTTCTTATCTGCCGGATGGTACACCAGCAGATCTTCTATCTTACACTCTAACGCGGTGCAAAGTTTACTGAGCACATGCGTATCCAGGCGTGTGACCTCGTTTTTGCAGTATTTATCAATCTGTTTCCAAGTCATCTCAGCTTTATAGGAAAGCTTATTTTTACTTATCCCTTTTTTCTCCAGAAGTTCATCCAGACATATTTCTATACGCCCATAATCCGAGTCCTGCATCGTTTTCCCTCACACGTTCTGACCAATATTCACTTAGCTCTTTATTCTTATTTTAGTTTTAAAATCTATCTTATGTAACCCTAAATATGTTATAGTAATATAGATACAGAAACGTGTGTTTTAAATTTTGTCGTATTATGACGATAATTAAATGTTTTTTCTATTGATTTTTTTACACCTATCAGTTACATTATAATTAGCACCACATTTGTGGATTGTATCAATATACTAAAAGGGGAGAAACGTATGGAGAAACATGTACATTTTTTCGCTGCATTTTGGAAGAAACTGCTTAAAAAAATACGTTTCCGGCTAAAACTGATTCGGCTGGATTCCTTATGGTATGCCTCAGGCGGCAGCTCCTACATGCTTTTTCCACCTTCTTTCTATTATACCCATAATGAAAAAGAAATTACTGAACTCACAGAACAGGAATTGGACACATTAAGAGAAATACTTTTGGAATACAAAAAGAAAAACAGTTTATGAGCGAAGGTCGCTGACTCCCGCTACCGCAAACAGATACGCCACGGCTAGGATCACCGGCAGCGCAATATCATAAAAATTCAGAGTGCGCATCACGATCTCTTCCTGAAACAGGAAAGAAGAAAACCAACCGATTGAAAAAGCGTATAAGACAGCTATCCCCAGAAAGATTGCTGCAGTCAGTAGCTTGCTGTAACAACCGATAGGGTTCATGACAAACTGCCGAAGATCTCGCGCTTTCCTAATTCCCTGCACAATACCGGCCAAAATGCTTCCGCAGAGCACGACAAACAATCCGGTATTACCTATTCTGTAACACCAGAAAAGTACATTTACAACTTTCTTTGCCCCCAGATAAGATGGATCCTGTCTGTCTGATCCATCCAGATCCTGCAAATTGGTATATTCCCGGGCCATTGCAATATATGCAACGTTTTCCGCCCATTCCTGCTCGCTCACGCCGCCGATTCCGGCTTCATACCCTTTCAGCCAGATTGCACCCTTCATTCCCTCTGCAACCAGTGTGTGCAGTTCCGTGATCTCGGAAAAAGTTCTGCCTCCGGCGGAAGCCAGCAGCTGAATCCTCCCCTTTTGTTTTGGCAGTCTGCCATCCCGAAAGGCTTCCTCCAGCTCCTCATTGATCTGATGGAACAGTTCCTCCACCTGGCGCTCCGTTCCCCACATCTCACAATCTACCAAGGAATCTCTGAGCACCCATCCCAGAAAATCCCCCTGGATCGGATATTCTTCAATATTTCCCTGAAATCTCGGCGAATTGTGGATGCTTGCTAAAAGCTCCGGATACTCCATCAGTGTCTCCGAAGCCTCAAACGCTTTCTCCAAGGCGTCATAGGGCGCCCAGACCTCCGCAGTCCTCCGGTCCGAATCTATCCTGTAGATCTCTTTGCAGAAACGCCCCAGTTCCCCTTCCGTCCGCGTATTGATCTCGAACACATCAAAGTAATGTCTGTTCACCATGCCATAGGTCAAGGTTCCGACTCCAAAAAGGACAAACGGGATGCAAAAGAATACTACCTTTTTCCACATTCTCTTGCGGACAATGACGGCCACACCGACGAACGCCCACAGAATAAGGCATGCCAAGAGCCACAGCCCATCCTCCTTCAGATAGTAAGTCTGCAGGAACAGGAGCCCCAGAAAAACGGGCAGACAGTAGTCGATCCCCTTCTGCTCTTTTCCCATACGGAACAGGATCAACAGCATCAGAAGCAATACGATCAATGCCATAGGCCCGATGAGCGCGTTCCGATAAAGCCTGGTCCCGCCCCAGATTTCAAATGCCTGCGGCATAAAAAGCAGATACAGATAGGTCGCATACGGCATGATCTTCACCCGGCAGATCTGTTTCATCAGCAGAAACCCAAGAACTGCACCACACCACCACAATATAGCGACCCAAACGGTATACGGAATATGCGAAAGCTTTACAAGATTCAGAAAAAGCGGATACCCGATATATTTTACCAGGGAATCCGGATCCGGTTCTGTGAAATGCGTCTGAAAATCTGCATAAACGATCATAAGCCGGTCATCCCAGCGCTGTGCCGCCGGGAACCAAATCCCGATCCTGACAGCCAGCAACGCCCGCAAAAGGAATGTCACGGCAAAAAATAATCCTGATAATAATCTTTGCATATTGAATTCTGATCGCTCTTTCATTTCATCCCCACATATTCTGAAAATTGTAAAATACTGTCTTGTCATAAACAACAAATCAAGGACACAAACAGGTTTCCCCGTTTGTGTCCCCCTGTATTGATCTTATTGTCGAGATAATAAGATTATGGGCATCCTTATCTCTGTACACGTCCGGAAGCATCGCCGCCAGCCAGAGTCTCAACTTCTTTTCTGGAAACCAGGTTGAAGTCGCCAGGGATAGTGTGCTTCAAAGCGGAAGCTGCTACACCGTACTCAAGAGCAGCCTTGAAGTCCTTACCGTCTACCAGACCACAGATCACGCCGCCTGCAAAGGAGTCGCCGCCGCCTACACGGTCAACGATCGGACGGATGCTGTACTCTTTGGAGTGATAGAACTCCTTGGTATCTCTGGAGTAGATACATGCGGACCAGCCGTTGTCGGAAGCGGAATGGCTTACGCGCAGAGAGGAGATGCAGTACTCGAAGTTGTAGTCTGCAACCATCTGCTCGAAGATAGACTTGTAACCACCGAGCTCCAGATCACCGCTGGTAACATCGGTGTTGCCGGGCTTGTAGCCAAGAACCAGCTCTGCATCCTCTTCGTTTCCGATACATACATCAACATACTTCATCAGGTTCTTCATAACCTTCTGAGCCTTCTCGGAAGACCACAGTTTCTTACG
This sequence comes from Lachnospiraceae bacterium UBA3821, assembly GCA_002368865.1. Classification (GTDB taxonomy): domain Bacteria; phylum Bacillota; class Clostridia; order Lachnospirales; family Lachnospiraceae; genus Acetatifactor. The sequence continues at coordinate 12,148 of DFDT01000034.1, read as the reverse complement.
GAAGTTCAGATCTACGGAAACCTTTACGTTGTGCTTCTTTGCAGCGATCAGAGCTTTCTCGGTCAGCTCAGCAGCCGCATCGGAAACAGCGGGAGTGATACCGGTAAAGTGGAACCAGTCAGCACCCTCAAAGATCTCATCAAAGTTGAAATCAGCCTCGGTAGCGGTAGAGATGGAGGAATGTGCTCTGTCATATACAACCTTGGAAGGTCTCATAGCGGAGCCGCTCTCCAGATAGTAGATACCAAGTCTCTCACCGGTTCTTGCGATGTGCTTGGTCTCTACACCATACTTTCTCAGTGCAGCAACTGCGCACTCACCGATCTCGTTGTCGGGAACTGCGGTAACGAACTCTGCATCATGACCATAGTTAGCCAAAGACACAGCTACGTTAGCCTCACCGCCGCCGTAACATACGTCGAACTCGTCTGCCTGGATAAATTTCTCATGATTGGGGGTGGAAAGTCTGAGCATGATCTCACCCATAGTAACTACTTTTGCCATTTTGTTTGTTTCCTTTCTTTGTTAAATTATTTATTTTGTGATTAAACCTGAACCAAATGTACAGCGAATCCGCCAATCTCGCAATCGAGATAAATCGCAGTCATCTTGCCGTTCTTCACCACAGCGGACTCCTCGATAAACTTCATGCCTTTCACGGACTCCAGATAGTTCTTTGCACGAACCACGCTGTTGGTACCGATCGCAATGTGACCGTTCTTGCCGCGGCCGATCTTCTTCATACACTCAACTTCGATACCTGCGAAGATAGAGCTGTTACCGATCTTCTTCTTGAATCCGAAGAGCGTATCAAAGCAATCTGCCACTTTCTCCGCTTCCTCAGCATTCTCGTTATTGATACCGATATGTCTCAAATGGAAACCAAGCATGGTTCTCACTGCTTCCTCTGTCAAAGCCTGGATCTCATCAAACTTGCCCTCTGCAACCAGATCCTTCTTCACCATCCAGGAACCGCCGCAGGCGATGATCTTGTCAAATGCAAGATATTCGCAGATATTCTTGGCATTGATACCACCGGTAGGCATAAACTTCATCTGTGTGTAAGGAGCTGCCATGGATTTGATCATATTCAGTCCACCTGCTGCCTCAGCAGGGAAGAATTTCACGACATCCAACCCCAGTTCGATCGCAGCTTCCACATCGGAAGGATTTGCGGTACCGGGCGTTACGGGCACACCTTTTTCAATACAATACTTTACAACCTTGGGATTCAATCCAGGGCTTACGATGAACTTTGCACCCGCGTTTACCGCACGGTCAACCTGCTCTGTGGTCAGCACAGTGCCTGCGCCTACCAACATCTCAGGGAATGCTTCGCTCATGATCTTGATGGATTCCTCCGCTGCTGCGGTTCTGAAGGTCACTTCCGCACAGGGAAGACCGCCCTTTACCAGCGCCTCAGCCAAAGGCTTTGCATCCTTTGCATCATCCAGCACAACAACCGGTACAATACCGATCTTGCTGATCTGCTCTAATACTGCGTTCATTTTATTCCTCCTTATTTTGGGTACTTATTTCAGCACTTCCTCCACAGCCGCCTTGATCGCATCATCCTTGCAGTTTGCAAAGAAATACTCCTTGAACGGTGCACCGGACAACGCGCCCTTTACCAGATCACGGTCCAGGTTCTTCAAAATGGTCACCATATCCGTATGGGTGACTTCCTTAACCTTATCCAAAATCTTCTTATTGCGCTGCTCAGGAACGACTCTCTCAGGAGGATAGCCGCCACCGCCGGGCGCACAGAACAATTTTTCAAAAATATACTCCAGCTTCAGCTCGCCGCCCCAGCCGAAATTCTCCGCGAAAGGAAGCGCCACACAGTTGCCGTCGTTTACCTGCGTAAACAGATATGCATCCAACGGGGACTGGATATGTCCGCACAATACCTTCGGGAAAGAATTGCATGCCAGCATAGCGCCCTCACCGGTACCGCAGCCTGTGATCACAAAATCAGCCGCACCGGAATTCAGCAGAGTCGCCGCCAGAATACCGTTCTGCACATAAGTCAGGGAGTTGGGATCCTCTGCGCCGAGCATACCGTAATTGAACACCTCATGTCCCATGGGCTCCACGACCTTCTTCAGCGCATTGCAGATCAGCTCGTTCTTCGCCGCCTGACTGTTCTCATTAATCAATGCAATCTTCATGTTTGTAAATAACCTTTCTCAAAATTAAGAGGGCTGCTTTCCGATATAAGCCAGGATACCGCCGTCTACATACAGAATATGTCCGTTCACCGCATTGGAAGCCTCGGAAGCCAGGAATACCGCAGGACCGGTAAGCTCCTCGGGATCAAGCCATCTGCCGGCCGGAGTTCTCGCACAGATAAACTCGTCGAAAGGATGTCTGCTGCCGTCAGCCTGCTTCTCACGCAAAGGTGCAGTCTGAGGGGTAGCAATGTAGCCGGGTCCGATACCGTTACACTGAATGTTGTACTGAGCATACTCTGCGCAGATATTTCTGGTCAGCATCTTCAGACCACCCTTACCTGCTGCATAAGCGGATACCGTCTCACGACCGAGTTCGGACATCATGGAACAGATGTTGATGATCTTTCCGCCGCCCTTCTTGATCATGGAAGGGATCACAGCCTTGGATACGATGAAAGGTGCATTCAGGTCAACGTCAACAACCTGTCTGAACTCTGCAGCGGTCATCTCGGTCATAGGGATACGCTTGATGATACCTGCATTGTTTACCAGGATATCGATCACGCCAACTTCCTTCTCGATCTGAGCTACCATAGCGTTTACAGCGTCCTCATCGGTAACGTCGCAGACATAGCCGTGCGCCTTGATGCCTGCCTCTTCATAATTCTTAAGTCCCTTCTCCATACTCTCCTGGGTACGGTCGTTAAAGCAAATGGTAGCACCTGCCTCAGCATATGCCTTTGCGATTGCGAAACCGATGCCGTAAACAGCGCCGGTAACCAATGCGATCTTGCCCTCAAGACTGAAATTTGTGTACTTGCTCATTTTGTTTCTCCTTTTCTTTTATAGATTTTTACATCAGATCCTTGTTGTCCACACCGTCCATGTCGTCAAAGTCCTGATTCTCGCCCACCATACCCCAGATAAAGGTGTATGCCCTGGAACCGCATCCGGAATGGATGGACCAGCTGGGAGAGATCACAGCCTCTTCGTTTCTCATCACGATGTGACGGGTTTCCTGAGGCTCACCCATGTAGTGCATTACAAAAGCATCCTCAGGCATCTCAAAGTACAGATACACTTCCATTCGTCTGTCATGGGTATGGCAGGGCATGGTATTCCACACACTGCCGGGCTCCAGCTTGGTCATGCCCATCTCGAGCTGACAGCTCTCCACCTGACCGGGAAGTATGTACTTGCAGATGACTCTGTGGTTGGCATCCTCTAAGGTACCAAGTTCCACTTTATTCTCATCCTTCACAATGACCACGCCCTCCTCGGGAGTCCCGTTGGGCTTGATCAGGACGGTAGGGCATGTCCTGTGTGCAGGAGCAGAATTCAGATAAAATTTAGCGGGATTCGCATTGTCAACACTCTCAAAAGTAATGTCCTTCGATCCCATTCCGATATACATGCCCTCTTTGAAACCGACATTGTATACCTTTCCGTCGATCGTGATCTTACCGGCACCGCCGATATTGATCACCCCCAGCTCTCTTCTCTGGCAGAAATACTCTGCTCGAAGCTCGTCCCCCGCAGTCAGCTTGATGGGTGCTGTGGGTACCGCCGCACCTGTGATGATCCTGTCGATGTGGCTATATACCAGCTTGATCTCGCCGGGCACGAAAAGATTCTGGATCAGAAACTCTTCTCTCAGACGTTCTGTGGTATAATGCTTTACATCTCTTGGTGATACTGCTGTTCTAAGTTCCACCTTACGCCTCTCTTTCCTTGGCATTTTTGCCAATGTTCATAAAAGTACTATCAGTATAACATAAAATCCTGTACAATTCCACCACAAAACAGAAATTTATGGAAAAAAACTTTTACAATCACTCCTTTTCTTTTTGTCATTTTTATGGTAAACTATAACAGAATGCAATGCATTTATAAATACACGCAAAGGAGTTTAACGATGAGATTAATTACACGATCTGACTTTGACGGTCTGGCATGCGGCGCTCTTTTGAAGGAAGCGGGCATTATCGACCATTGGAAATTTGCGCATCCCAAAGATCTGCAGGATGGATTGATTGAAGTAAACGAGAATGACTGCCTCGCCAACGTACCCTATGTAGAGGGCTGTGGATTGTGGTTTGACCATCATTCCAGCGAGCATGAGAGATTGCAGCTTGCCGGCAAATATAAGGGCGAAAGCCGTATCACTCCCTCCTGTGCGCGTATTATTTATGAATATTACGGCGGCAGGGAGCGTTTTCCTCAGTTTGACGACATGATGGAAGCGGTAGACAAAGTGGATTCCGGCAACCTCACCATCGATGAGATCCAGAATCCCAAGGGCTGGATCCTGATCGGCTACCTGATGGATCCCAGAACCGGTCTGGGCAGATGGCGCAATTTCACCATCTCCAACTATCAGCTCATGGAGAAGCTGATCGATGCCTGCCGTACCATGTCTACCGAAGAGATCCTGGCACTGCCCGATGTGCAGGAGCGCATTCAGGTTTACAATGAGCAGACGGAAAAGTTTGTGGAGATGGTAAAGAAATACACGAAAGTGGACGGAAAGCTGATCATCTCCGATCTGCGCGGTGTGGATCCGATCTACTCCGGCAACCGCTTCATGATCTACAGCATGTATCCGGAACAGAATGTATCCGCCTGGATCGTAAACGGCCGCGGCGGTCAGGGCTGCTCCGCAGCGGTAGGCTACAGCATTTTGAACAAGACCGCCACCATGGACGTCGGCAGTCTGATGCTGAAATACAACGGCGGCGGACACAAAAAGGTGGGAACCTGCCAGTTCTCCAATGAGAATATGGACACGGATCTGCCCAAGATGCTGGCTGAATTAAGCGCACTGGCAAACGCGTAAGGAAAATAAGAATGAAGTACATAAGAAAACGGGAGAGCCCTTTCTGCTCTCCCGCTTTTTTTATTTTGTGATATCAGTTCCGAAATATTTCTCGGAAATCTTGCTCAGCGCTCCATCTGTTTTCAACTCTTTCAGCGCCTGATTAACCGCCTCGCGCAGGCTGGCGGAATCCTCTCCCTTCCGGAACGGGATGCACACGTGGTTGGCTTCGTCCGTGAGTGCCGCGATCTTCAGGTTTGCATCCGGGTGCACGCCCATGTAGTCGTAGAAGGTAACCTCCGCATTCAAAGTGGCATCGATCCGCTTCTGCAGGAGCAGTTCAATGGTCTGGTTCAGATCGTCCACACCTGTGGTCGTAGCGCCATAGCTCTCTGCCAGCTCCGCATAGGTGCTGGAGATTGTATTTGCAGTGGTCTTGCCCTTCAGATCCTCAAAAGATTTGATCTCATTGTTGTCCTTGTTCACAATGATGGCGGTTCTGATGTAGCCATACGGATCCGAGAAATCATACTTCTGTGCTCTCTCCTCGGTGTAATCCACGCCGTTTACCATGATATCGTATCGCCCGGCTTCCAGACCGGCCAGCAGGCCGTCCCATTCCCCTTCCACAAACTCCACTTCCACGCCAAGCTTTTCACCGATCTGCTGCGCCACTTCCACATCAAATCCCACCAGCTTGTCATTCTCGTCATGGTAGGTCCAGGGCGCCCAGGTACCCTCCATCGCCACGGTCATCTTTCCGGCCGCCTTGATCCTGGCCAGCTGATCTTCCGCCGCGCCCGCTCCGGCATTGCTGCTCCCTGCCGCGCCCGAAGCGCCGTTCCCTGCTCCGCCGCAGCCGGCAAGCGTCAATACGGACACCACCGCCGCTGCTGCCAATTTTTTCCATGCTGATCTTTTCATACTCTCTCTCCTTTTTGTTTTGCCTGATAAATCCTGCCTGTTGCTTTCTTTCTGTCTTAATTCCCATGCTCCTGCAATGTCCGCAGAAATTCTCTCGTTCGTTCCTCCTTGGGGGAAGCGAAAAAGGCCCCGCTGTCTCCCGCCTCCAACACGGCTCCGTTCTCCATGAAAACAACCTGATTGGAAACCTGTCTCGCAAAAGAGATCTCATGCGTCACCACAAGCATGGTCATCCCCTCCCGTGCCAACTGCCGCATCACATTCAGCACTTCCCCGATCAGTTCCGGGTCCAGCGCCGATGTGGGCTCGTCAAAAAAAATGATCTCCGGCTCCGTGGCAAGCGCCCGCGCAATGGCCACTCGCTGCTGCTGTCCACCGGACAACTGCTCCGGATAATAGTCGTACCGATCCGAAAGTCCCACCTTGTCCAGGGCCTCTCTTCCGATGCGCTCCGCCTCTGCCTTTGGCATTTTGCGCGCTGTGATCAGGCCTTCCGTCACATTTCCCAATGCCGTCCGGTTGGCAAACAGATTAAAATTCTGAAAGACAAATGCGGTCTTCCTCCGGATCTTTGCAATATCCTGCTTCTTCATACTGCCCAGGGAGAACGTTTCCCCGTCAAAGCAGTATGTCCCGGCATCCGCAGTCTCCAGAAAATTCAGACAGCGCAGCAAGGTTGTTTTTCCCGATCCGCTGGGTCCCAGAATAGCAACCACATCGCCCTTCCCCACATCCAGATTGATTCCTTTCAACACCGCAAGGCCGCCAAAGGACTTCCGCAGGCCTCTGATCTCCAACATACTCATCTTGCGCCTCCATCGGTCTCCAACCGTTTTCCCCCTGCGTTCGACCGTTTCCCGCCGTAGGTCTTCAGCCGCTTCTCCCCCATGCTCTGCAGCCTTGTGAGGATCGTGCAGAAGATCAGGTAGATCAGTCCCACTTCCAGATACAACAATAACGGCTCATAGGTACGCGCCACGATCCGCTGGGTAGACATAAACATCTCCGCCACCGTGATATTTGCTGCCAGAGAAGTCTCCTTCAGCAATCCGATCAAAGAATTGGAAAGCGGAGGAAACGCCGTGCGCATGGCCTGTGGCAGCACGATCCGCCACATGATCTGCAGCCAGGACATTCCCACACAATAACCTGCTTCGATCTGTCCCCTGGGCACGGATTCCAAAGCTGCCCGGACCGTCTCTGAGGCATAGGCCCCCTCATTCAGCGAAAACACGATGACCGCTGCGGGAAACGGCTCCAATAAAATTCCCAGACTCGGCAGGCCGTAAAACACCACAAACAGCTGTACCAGCACCGGTGTTCCCCGGATCACCCACACATAGAAACGGGCCAGCTGCTTCAGTCCTTTCACATCTGCAAACTGGACCAGCGCCACCGCCACCGCGATGATCAACGCGAACAGAAACGAGAGCGCCGTAAGCGGGATTGTGAGTTTCAATCCCGGAAGTAATATCTTCCAAAACGAATCTATAAATATTTTTACCCAACGTTCATTCAAAAATATTCCACATCCTTTTCACAGTTAATCTATACTATAACACTATGATTTCATTTGTGCAACCCAATTCTGCGCTCCAACAGACAAACCGCCTCCGTCGCATCCGTAAAAGGAAACAGATCCACTCCCACAGCCCGTTTCACCTGCCAACCGGCCTTTCCCAGCTGTTTCAGATCCCGTACCAGCGTCTCCGGATTGCAGGAAACATATACGATCTTTCCGGGTTTTATCGCTGCCACTGCCTGCAGAAACGCCTCACTGCTGCCGGAGCGGGGCGGGTCCATAAACAGCACATCCAGCTGCGCACCTCGCTCTGCCATCTGCACCAGAAAACACCCTGCATCGTTCTGATAAAAAGTGATGTTTTCCACCTTGTTCTGTTTGGCGTTCCGCTTCGCATCCCGGACGGCATCCTTGTTTAATTCCACGCCGATCACCTGACCGGCCTGGTCGGCCGCAATGATCCCAATGGTACCGGTACCGCAATAGGCATCCAATACCGTTTCCTTTCCGGAAAGTGCCGCGTATTCCAGTGCTTTCCGATACAGCTTCTCCGTCTGCGCCGGATTCACCTGATAGAAGGACTTGGGCGAAATGCGGAATACCTTTCCGCAGAGCACATCCTCAATATATCCCTTGCCATAGATCACCTGCTCCTTCTCGCCCAACACCATGCTGGTTCCCCGATCGTTTACGTTGATGACCACCGTCGTGATCTCCGGATGCTTTGCCAAAAGCGCCTTTACAAAATTGTTCTTGGACGGAAGGATCGGCGACGTGAGCACCAGCACCACCATGATCTGACCGGTGGCATATCCCTTGCGGATCAGCACATGTCTGAGAAGCCCATACCCTGTGTCCTCATTGTAGGGTCTTATCTTGAAAGAAGGCAGGAGTTCTCTGATTGTCACGATAATCGCATCCGCCTGCTCCTCCTCGATATAACAGCTGTCTACCGGCACGATGCGATGACTTTTTTCCTCATAGATCCCCGAGATGACATTGTGCCGCCCATCCTCCCCGAACACGGCATGCACCTTGTGTCTGTAATGTGCAGGCTGCTCCATCCCCAGAATAGGTTCCGGCCTGCAGAAGGGTTCCATCAGTTTAGAAAACCGTTTGCTCTTTTCCGCCAGCTGTTCCGCATAACTCTTTCGGATCCACCTGCAGCCGCCGCATTTGTCCGACACCCTGCAGACAGTGTTCTGGTTTTGCTGCCCATTCTGTTTTTGCTTTCCACTTTTTTCCTGCGTCATGATCCACTCCCGATCCCGTCTCCGTGCCTATCTTTCACTCAATACTGTACTGTTTCAACTGTTTCCGCCGTTCTCTGTAATCCGGCATATATTTTTCAACCTCCTGCCAGAACGCCGGCGAATGATCCATATGCCGCCTGTGTGCCAGTTCATGCACCACCACATAATCCACCAGTTCCTTCGGCACAAAGAGCAGCCTGCAGTTAAAATTCAGATTGCCGTCGCTGCTGCAGCTCCCCCATCTGGTCTTCTGGTTGCGCATGGTGATCCGCCCGTAGGCAATGCCCATAATATCGGCGTAATACGCTACCCGCTGTGTGATCAGCTGCCGGATCTGCCGCTTGCCCGCCGCCGTCACCACTTCCGGCAGACAGGTGGCGGGATCTTCCTTGTGCACCTGCCACTGATTCCGCTTCTGCAGGATCCAGCCCGTATGTTTTTCGATAAAGAGCCGTATCGTGTCGTCCGAAACCCGGTTCGGCACCCGGACCGTGACAGTACCGTCACTTTTCACTTGCAGTCCCAACGTTTTTCGTCTGGAAGAAACGATCTGCAGGACAACGGGCTCCTCTTCCTCGTAAATTGTGTATTCCGTCATACTTACACAGACCTCCCTGTTTTATGCCGCCATGCGGTCCCGCCGCAGGGTGATATACCAGCGCACCAGCGCCGTGCCGATGATGATCACATATCCGATGATGCTGAACGGCTCCGGCGTCTCGTGCAAAAACAACATTCCCAACAACGCCGCAAAGATCACCTGGGTATAATCAAACACGGAGATTTCTTTGGCCGGAGCAAACTTGTACGCCGACGTAATGCCAAACTGTCCCACCGAGGCCGACACCCCCGCCAGAATCAGACAAAGCCACTGTCTGACCGTCATGGGATGAAAATCCAAAATCAGAAACGGCGCCGTCACAAGGCAGGAAAACACGGAGAAACACAGCACAATGATCGGCGTCCGCTCCCCTTTTCCGCCGAGCCTGCGCACAAAGACATAGGCCGTACCCGCGCCGAATCCGCCGTATAGCCCAATGAGTGCCGGCACCACCGACAGATCTCCACCCGGCCGGATAATGAACAGCGCTCCAATAAAAGCGACCACCGTTGCCGCCACATCCACCACGGACGGAATTTCTTTTAAAATAGGAATAGAAATCAGAATTGCAAAAAAGGGCGAAAGCTTATTCAGCATATTTGCGTCCGCAATTCCCAGTCTGTCTATCGCATAAAAATTACAGATCAGTCCGCTGGTGCCAAAGATACAGCGCCACGTGATGTCCCCCCAGCTTCCCTTCTGAACATGAAATTTTTCCTGACTCCGCAGCAGCAGAACCACCGTTACAATCGCCGCAAACGCGTTCCGGAAAAAGGCCTTCTGCATGGTGGGAACATCTCCGGAAATGCGCACAAAAAACGTCATGAGGGAAAAACCGAACGCCGCTGCCAGAATACACAGGATACCTTTGATATGGGAATTTTTCTGCCCGGATCCTACGGGAAACTTCTCTCTACTCATCTTTAACCTTTCAATGAAAAAAGTACCAAAATCGGGAAATCCCAATTTTAGTACTTTTGATCGTCGGAGTGGCGGGATTCGAACTCGCGACCTCCACCTCCCTAAGATGGCGCTCTAACCAAGCTGAGCCACACCCCGAAACACAAGTAAGATTATAACCTGTGTGTTTTAAAAAAGCAAGCACTTTTTTCACAAAATACGGATTTTGTGAAATATGCCTTAAATTCGACATTTTCTCAATTATTTTCTTTCGTTTCCAACAATTTCACCAGGTATTCCCAGACCCTCTTTGTGGAGGCAATGCTCAATCTTTCCTCTGTGGTATGGATATTCTTCATATCCGGTCCAATGGAAACGCAATCCAGATCTTTGATCTTGCTGCCCAGCAGCCCGCATTCCAAGCCTGCATGGATTGCCTCCACCTGCGGCTCGCTTCCGTACATCTCCCGATATACCCGGATCATCTTGTCCCGAAGCGGCGAGTCCGCGCGATACTTCCAGCCGGGATACTCCCCCGAAACCTGAATGTCGCCGCCCGCCAACATCGTCACAGCTTCCAGTTTTCCGATCAATGCTGCCTTGGCGCCCTCCAGGCTACTGCGCACGGAGAATTCCGCCGAGAGCCGCTCCTTCTCCAGACGCAGGATTCCCAAATTCAGGGAGGTTTCCACCAGCCCCGGGATATCGGCACTCATGGCCTGTACGCCATTGGGAAATCCGGTCAGCATCGCCGCCGCACGCTTTGTGTCAGCCGCCGTCCAGGCGATAGTCCAGGCCGCATCAGCCCCGGCTTTGGTCTGCCCGCCTTTGGTCTGCTCGGCTTCCGTCTGAAACCAGGCAGCCGTCAGTGAAAAGCCGGGATCCCTGCGCTCCAGCTCTGCCTGGATCTCCTGCCGGTACGCCGCCACAATTTGTTCCACCGCATCGCAATCCTCTGCTCTCACGGCCAACAAAGCCTCCGTCTTGCGTGGGATCGCATTGTCCGCCAGACCTCCCTCCGCTTTCACCAGCCTCACCGGGACCTCCTCACAGAGTTTCCACAGAAGTCTGCCGAACAACAGATTGGAATTGCCTCTTTCCTTATGGATCTCCTCTCCGGAATGTCCGCCCAGCAAACCGTCAATCACAACCTGGCAGTACCTGTCCGTTTCCTTTACGGCTTCGCAGCTTCCCGTCAGCCCGCAGTTCACTCTGGCGCCGCCGGCACAGCTTGTGAGGAAGATCCCCTCCTCCTCGGAATCCAGATTCAACAGCCGATTTCCTTTCAACACAGACAGATCGATCTCCCTGGCCCCATCCATGCCCACTTCTTCATCCACCGTAAACACAATCTCCAGTGCCGGATGCTTTAACTCCGGGGAATCCAGAATCGCCAGCCCATAAGCCACCGCAATGCCGTCATCGCCGCCCAGGCTCGTCCCTTCCGCATAGATATCATCCCCGCTAACGCCCACCTGGAGCCCCGCTGTCCTCAGGTCTTTGCCGCAGTCCGGCGTTTTCACCGCCACCATATCCATATGCCCCTGTAGGATCAAAGTCGGCTCATCTTCATAGCCCGGCGTTGCATCCTGAAAAATGATCACATTCTTCCATTCATCCTGAATCACGCGCAGATTCCGCTTTACGGCAAACTCTTTCAAAAAATCGCTGATCTGTCCCACATTGCCGGATCCATGCGGGATCCGGGTGATCTCCTCAAAATAATAAAAAACCTTTTGTGGTTCTATCTTTTCCAAAACACGCATATCAGGTGCCTCCCCACTGTCTGCAATGACAAACGGGGAAGCTTTCCGCTTCCCCGCTTGCATCCGGATTTTCATACCCTGCGCTCCCCGAGTAGGGCTCGAACCTTCAACAACTCGGTTAACAGCCGAGTGCTCTACCATTGAGCTATCGAGGATCATTTCAATCACAAGCTTAGTATAGTGATTCCCTTTT
>DFDT01000008.1 GCA_002368865.1 Lachnospiraceae bacterium UBA3821 | reverse complement strand
CCCGGATTCCGCTTCTTCCGAACAGGTTGTTTCTCCCGTAGTATCCTCCCACAGCTGCCATATTTGAGTAATAGAGACCGTTGACCGGATGTCTCTTTACAGTTTCCCTGACAAACAAACCAAAGCCCTCCTGATTATTCGGCTCAGGTTCGTAAAGGAATTGATTGACTGTAATATCTGCCTCTGCGATAAAATCATCAAAGGAACTGATTTTCGTGTAGATACAGACCATGTCATCATATCCTGCATCTGTGATTTTTCCTTTCTCCTCGGGCATAGAGAGCCTGCAGACTTTCGGAGTTTCAACGATCCATTCAGCTGCCTTTTTCTGGTGTGTCTGCCATCTTCTCCAGGGGGCTTTTAGTATGCTTGCCTTAAGAAGTGCTTTTTTCCATGGGATGACGCTCCATTCAAGTCGTCTCTCAATCATTTCCTTAAACCCTTTAATGAAAATACTGCTTATCAAAAAACAATAGCCCGTCCAGCAGTTTCCGCGTAATCTGTTATATAAGCTGTAGCCGGGGCAATAGAATCCGTATTTACCATTTCTGCCAGTAGACCAATCACCTTATCGCGGATTGCCTTTTAGATTCAGCGCCTGCTGTGTGCCCGGGGGTTTGCTGCGGAATGCTTCTCATCTGAAATGAGCAGAGACTTTTAAAGTCTCCCGCATAAATATATATATAATACTTCGTTCCATTTTTTCAAGAATAATATAATATCGGGGGCAGTCATTTTGCCTATGCTCAAGGGCGTTTTCCATTGGCCGAAGGCCAATTTGGAATGGAAAACGCCCTGGTTACTGGTCACGGTGTGACCAGTAATAAAAGAAAGGAAAAACAACTTTCCGGAACAGGGCTTTTCTTGTAAACCATCTGACTTTGTTTTATTATGATTTCAAGATCCCTTTAATATTTGTTGATCATCGTAGAAGCATACCTGCTGTCAAGCGTGTTTTTATGTCTGTATGTGGATCCTGCGGCGGACACAGGCCGGTCAGGAGCTGAGGGCACAGGACCGTCTCTACCGGATTTATTAATGCCTTTCATGGAATTGAGAAAAATGGCAGAAATGGAGAAGTCGATGAATAGATATAAATATTGCCGGATCCAGGGGCTGGAACTGGCAGAAAACACGATGTATGCCAAGGGCGTTTTCAGTATGTGCATGCAGATGATCCAGGATAAAGTAATGGATGAAGAAGACAGGGACCTGTACATGGAAATAGAAAACTGGTTTGAGGAAAATCTTCCCTTCCCTCCCCAATGTCTGAATCAGGAGAATGTCGTCTGTTTTTTTAAAACGGAGAATTCGGAGGAGATGATGAAAATGATCCGTCCGGCTCTGTGGCTGCTGGATCGATACGACCACCCTTATTTCCTGGTTTATACGAATACTCCGGGTGAGATTGTATATGAAGACAAATATCAGGTGGTGGTCAAAGCTCCCGGCAAACTGATCATTGAGAAGGTACAGGAGAAGTGGGGGCCGCAGGCACCGGACCGGTAAGTACGTATGTACTGTACCGCCTCAGGGATGGACACATAGTTTTTTGCAACACAATATTAACGGAAGAAAGGTGAAAAAAGTTGGGCAATAACGGAAGCGAGTCGCACATGAAACACACGAAGCACACAAAACACAGGAAAAAAGAAGGCGGTTTTTCCGGCCAGATCGGATTTGTCATGGCAGCCGCGGGCAGCGCGGTGGGTGTCGGCAATCTGTGGAGATTTCCTTATCTGGCGGCAAAAGACGGGGGCGGCCTGTTTCTGTTGATCTACCTGATACTGGCCTTTACATTTGGCTTTACCCTGCTGACCTCTGATATAGCTGTGGGACGCAGGACGGGCAGAAATTCGATTAACGCCTATTCGGAAATGAGTCCAAAATGGAGATTCCTGGGAATTGTAACGTTTCTGGTTCCCGTTCTGATCATGACTTATTACGCCGTGATCGGAGGATGGATTGTAAGATATGTGGTTGCTTTTCTGGCGGGGCAGGGGAATGACGCCGCTTTGGACACCTTTTTCGGCGGTTTTATCACGTCTCCCATCCAGTCGTCCATGTTTGCTATAATTTTCATGCTGATTACTGCATGGGTCGTCTTTAACGGAGTGGAAAAGGGCATCGAAAAATATTCCCGGATCCTGATGCCCGTGCTTCTGCTCATGATCGTGGCGATCGCGATTTTTTCTCTCACCCTGAAAAACACAGATGCCAACGGCGTGACCCGCACCGGCCTGCAGGGACTGGCTGTCTACCTCACACCTGATTTTTCTCATCTGACTTTCGGGCGTCTTATGCAGATCCTGCTGGATGCAATGAGCCAGATATTCTTCTCGCTCAGTGTTTCCATGGGAATCATGATCACCTATGGTTCTTATATAAAGAAAGACGTCGATATCAATACCTCGATCCACCAGATTGAGATATTTGATTCGGGTGTCGCTTTCCTGGCCGGTATGATGATAATTCCTGCGATTTTTGTGTTCGAGGGAATCGAGGGAATGGGGGCCGGTCCCAGCCTGATGTTTGTCTCTCTTCCCAAGGTGTTTCATTCAATGGGGATTATCGGTACCTTTGTCGGCTTACTGTTCTTCCTGATGGCAGGGTTTGCGGCTCTCACCAGCTGCGTGTCAGTTCTTGAGACCATAGTGGCCAACTGCATGGAAATCTTCCATACCAGAAGAAAACCGACCACTATTGTTCTGACAGTTGTCTACACCATCGCTTCGGTCATCGTGGCGCTGGGATACAGTACTTTTTACA
>DFDT01000141.1 GCA_002368865.1 Lachnospiraceae bacterium UBA3821 | reverse complement strand
ATCCTACAGTAAGTTTACGCTGCCCGCTGACAGTTCACGGGTTGACGGGAAAGGGTAAAGAGTGGTACATTTAATTCAGACTTTTAACGTATGCTGAAGAGGGTGAAACGATTGCAGAGGATACGTCGGCTGAAGGATCTTCCGATCATCAGTACAGCGCTGGTTATCATAAATTGCATCATATTTCTAGGTGGTTTTTTTGTGCAGGATCAGCTGCACTATCTCGGAGGTGTACAGAAGACGGCGATCATCGAGTACCGCGAATACGGCAGGCTGCTTTGGGCAATGTTTCTGCATTCCGATATCTCGCATCTATTCAACAATATGATCATTTTGTTTTTTCTCGGATCAATGTTGGAAAAAGAGGTGGGGCATATCTGGTTTGCTCTGATCTATTTTATATCCGGTATAGGCGGGAATATTGCTTCCCTGGCATATAAAGCGGCAAAAATGGATGAGAGCCTGTCCATCGGGGCGAGCGGAGCTGTATTTGGCCTGGATGGTTTGCTGCTTGCGCTGGTGATGTTTTCTCCCAGTTTTCGCAATTTTGCATCGCCGACCAGAGTGCTGTTGATGATCCTGTTGTCTCTCTATAACGGATTTGTGGGACAGAATATTGATAATGCCGCTCATGTGGGTGGCCTGGTCGTTGGCTTTGTGACAGGTATGATATATATTGGTTTTAGGAAAATAATACAGAAAAAGCATTGAGCGAATACAGAGAGGTGTAGGTTTGAAAATTAATATCTACTATGGCGGAAGAGGAATTATAGATGACCCCACCAATTATGTGATTGGGAAGATGCAGGGGGTATTGGAGGAATTGCGGGTAAATGTTACCCGGTATAACCTCTATGAGATGAAGAATACGATTCCCATGCTGCCCCAGACTTTGAAAGATGCGGACGGTATTGTTTTGGCTACAACAGTGGAATGGTTCGGAATCGGCGGATACATGCAGCAGTTTCTGGATGCCTGCTGGCTGTATGGCGATAAGGAAAAGATCGCACAGATCTACATGTGCCCGATTGTTATGTCGACAACTTACGGAGAGCGGGAGGCAAAGCTGAACCTTTCCAATGCATGGGAGATCCTCGGTGGCTTGCCGTGCAGTGGATTGTGTGGATATATTGACAATACGGTTTCCATGGAAATGAACAAGGATTACCTGCGTATCATTGAGAAGAAGGCGGAAAATCTGTACCGCACGATTAGTCAGCACGCGACAAGTTTTCCGGGAAGTAATCAGGCAGTGCTGCAAAAAATTGCAGTTTCGCGAACGATCAATCTGTCTCCCCAGGAAACGGAGCAGTTATCACAGTATGCTTCGGATGACGGATATGTGCAGCAACAGAAAGAGGACATTCAGGAGCTGACAAGTCTTTTCCGGGATAAACTGAGTCAAGGCAACGGACAAGAGGAGGAATATATTTTTTTATTCCAGCAAAAGTTTGTGCCGCAGGCGGGGATCCATATTATATGTGCGATTAAAATAGAAGGAAAGGACAATCCATTGGTTCTGAATATTAGCGGACCTACATTTGAATGTAAATATGCAGCCTGCGAGAAAGCTGATATGTTTATGAACACAAAGAGAAATGTATTGGAAGATATTGTAAACGGAAGGATGACTTTCCAGAGAGCATTTATGTCGGGAGCTATGACGACGAAGGGCGATATGAAAATTTTGCGTATGCTTGATCAGATATTTCCGTTTGAAGAAAGGCAGGGATAATTCATGAAGAAGGATGATTGTATTTTTTGTAAGATTGCAAACGGTGAGATTCCGTCCAGAACGGTTTACGAGGACGAAAAGTTTCGCGTGATCCTGGATCTGGGACCGGCGACAAAGGGGCACGCATTGATCCTGCCCAAGGAGCATGCGGACAACCTTTTTGAACTGCCGGAGGAGATTGCGGCAGAAGTTTTGCCCGTGGCAAAGAAGGTTGCAGATAAGATAAAGGCAAACTTACATTGCGACGGATTGAATCTGGTTCAGAATAACGGAGAGATTGCCGGACAGACGGTGATGCACTTCCATATGCATATGATTCCCCGCTATGAAAATGATGGCCAGAAGATTCTGTGGAACCCCGGAGAGCCTTCTTCCGAGGAATTGGATGCCACACTGAAACAGATTCTTCAAGCATGAATCGCCGCCAGCGGAACGCCACAGAATAGAACAGGTTTGGAGTACACCCATGAGAACAATTGATGTAAAGGCAGTGACAGACAATATAAAGGATATGTGTATTGAAGCCAATCATTTTCTGTCACAGGATATGAAAGAGGTTTTAAAGACTGCGACAGCGGAGGAAAAAGCGCCTCTTGGGAAGCAGATTCTGGAGCAGTTACAGGAAAATATGAAGATTGCCGGAGAAGATATGATCCCTATCTGTCAGGACACGGGTATGGCTGTTGTCTTTATGGAGATCGGGCAGGAAGTACACTTTGATGGCGGCAGTCTGGAAGATGCGATTAATGAAGGGGTGCGCCGGGGATATGTAGACGGATATCTGCGAAAATCTGTGGTGAAAGATCCGATTTATCGAGATAACACAAAGGATAATACCCCTGCGATCATTCACTATAGTATTGTGCCCGGAGATAAGGTCAAGATCACAGTGGCTCCGAAGGGGTTTGGCAGTGAAAATATGAGCCGGGTATTTATGTTAAAACCTGCGGATGGACTGGAAGGGGTCAAAAAAGCAATTTTGACAGCGGTGGAAGATGCAGGCCCCAATGCATGTCCGCCTATGGTGGTCGGGGTCGGTATAGGAGGTACTTTTGAAAAGTGCGCTCTTATGGCAAAGCAGGCGCTCACGAGACCGGTGAATGAACATTCTTCCATTCCTTATGTGAAGGAGTTGGAGGAAGAAATGCTTCAGAAAATTAACGGAAGCGGAATCGGACCCGGAGGATTAGGCGGATCCACGACGGCATTGGCGGTGAATATTAATACATATGCGACCCATATTGCAGGCTTGCCGGTTGCGGTGAATATTTGCTGTCATGTAAATCGGCATGCTGTCAGGACATTGTAAACAGTAATAACTTCTATATTGGCAGAAAGGTATCTATGGATATGGACAGATATGTAACGGCGCCCTTTACGGCGGAAGATGTGGCGGATTTGCGAGCCGGAGATTATGTCTATCTGACGGGAACAATTTATACGGCGCGCGATGCAGCGCACAAAAGGATGTATGAAGCGCTGCAAAAAGGGGAAAGCTTACCATTGGACGTACAAAATAATGTGATCTATTATATGGGACCTTCGCCGGCAAGAGAAGGCAGACCTATCGGATCTGCAGGTCCTACTACGGCAAGCAGGATGGATAAATATGCGCCTACATTACTGGATCTTGGTTTAAAAGGAATGATCGGAAAAGGAAAACGATCTGTGGAAGTCAGAGAGGCCATTGTGCGCAACGGAGCGGTATATTTTGCAGCAGTAGGGGGAGCAGGCGCACTGCTGTCCAAATCAATCGTGGAATCGGAAGTCATTGCATATGATGATCTGGGAACAGAAGCGATTCGAAAACTGAAAGTGGAAAAATTCCCTATTATTGTTGTTATTGATTCCCAAGGAAATAATCTGTATGAAACCGCTATTAAGGAATATCGTACAATAGAAGGATAATTGCGGTAATAAAAAAGCGATTGACAAATAAGAGTTACTTCGGTATAATAACATTTGCGTCACGGATGTATGATATGTTTCCTATCATATAATATAAGTGGCAACATTAGCATATTGGTAGAGTCGCAGTTCGGATTAAGGAGAAATACTCAAGAGGCCGAAGAGGCGCCCCTGCTAAGGGTGTAGGTCGTGCAACCGGCGCGAGGGTTCAAATCCCTCCTTCTCCGTACCGAAAGGAAAAGGCATCGTGATAACTCACGGTGCCTTTTTTTCGTCT
>DFDT01000126.1 GCA_002368865.1 Lachnospiraceae bacterium UBA3821 | reverse complement strand
GTCATCACCAAGGATAAAAAGAGCATGATCACAGACAACTATGTACTCTGGCATGTGACAGATCCCACCAAGTATCTGCAGACACTGAACGGCATTGATGCCAGAGCCGGGGAGCGTGTGGAAGCGGCTGTTTACAACGCCACCAAGAACGTGATCTCCTCTCTCTCCCAGGATGAGGTGATCGCATTCCGCGGCGAGCAGCTGTCCGCGAGGATCACCGAAGAATCCAACTCCGACATCGGACAGTACGGCATTGAGATCACATCCACTCAGATCAAATCTCTCGACCTGCCCAACGACAATAAAGAGGCTGTGTACCAGAGAATGATCTCCGAACGAAACAATATTGCAGCCGGTTACACCGCACAGGGCAAGGCGGATGCGCAAAAGATCCGCAACGAAACCGACAAGCAGGTAGCCATCAAAAAGGCAAACGCCGAGAAGCAGGCTTCCATTCTGGAGGCGGAAGGCGAGGCCGAATACATGAAGATTCTGGCGGAAGCTTACAACGATCCGGATAAAGCGGAGTTCTACAGCTACATCCGCGGACTGGACGCTTTGAAAGTTTCTCTGCAAAAAGGCGACAAGACCATTATGTTAGACAAGGATTCCGAGCTGGTGCGGATCCTGTACGGCAGATAAATTTCAAAAGAAATTGCAAATGATAAAACTCCGCTGAAGACTATGTTTATCTTGTCTTCAGCGGAGTTTTTATTTATCTCACTACATATTTCAAGTCAAACAATATCCCCTCAGCCAGTTTGCGGGATAGCACCCCCTTCTTTCGTGCCAAAACTTCCCTGATCCGATCCCCTGTAAGCCCATCTATGTTGCCATACATGCTTCGTTCAGCGCAGGCAAGCAGAATTTCTTTTTTGAATTTCTCAGACAATTGGGGATCATCCACCAACTCCAATAAATACTCCAATCGTTTCCAGGAATTTCCCCGCAGCAGCAAAGTCAGAAAAACGCTTTCCCTTTCTTCTCCTCTATACTGCACAAAAGTTTCATATAATCTTTTTTCCGGATAGTGAACATGATAGGACCGTATAATTTTATAGGCGGCACGGCAAAGACGCCTATCCTCTCCCGTCAGATAATCCCAATACAGATCTGCCCCCTCCTCTTTTCGAATCTCTGCATACGCAAAAAGAGCCGCTTTTACAAGCCGATAATCCGAAACCGAGAGATAGGATTCGATCAACCCAATGTCTGCATCACTGCCCGTCTCACCAATGCACCGCAGGCAGATCGGCGTCGCCGCTTTTTGCAGCTCCGCTTTATAGAATACAAGTATATCCTTTTTTTCATGTCGGATCAAAATATACCGAACCCAAAACCTGATTCTCGCCGCCTTATCCAACAACATCCGTTCCAACTCAGGCCATGAGTTTTGCAGTCGCTCATACTTTTCCTGTAGTGCAAGCAGGCGTACCTGCGCATTTTTACTCTGAAGACAACTTTCCAATTCCGAATCCGTAAATCCATACCGTTTCTGTATGCCCGCAAAAAGCAGCCGTACCCCATAACCGGTACGCTCCCGCACAAGCAAGAACCACATCTGTTCTTTCAATAAAAACGCTCTCGTCAAACAAAGCCTGTACAAAGCATTGCGGATCTGTATTTCCAGCCTCGGAATCTGCTTAAAATCTGCCTGTGTCAGCTTTCTTTTTAAATTTTCCGCAAATTGCCCCTGCAAAGTTTCTGCCTGTGTCCGATTACGCCGCCCTCCTGCAAGCAGCTTTTCCAAAATCGGAAGGGAAAACAACAAATTGATCCCATCAGCCTGCTCCGTCTCTGCAATTGCTGCCGCAAAAGCAGACTCTCGGACTTCCTCCACCCAATCATTGACCCGCAACAGATAAAAAATAAGCAATGACAACCCGATGCCATACCGTTCCGAATACAATCCCATTCCTGATCCACAATCCCGCAACGCCTCAATGCACATCTGCCTGTAATAGCCATTGCTGTGAAGCGTGCCCATGCAGAGCATTGCCAGATATTCCTGATCTGACAGAAAAGAAAAGTCCTCCCGCTTGTGCCGGACATTGCGAAGCGCATCGCGCCATGCCTGCCAGTTCGAAGCATAATTATATTCTTCCGCATAAAAGCATCTTGTCGCCTCCGTAAACCGGAGCAGTTCCCGCATGGTAAATGCCTGTATTTTATCCAAAAAACAGGCCGCTATTTCCTTCTGGTCATGCTCCGCATCCGCAAACAGAAAAATTTTCTGCAGCTCATTTGCAAAGCCATATCGTCCGCCGCGGAATTCCGGCAGTGCAGTTGTGTGGATATATTGCACAAAACCTTTTTTCTCCGTCTGAATGGAAATCGCCTGTACAAGCGATGATTTCTTTTGAAACCACATCCTGCCCTCTGCCTCCTTCCTCTCTGCATCTCACAAAACATTCTAGGGATTGCAGAAACACATCCGCTGCTCTCTCCGGTCATAATCCCAGCTGTGATAAGAGCCGCCCTCACAGTATCTCCGTTCAGGGCAGGCAGAGCATTTTTCACTCTGTTCCGCTAACGATGTCCTGAAAATTTGGAACCGCTCCGTCCACACCTGCTTAAAATCATCCCGAAAAATATTGCCCTGTATCGTCTCCGGTCTGCGCTCAATGTCCAGACAGGCGCCGATATCGCCGTTCGCCATAATGCTGGCGGTGTAGATCCCCGCATTGCACAGGAAATACCAGTCCCGTACCTCCCGCTCATAGTCAAGTCCCAGGAAATGGGAACAGCCGTAGGTCACCGGATACCCCTCCTGCCGTTTTGCCCGGATATAGTTAAGCATCTGCCGCTGTTCAGCATCGCTCAGCGCATAGCCCTCCAGCTCCAGCGCCCTGCCGATAGGCTCAATGCCGATGACCCGCCAGGAATCCACATCCAGGTCTAACATCAATTGAAACAATTCATCCAGACACCCCAGACTCTTCTTCGTCACCACAGTGGTAACCTGAACCGCCTCAAAGCCTTGTTTCATGAGATTGCGCACGCCCTCCACTGTCCGCGCAAATCCGTCCTTGCTGCGGCGGAATGTATTATGGATGGCTTCCGTCCCGTCAATACTCACGGAGATTGTACTCATTCCCGCAGTCTTCAGTCTTTTGGCCACCTCTTCTGTGATCAGAGTGCCGTTGCTGGTCATCCCCCAGGTAAACCCCAGCCTGTGAGCATACTCCATAATCTCAAAATAATCCTGCCGCAGCAGGGGTTCTCCGCCGGTGATACACAACATGGGAAGCGCCTCTGCAAAGTCTGCTTTCACTTTGTCCAGGAAAGCATGATAGTCCTCCGTGGACAGTTCTGTCTTTGCTGTATCAGCATTGATTTGACCGGACTGCCAGAAAGCCCGGTTCCCTGCCTCGCCGCAGCGGCTGCCGCAATGCAGGCAATTCTCATTACACCGCAGCGTCAACTCCAGAAAAAGTCTGCGCAGTCTTGGAGACCTGCGCAGCTGTTGCCTGTAATCATGTAATTGTTCCAAATGTTTTACTTTAATGATTTCCATAAAATCACCCAATATAGATCAACCAATATAATATACTGCAAATTACCGGAATACCTCCGGAGGGCCGTAGACCGTCGCTTCAAAATTACGCGAAGGATCGAAATCCGAGTCCTGCAAGAAGCTGCTTTCTATGCTCTCGCCGCTCTCTTCGTTTTCTTCGTTTTCTTCCTTTTCACCGCTATCTGCGGACGTCATCTCAGAACTTTCCACCTCTTCGGAAAGGTTCGTATGCTCCGACGTGGTATCCTCCGGCATATACATTCCTCCAGGCGGTCCGTAAGCACAGGCATTAAAATTCAACGCCGCCGTAAAAATCGTTCCAGCCAAAACTCCCTTTTTTAACAATCTCTTTTTCATCCGCAAGCCCTCCCCAGATCATCCCTGTTCCAATTCCTCAAACGCCTGCCTGAAACATTCCTCCGGCACCTTCGGCCACACACATTTTCCGTATTTTCCCTTACAGAGTTCCATCGCCCTGTTCAGGACACTCCCATGGGTATGCTTCCCATTCCCGTTTCTAACCATATATTCTGTAAGTCTTGTCCAATAAGGCGCAATTTCAAATAAACCTGCCTGCCTCATTTTCTGAAGAATCTGTTCCGTATTGGCTCTCAAAAATACAAATTGCGGTATCCATTTACCGTCATCGCCATGCAGGATCAGAAACCGAAATCCGTACGGCACATCGCTAGGCATCCCGACCGAACCCGGATTCCAGATATGCTTTGTTCCTCTGGTGACTTCCGCTGTCCTGTGGGTATGTCCGCAGATAATATAATCCGCCTCAACCTCTGCCAACACTTCCTCAATCAGCTTATCACTTTCCAAAAACTTCTCGTTTACCTTTCTCGGAGAACCATGGCAGATTACAATTTCCGGCATTCCCTCCAATTTTATTGTCAATGTGATCGGCAGATTTTTAAAAAATTCCAAGTCCCTTTGGGTGAGATGCGCCTCGGCATATCGAAGCATGCCAATTGTGCTGGGATACGCATCCCATTCCGGATGTCCCTGTCCCAACCCCATAAGCTGATAGTCTTCTTTGTTTCCCCTCAGGAAATAGCATCGTTTCTCTGCCTGCAGCTTATATATCATCTGCATTGTCTGCTCTATTCCGGGAAACTCCCCTGTATAATCTCCCAAAAAGAAAAATGCATCAATATTTTTGTCTTCCAAATAATCTATACACGCCTCAAGCGCAAGGTGATTCCCGTGAATATCGGATAAAACAGCTACATTCATATCAGAAGCCGCCCCCTCTGTAAAAACGCACCGCGCAACAGGCTTGGCCTTATGCGTGGTGCGTCCTATTTCGTTTTAAATTGCTTTACGGTAAAATATATTACGCCAGCTGTCTTACAACAAAGTATCCAGCGTCTCCCGGATCGCCTGAATGAACTCCAGACTGTTCAGGATCACGGGGTTCTCGCAGGTGGAGATCATGGACAGGCTCTTGGTCATCTTGCCGTCCTCCACGGTCTTGATGCAGGCCTGCTCCAGCTTGTCCGCGAAAGTCATCAGCTCCGGGATATTATCCAGCTCACCGCGCTTTCTCAAAGCACCGCTCCACGCAAAGATCGTCGCGATGGAGTTGGTGGAGGTCTCCTCGCCCTTCAGGTGCTTGTAATAATGGCGCTGCACGGTTCCATGCGCTGCCTCATACTCGTACACACCGCTGGGGGAAACCAGCACGGACGTCATCATGGACAGATCGCCGTAAGCTGTAGCCACCATGTCGGACATCACATCACCGTCATAGTTCTTGCACGCCCAGATGAAACCGCCCTCAGAGCGGATCACGCGGGCCACTGCGTCATCAATCAGTGTATAGAAATATTCGATGCCCAGCTCCTCAAATTTTGCCTTGTACTCGTTGTCGTAAATCTCCTGGAAAATATCCTTAAAGGTGTGGTCATACTTCTTGGAGATCGTATCCTTTGTGGCAAACCACAGATCCTGCTTGGTGTCGATGGCATAGCCGAAGCATGCTCTCGCGAAACTGGAAATAGATTTCTCGGTATTGTGGATTCCCTGGATGATGCCTGCGCCGGTGAAATTGTGGATCAGCTCTCTGGTCTCAGTGCCGTCCTCTGCAGTAAACACCAACTCTGCCTTGCCGGGACCGGGCACCTTGATCTCTGT
>DFDT01000094.1 GCA_002368865.1 Lachnospiraceae bacterium UBA3821 | reverse complement strand
AGAGGCGTATGTTATTTCCGATCTGCTCTTTTACGAGAAGCTTGGATTTGAAGAAGCGCAGCATTATACGTTTTACCGCAAGTTATCCGGTTAAACCAATGACACGACTGGCATCGCATGTTGAATAAAACGCACAATAAATATACGGTATGTGAGGTGGCATCGAATGAAAGAACACTCTAAAACCAATTATTCACGATATGAAAAAGCCCGAAAATGGCTGATTTTCTGGACGCTCTTTATTGGAATCGGCGCTGTAGCTGGGGGTCTCAGCATGATTATTGATCCCAGCGGAAAGGCGCTGCATATGGACGCAATGCTTCCGTTCTTTCAAAAGTTGCCTTTTGCGGATGTGCTCTTTCAGAATTTTCTGTTTTCGGGTATCGCCTTGCTGATCGTGAACGGACTGACCAACTTGACAGCGGCAGTTCTGCTTCTGAGGAAGAAGGAACTCGGCGTGGCCCTCGGTGGGATATTTGGGATTACCCTGATGCTCTGGATCTGCATCCAGTTCTATATGTTCCCGCTTAATTTCATGTCCACAGCCTTCTTCATTTTTGGAATTTGTCAGGCCGCTACCGGCTATGTGGCATGGACAAGCAGGAGCGAACGGTAGGCCGTCCATGAGGCTGGTTATGAATACGAATAATGAATGGAGTTGACAGACTTTGAAGAAGCTTACGGGTTTGATTCTATTATTGGTACTGCTTTGTACACTGACGGCATGTAAATATGGAACGGTTAATACTGTCACCAGTAATACCAGTGCCGGCAGCTCACGTAGCGACAGCCTTCAGGGAGAGAATGGAGACAAAAGCATAGAAAGTCCGGAAATACCGGATGATTCTGCAAAAGTATCTGACTTGGCGGGGCCATGGCATCTGGATCCTATCCGAAATAATCTTTCCGACTTTTCAGACCTTTTCGAATGCTATGCGGAATTCGGTGCAAGTATGGAAATCCGCAGCAGCGGACAGATGAGTTGGTTTATCGGTGCTGAAGGCGGCGAGGGTACATTCGTGGTTGACGGGTCTTTGCTGACGGCATCGCTGACAAGAACGGTTGATGAAAGCCATATGACGACAGATTTTGATATTCTGCATGATGGCGATGAGATTTATCTCGGTATGCATTGGGGTGAGGAGATTGTTTTCTGGATTTGGGGCGACGATGACTCCGCAAACCTCTCCGGGAATAATCTGTGATGCAGCAGAAACAGCTGAGTAGAAGAAAAGACATGCGGCAATAAACAGCATGGACATCCGCCGGATATCTTTTCAGGGTATCCGGCAAATTTACACGGTGCATACTAACGAACGATTGGACGCAAAAGAAAGGAGCTAATAATGATCAGAATGAATAATAACAGGAACTACGACGCGATGACTGGGAGATACGGATTGCCAGACAAAGGGAGAGCGAGATGGATTTCAGAGAACAAATTCGATGGATGGAGAGAATCGATATAAATGATATGGATCGTGTGCCGGAATGGGCACGTGCGGAAAAAATGGAAAGAATCGTACCGCTGAAGGAGTTGTGGAAATATCCAAAAACCCCACAGATACGACGCGGAGGAACAAAATGAAAGACATGGGCATAAAGAAAAAGAAACATGTAGCGATCAGAAGAATTGTTATCTTATGTATTCTTGCCGTGCTGGTTCTTACAGGGACTGTATTTTCCCATTTTGGCGGATTTGGAACCGGGGAGAGTGCAGATCCTAAAGAATTTGCCGCATATGCAGGACAGATTTCTGAGATAGCAATTCCTGATAATACAAGAATCATTGCGCTGGGAGAGGCGACACACGGAAACCGTGAATTTCAGCAACTGAAACTGGATGTGTTTCAGATCATGGTGGAACAATATGGCGTCCGGGCGTTTGCCCTGGAGGGCGATTACGGTGGGTGCGAGGCAGTCAACCGTTATATTCATGGTGGAGATGGTACAGCAAAAGAGGCTGCTGCCGCGATTGGGTTTGCCATCTACCGGACCGATGAAATGGAGGATCTGATTTCCTGGATGCGCAGCTATAACGAGACTGCTGCCGAAGGAGATGATATCCGGTTTTATGGGTTTGATATGCAGCAAACAGAATACAACTATCAATTCCTTCTGGAAGAATTGAAGAGCCTGGGTCATGATACTGCAGAACTGGAGATACTCCGGGACGGTGAGGAATGGTCTGCTTTATATAATCGCGAGGAAAGGGTATCGTTTCTTACTAAGCTCAATCAGGAGTTATCAGAGAGAAACCTCGCGTCCGACACGGATCAGGCCATGGATACAGCGGTGCATCTGACGGACATTTTATTGCAGAATCAGGCGATGGAAAAGGCGTATGAAGAGAATTTCGCGGACGCCAACGGGATCCGCGACCAGTACATGGCGGACAATACGATGTGGATCCTCGCACAGGAAGAGAAAAGGGGGAATGACAGGATCTTCATTACGGGACATAACGGTCATATGGAGCAGTCAGGCACATATGTCGGCGGTGAAAATAAGGTTATGGGGAATCTGTTGACGGACAGGATCGGAAGAAATGCATACTTCGCCATAGGGACAGACTTCTATAAGACGACATGTAATTTTCCGACAAGCTCCGGAAAACGTGTGAACAGGACATTTTATTCGAGAGATCCGCTTGCGAAGGCTTCCCGTAAAAACGGTTATGATTTTTCCTGGCTGGATTTCTCGACTATTCCCGCTGATGTGGGGTTGGCAGAAATGGTGAACGGATACATCTTTATGGGCAACCTCGGGGAGAATCCGATGGATGGTCTTAACGGAATTGTGTTTCGAATCCTTCCGTATGCTTATCGGGTCTGGCAGGTTCCCTCAGAGCTGTATGACGGGATGATCTTTGTGACGCAGGCGCATCCCATAAGTGTCAACAACTGAAAAGTACAGGGAAATACAGGCATCCGGGCATATTTTGCCGGGTGTTTGTTTTTGTTATAGAAATTCTGCGCACAAATCGTCTACAGCTCCGTTATATATACAGAGGAGGCAAAAATCCATGGATTTACAAGAGCAATACAGCCGACTCCTACGGTATTGCTTCGTGAAAACAAAAGACCGGTACCTCGCTGAAGATATTGTGCAGGAGTCATACTTAAGGTTCTGGCAAAGCCATTCCTACAGGGATACAGGAAGAGAAATGGCTTATCTGTATACCATAGCCAGAAATCTGTGTATGGATGAATTCCGGAAGCCGGTGCATGTCAGTATTGAGGAATGCACGGAGCCGGAAGCAGGCAGCCGATATGGGCCGGAAGAAGTCATTATTCAGGAAGCTGTTCGAGAGGCAATGGATAAGCTGCCAGATGACTTGAGAGAAATCATCGCACTGCGGTATGTCAGCGAACTGTCTGCGGCGGATATCGGCAAGGTCGTCGGTATGTCCCGGTTTGCTGTTCACCGAAGATTAAAAGAAGGTCTTGCACTTCTGAAAAAGGAGCTGACATGAGGTGCTGCTATGACAGATAAAGAGTTGAAAAAACAGTTGAAAATGGCTTATCAGATGAATGAGTCGGACAGGCAGAGACGTTTTGTCAGGCGTTATGAAGAACGTTCCTTGCAGTTTGGCAGTATCCTGCGAATCGAACTGCAGCACATGGGAATTCGAAGCATAATAGCCGGGATCTTTCTTTGCCTGCTCATGTATGCCGGCTGGCTGACAGAAGATCCGCAGGTGTCTTGGGTGTTGGGGGGTCTGATACCGGCCGCAGCACTGGTGCCGGTGACAGCAATGGGACGGTCCGAGCGGTATCACATGGAAGAGCTGGAGATGGCGAGCCGGTTTTCCTATCCGTTTGTGCGCTTGATCCGCCTGCTGATACTGGGTTCTTTCAGCCTTGTCGTGCTGGCAACCGCGGCGATCTGGGAGGCGTCCTGCCTGCATGCGGAGCCCCATGTGATGCTGCTTATGACCGCCGTGCCCTACCTGCTGAATGTATACATCGGCCTGATGATCACACGGAAATGGCATCGTTTGGAAAGTGTCTATGCTGTGATTGCGGTCGGATCGGTGGTGTGCCTCCTGCCTGCGGTTTTCATCCGGATGCAGCTGAAAGACAGTGTATCTGTCCAGGCGGTTACGGGCATGATGCTGCTTGTCCTGCTGGCGATCATCAGAGAGTGTGGAATTTACATGAAAGAGAGTGAGAAGACATCATGGAACTTGTGTTAGACAGAGTATCAAAACAATACGGGAACAAAATCGCGGTCGACAGGATTTCTACTGTATTTCGGCCGGGTGTCATCGGGCTTCTCGGCGCGAACGGTGCCGGAAAGACGACGTTGATGCGCATGATCTGCGGGATCTTAAGGCCGACGGGAGGAACGATAAGCTTTAAGGACGGGGGCACATTGGACGCTTCGGAAGAGCTGTACCGCGATGCGCTCGGTTACCTTCCGCAGGATTTCGGCTATTATCCGGATTTTACCGGAAAGGACTTCCTGATGTATCTGGCGGCCCTTAAGGGCCTGGATAAGCACACAGCCAGAAGAAAATGCGCGGAGCTTCTGAGGATCGTCAGCCTGGAGTCGGCAGCCGGAAAGAAGATCAAAACCTATTCCGGCGGAATGAAGCAGCGCCTCGGGATCGCACAGGCCGTGCTTAACGATCCGAAGATACTGGTTCTGGACGAACCGACTGCCGGCCTTGATCCAAAAGAACGTGTGCGTTTCCGCAACCTGATCGCGGAGCTCGGAAAAGACAGTATCGTCATCCTCTCCACGCACATCGTATCGGATGTGGAGCATATCGCGGACCGGATCCTGATGATGAAAGACGGACAGTTCATCTATGACGGGACGCCCCACGGGATCGGGATGGATCTGGAAGAGTTTTACCTGAAGGAGTTTGACGAGGAGGCAGAAAATGCATAATTATGGAAGCTTATATAAAACGGAACTGAAGAAGATCCTGTCAAAACGGGCGATCTGGATCACGCTGGTGATCGGGATGACGTTACTGATTATAGCAGGAATATCGAATGTCCTTCCTTTCGGGATCGGCGGCCGGTATGATTTCCCCGATGGAACGTCGATGTCAGCGTATGAGTTTTATCAGCAGCAGAAAAAGACCAGCGAAGAAATCACAGGTCAAAAACTGGATGATGCATTGCTTCAGAGGATGCGTACGGAAATGAAAGAATTCCTGAAAGACAAACAGGATCTTCCGTATGCGGAAACGACCGGGTCCGGAGAATATCGCGGGGTCTGGTTCGCTGCGGAGAAACTGGGTTATGAGGATCTGCTTTCAAAGCTTTATACGCAGTTTCAGGATGCGGAAGATCCGAACAGGCTGCTCATGGAATCGGATGCGGCGGAGTATTATCAGGCCGTGAGGGATAACCTGGAGTATGGTTTTTCACGGGATGGCCTGAGTGAGGAAGAAACAGAGTATTGGTCAGAAAAATATGACAGGCAGAGCGTTCCGTTTGCTTATGGGTATGCGCGTGGCTACAGTAGTTTTATCCAGATGTTTTTTGTGTATATCTGGTTTGTGTTCCTGCTCATTGTCGTCAGCCTTGCCGGTGTTTTCAGCGAGGAAGTCTCGCACCGGACGGACGCGATGATCCTGAGCACAAGAAACGGCAGGAAACCGGTATCCCTTGCCAAGCTGTTTGCAGGCATTACGGTGGGAATATTGGAAATGGCCATTGTTCTTGGCGTGAATCTGGCCGTCTGCCTGATCACCTTCGGCCACGGGGGATGGGATGCGCCGCTCCTCATGGTGATCCAGAGTACGGCCTGGGATCTTACGGTCGGTCAAGGGATCCTCATCTTTATCGGTTTGGCGCTTGTGCTGGCGATGGTATTTGCTGCCGTGACCATGCTCCTGTCGCAGACACTTGGCAGCAGTACAGGCGTACTGGCCGTGCAGATCGGGATCTTTCTCCTCGGGATATTCAACATTCCGGACAGCCTGGGGATCATCTCACAGCTCTGGTCCATTCGCCCCACGAATTTCCTGATGTACTACGCGTTTTCGAAGTACCGTCTGTTCAGCATAGGGAGTCATTTCCTCAATGTCTTTCAGGCGGCAGGGATCCTGTATCCACTTCTGATTGCCGCCGCGGTTCCGATCACGTATGTTTCCTATCAGAGGATGCAGGTGAAGAGCCGATGAAATGATATTGAAGGATAGAAGCAGCTTTGAGTTGAAACTGCGGAGGAAACGATGAATGTCGGGACAAATGTCAGGATAAATCTGAATATAAGAAGATACTCCTTAAAGTGGTGACACTCGGGGAACTGACGCCGGAGTGGTGGATCGGATAGCATACTAAACCAAAGGTCGGATGCTATTCTCGGGAAAAACTGTATATTAAAGATGATGGAGAAGATGCCATCTGCAACAGGTGAATTCCTGCGGCAGATGGCATTTTTTATCTCATACAATGGGTGCTTGCCGGGATATGGAATAGCTGTCCCGT
>DFDT01000004.1:4762-6077 GCA_002368865.1 Lachnospiraceae bacterium UBA3821 | reverse complement strand
CAGCTGCCCAAGGCACTGAAGAAAAAAACACTACCATGTACAAGGAGGACTGAAAGAATATGAAGGTTTTAATGCTCAATGGAAGCAGGAACGCAAAAGGATGCACTTTCACGGCTCTTTCCGAGATCGCGAAGGAACTGACAGCGGCGGGAATCGATTCGGAAATCGTTCACATCGGCAAAGACGCGATGAACGGAAATATTGACGCGGCCGTGAAGGATGTTGCCGCCAGGCTGAAAGAGGCGGACGGACTGGTGATCGGTTCTCCGGTCTATTATGCATCCGCTTCCGGTGAAGTCGTTGCTTTCCTCGACAGGCTCTTCTGGACAGCGGGAGATGACCTCCGCCACAAACCCGGCGCCGCGATCGCCTCCGCAAGACGCGCGGGCACGACGGCGACCCTGGATGTACTCAACAAATACATCCAGTACTGCGAGATGCCTCTTGTGACCTCCAATTACTGGCCCATGGTTCATGGCTTTTCACCAAAAGATGTCATGGAGGACAAGGAAGGCCTGCAGATCATGCACACACTGGGCAGAAATATGGCCTGGCTTCTCCAGTGCATCGAGGCCGGCAAAAAGGCGGGCGTGCAGGAACCTGCGGCTGAGCAGAAGGTGTTCACAAACTTTATTCGATGACGGATCAGACAATTGGAAAGGAGACAACAATGGATAACTCGATTATGTTTAAACTGACATATGGGCTTTTTGTCCTGACAGCAAAGGACGGAGAAAAGTCCAACGGCTGTATTATCAATACTGCCATGCAGCAGACCTCAACTCCGAATGTGATTTCTATCACTGTCAACAAACAGAACTACACGGAGCAGATGGTAAAGAAGACCGGAAAATTCAACGTTTCTTTCCTTGATGAGAGTGTGACGTTTGATACTTTCAAACATTTCGGCTTCCAGAGCGGCAGGGATGTGGACAAGTTTGCGGATTTTGCGGACGCAAAGACAGCGGCAAACGGCATACCTTTTATTACAAAGGGCGCAAACGCCTATCTGTCCTGTGAGGTGAAGCAGTCCCTGGATCTGGGCACACACACCCTTTTCCTCGCGGAAGTGATTGACGGGGAGATTCTCTCCGACCAGGCTTCGATCACATACACCTATTACCAGGCAAATGTGAAGCCCAAGCCGCAGAAAGTGGAAGAGAAGAAGGCCGGCAAGGTCTGGGTCTGCAAGATCTGCGGTTATGAGTATGATGAAGAAGAGGAAGGCGTTCCTTTCGAGGATCTTCCCACGGACTGGACCTGCCCCTGGTGCAAGCACGGAAAACAGGATTTTGAACTGAAAGCCTGACAGGCT
>DFDT01000004.1:3395-4650 GCA_002368865.1 Lachnospiraceae bacterium UBA3821 | reverse complement strand
ATTTAATCTATAATGACAGGCAAGTTACTTTCCACGCCCCCGATAGGGCGTGGAGAGTAAAAATGAGTCAGAAAGAACGCTGAAGAACAGTTCCTTCTGACTCATTTTTCTTTTACAGGGAGTGGAATTCGGTGTATCATAAAACAGAAAATGAGCAAAGCATTTCCATGATAATAATTGGATAATAATTGCCGGGACATGGAGTAACGTCCTGAAAAAAGAACGGGAGCAGGGCTCCTGTACGGAGATGGTGAGAAAAGATGGTAAGGAAAATAGCAGTCATCGTCTGTTTAGTGATGACAGGATTGTTGATTTGTATATATGCCGGTACCCGGAGAACATCGGAGAACACTTTTCGAGGGGAAGCAGGTAAAAAGCTGTCAGGTGATAAGCAGACAAATGATAATCAGTCGGATGATACCCGGACAAATAATAATCAGCCAGATGATACATATGGAGGCGGATTCCCTGTTTTCCAGAATCGTTCTCCGGTAACCACGGTTCAGGAGAGAACCTCGCCGGGATCAGCAGCCGGGAGGGTTCTTGACAGCGTTCTGGCCGCCGATAACTTCGTGAAGATGAAAGAGAAGGGGAGTGGAAACAGCCTGTCCCCCGATGATCTGTCCTGGATCGGAGGAGCGGCAGCGGTGGACTATTCGACAGGCATAGTGTATCTGCCCTGCTGCATAGAAAACATGACCGCAGGGGATAAAGAACTGTCTCCGGAGCAGAGCCGGGCTGTCTGGGGAAGCCTTCTGGCCGGCCTGAAACCGGCTTCAGAGAGCGATAAAATCTGGTATCTGGAGGACAGGATGGCAGAAAATCTCCCCGCAGCTATGGAAGAAGGACACCTGTTTGAGGCCGTCCTGCAGAAAGAGGATGAGAGCATTGCGTTTTCAGTGGCGGTGTCAGGACTGCCCTTCCTTATGATTGACCAGACGGACGGGGAGGAAATCGTAGAAAAGGAGGACCACTTCGGGCAGATAACTGTATTTCCGCTTCAGGCATTTGCAGTGGCCGGAACCCGTACAGATTCAGGCTCGGGGAAAGCTCCGTCCGGCATTGCGGAATATCTGGGAAAAATGATGACGGCGCTGGACAGCGAAGGTACAGCGAACGCCGCGTCCGGGACTGCTCTGACCTCTCTCTGCAGTTTCCATGTCCGCGGGAATTTTGCGGCGACCATGGATAAGAAGCCCTGGAAGGTAGCCCTGAAGGATAAAAACGGAGAACAGCGGAAGGAGAGCATCCTGGG
>DFDT01000004.1:0-3330 GCA_002368865.1 Lachnospiraceae bacterium UBA3821 | reverse complement strand
ATGCGCAAGGACGATGACTGGATCCTGAATCCCATGTATTCGGACATGTCAAGAGTGCGGGAGAAAACCGGCTACCAGCTGTGGGAAAAAACGTCAGCTGTGACAGGAAGCTTCATTGCCTCCTCCCGCATGCAGTATGTGGAGCTGCTGCTCAATGGATCCTACCACGGAGTCTACGGGCTGACGGAGCCGCTGGACGGCAGACAACTCGGTCTCTCCGATGGAGACCTCCTCTACAAAATACGCCAGTGGCCATGGGAATTTGACTATCTGTCCCTGTACAGTCAGAGGACGGGTGAAACGGAAATAGAAAACGGGCGCGGCGGTGCTTCTGTCCGTATGATTTACCCGAATCAATGGACAGAAAGCTCGGACTGGGAACCGATGGAGGCCTTTCACCGTTTCTGTTTCAAGACGCGTGATCTTTCCACTCTGGCCGAAGCCGGGATCGGCTATGACCGCGACAGCATCATTCAGCTCAACCTTTTCTGCAGCCTGGTTCAGGCGCCGGACAACACCTGGAAAAATTCTATCCTGATCGCAAAAAAGGTAAAAGAAGGAATGGATCCTGCCGGCACCATGGATCAAAACAGCGATCCTGATTCGCAGGGTCTGCGCTATGTTCTGTACCGGGACACCTGGGATTTGAATTACACCTTCGGCGACCATTCAATAAAACCTGTTGAAAAGAGACAAACTGAATTCAGTATGGAAAGAGTTGAACGATATGACTACGGTTATGACTGCACCTACGATTATGGCGCTTTTCGGACTGCTGACAGCAGTATAAAGCAGAGGACCAATGAGCTCTGGTCACTCTGGAGGGAGAAAGGCATCACGGAGGACTATCTCTGCGGACTGGCGGACACCGCACTGGAAGAACTCCGCACCAGCGGCGCACTCTTACGCGAGATGCAGCGATGGCCCCAGGATCAGGATCCCGCAGACGCAGTTGAGGATATGAAAGAATGGATCCGCCGGAGATTTGCTTTTCTGGACCGCCATTTTGAACTGACTGATTAAAGCTTCATAATTCCCGTTTCATTATGCTATTATACCCGGCTCACTTTCAAAAGGCAGTATGCTCTTTTTTCAGAGGCAAAGCGGATTTGATGTTACAGTTCAGACCCACCTGAAACGCGAGGTGTTTTTCGCGAAAAACCCGAGTACAACGATTTGATTAAGGTATGACTGGCAGAAACTGTAGATCGACAGGAAAGGAGAGGAGATATACTATGAAAATACATATGTCCAGACGGGTCATTTCTGTTTTTGCCTTGATGATGCTGATCCTGACAATGGCAGCTCTGACAGGATGCGGGAGCAGAAAGGAAGAGGACGAGGAGAGCAAAACATTTATCGATGTCACGGATGACGGCCTTGTCGCACACTTTTATGGAAACAACAAAGGTGTGGCAGGAGGCTCCGGCATCACAATCGGCGAAGGACAGTATCTCTCCATTGATAACCAACTCAAAGAAGGCGGAGTACATGTCACGGTGACAGCCGGAGGAAATGACGTGAATGCCGCTCCGGTAAAGGAGGATCACCCGGCAACGATTGACTACACATTTGACGGGAATGGCGGGGTTACAGATTATTACGAGATTGAGCCCGGCAGCTACATGATTGGCTTTTCTGTTGAGGAGAAGGCTGTCGGAGACATTTATGTCAATGTCAAAACAGAGAAATGAGAATGACTGCTGCCAGCAGGAAGCGGCCGGAAATGACCGCTGTCAGCAGGAAGCGGCCGGAAATGACCGTTGCCAGTAAGAAGCGGCAGGGACAGAAGAAATGCGCCGGAAGCCCGGCGCATTTTTGTTTATGACACGGTCTGTGCAATGAATTTTTCCGCCCTGCGGCAGTCACGGCCTGTGCAATATATTCTTCCGTCATGCGGCGGACACGGGCCGGTCGGGGGCAGAGGGCGGCGCGGCCGACTCTACCCTATAAAAGGAATATCAATAAACATTCCATGTGAAGGAGACAGTACGTTCCACATAATAGCCTTTTGCGTTTCTGTGGTGGCGTCTGTTTGCCTGCAGATCACGGGAAAGCAAAATGTAGTAAGTTCCTTTGGGAAGAACCTCAGTCTGGGACTTATTCGCATAGAGGAAAGTAACATCGTACATCTCCCCGTCTTTGTCGATTACGATGGGGGTAAAATCACCATATCCGTCTTTTGAGGCCGCCCAGATTCTGATCCTTTTGCTCTTTGTAAGGTCTACTTTATACCACTTGGTGAATTCATATCCGTAGTCAAATACCAGCATCTTGTTTTTGCCGGCCTTCAATGCCTCAGCCTTTGCCATGCAGTAGTTGGAAGTACGGGCCTGTTTTACGAATTCATATTTGAACCGCATTTTATCGTGAGATGCGTAAATATAATAGGTTCCCTTGGGCAGGGCAATGTAACTTGTGTCGTTGTAGACATTCATTGTCCTTATACCGGCATCGGTATAATTGGTTTCGATTGATAATCTGGGAGCATTGTGGTGGCTTGTGGTCTTGCTTGTATCCTGATCCAGTTTGATATATCCTGTGGACGGAACTGTGAATTTATAGTAGTCCTGATATTTCTCTGAATAATTGTAAGTATACCATTTCTTCTGCTCTATGGTATGGATCCTGTATTGTCCTTTGATGGTGGTAGCAGCTTCTGCCTGAACGGGCGCGAATCCGGCTGCCAGGCAGAGTATAGCCAATGCGCAGATCAACTGTTTCAAATAGCGTTTCATAACGATTCCTCCTTCTGAAAATGAATAAAAAGATTAGTTGTTACTATTATACAATAATACTTTTAATAATCATCAATAATTGAACATTATTTACGAAAAAGATATTTGAAAAAAACACACAAAAGATCATGAAAAAAGAGTTAAAGGGAGACTTCGCTGCAGGATGGGAAATGTGGCTTTGACCCGGGGGGGGATGGAAAAAATAAGGACCTGCAGACACCTTTTCTTGTAAACAGGCCCATTATGCTTTATATTTTCAATATAGATGATGTGCCTCAGGGCACTGAGATCCTGCGGTTATCTTAAAAAGTGTATAGTGTATCCACCCGGGTTTACCCGGACATAAGAGAAAGGCGGTAATGCGGATGTCAATGGTTAATTACAAGTATTGCCGGATTCAGGGACTCGAGCTTGCGGAAAATACCATGTATGCCAAAGGAATCTTCAGTATGTGCATGCAGATGATTCAGGATAAGGTGATGGAAGGAGAGGACAAGGACCTGTATCTGGAGATCGACAGCTGGTTCGCGGAGAACCTCCCCTGGCCTCCGCCGTGCAAAAACCAGGAAAAGGTCGTCTGTTTTTTCAAAAC
>DFDT01000134.1 GCA_002368865.1 Lachnospiraceae bacterium UBA3821 | reverse complement strand
TGGTCAAAATAATGATTGATTGACACCACTGCGCAGATCACCATACCCGCAAACAGCAAGATCAATATTAGTCCTATGATCCCTTTTTTCTTTCTTTTACTCATTTCACTGCCTCTCTATCCCCAAACTGCAATCCCCATAAGTAATTATATCGGATTCCCTGTAAATTGCAAGTATGTCACCCTGCGCATTGTCCGCAGAACGCAAAAGAAGCCCTCAGGCTTTCACCCAAAGGCTTCTTTCACAAATTTATTGTGCGATGATCTCCGCCGCCATCGCAAACATTTCCTCTGCGGGCACTTCTCCCTTTGTGCAGAGCAGATCATAGAATACCCCATCCTGCTCCCAGATCACACAACAAACCTGATTTACGGAGACCTCATCTACTCCCTCGGAAATAAAATAATTGTCTTTCTCCAGATTTGCCCTGTCTTCATCGGTCAGTTCATACCCTGCCGGAACCCATTTGTAAGTATCCAGATAATATTTCACCGTCAGACCGGCAATCTCCTGCTGTGCCACAGCCTCCCTGGCCTCAGCCCCTTCCGCATGCTCCACATCATCCATACAAAGGCTCAGATCATACGCTCCCTCTTTCTCGTACTGAATGGAAATTCCCGCATAATCTCCAATCACCGTACCATTTTCCGTATGATCCTGTTCATGCATAACAGACATCTCCTTAAACTGATATCCATTCGAAAACTTTTCTACAGCCCTCACATCCAGCCCTGTCTTTGCCTCCACCTTCTCAAGTTCTGAAAATACCGTGTATTCGCCCGGCATAGAACCTCCTGTGACATAAGCGCGCCCCGTGGACGCCACCCCGATTGCTCCGAATGCCATGCATGCCGCTGCCACCAACACAGCTGTTCTCTTCAAACCAAACTTCTTCATATTCTGTTTTTCCTTCCTTTCCCTGTCGGCAAAAGCCTCTGTCATCTGCGCTTTCAAACGCTCATTTACCTTGCTGTCAGGTGCCTCCGGAATTACATAATCTGTCAAAAGCTGCTCCAATCTCTCATCTGTCATAACCGCACTCCTCCAGTTTCTTTTTGATCTGTTTCCTGCCCATAAAAAGCCTGCGCCTTACCGTCCCCTCCGGCACCTTCAGGATGTCCGCAATCTCCTTTGTGGAGAGCTGTGAAATATAGTGCAGACAGATGGGGACGCGATACATTTCCGCCAATGTCTCCACGCATTTCCGCACCAGCTCCTGTTCCTCCGCCTTGAGCATCACATCCTCCGGCAGAGGGTTTTTCCCGTCCACAGCCTCCTCGCCCTCCTCTGCCCGCTGCTCCACGCTTTCAAAGCACATCAGGCGGTTTCTGCCGGCTGCTTTCCGCTTTTTATTTTTCCACAGATTGACTGCAATGGACATCAGATAGCTCTTGGGATTCTCGCTGATATTGATCTTCTGAAGCTTCGACACGGCGGTCAGAAAGGTCTCCTGATACAAGTCCTCTCCGTCCGGCACACTGCCTGTCAGATACCTGCAAAAAGCATAGAGTTCCCTGCCATATATGTCCACGCAAGTTTCCAGTTCCTCGATTGTCACCGAATCTTCTCCTCGTGCTGCACGCTTTTGTGTTGCATTTCATTCCGGTTTCCCCGGGCGCCCTGGGTTACACCTTACATTTGATTATTGTAACCGTACAGGAAAATGTTCACTCTGTCACCAAAAATACTTCAGAAAATAAAAAAACGCCACACCTTTATCTGCTGTGACCTGACGATAAAGGTATGACGTGTCTCCTGCTACCCGGTGGCAGCAGGCGTCTCTTTATGAAATTTATTTTGCCAGTCCTTCCCACCAGCTCTTCAAATCAAAGCACCTCACATTGGTCCACATACGGTTGATCCGCTCATTTCCCTCCGCATCGAAGTACGCCATGATCACGCTCCTGTCCATGACCTCGGCCGGCGGATACTGAGCGAACAACTGCCTTCTGGTCTGATCCTCACTGGTCATGATCACAGCATCCTCATTGTCGAAGAAATAGCAGATGTCATATTCCACCATATCCTCCTCATCCGTTTCCTCCGGATCCGCCTCATAACACCAATTTACGTAATCCAGCACCTTCTCGCTGTCTCCGCCCGCGATCACAGACGTATACCCGATATACATCATATTTCGCACCGCATTCTCCGGCATGGAAAGGAAATTCACAAAAGCCTCCGCCGCCTGCTTTTTCTCCGGCGCCTCCGAGATGCCGTCCTTTAACATCACCCAACCGTCAAACCACAGATTCGTGGACTCCTCCGGCGCAGAATAACAAAGCTCCACACCGTCCTCTTCCGCCTGATCCATGGTGTAAACCGCATCCCCGGACCACTGTTGGTTCGCCAGCACTTTGCCGGTCACCATATCCGCCTTGCCGCTGTCCGTCTCAAAGGAATACACATTCCGCTTGATCGCGCTCAGGATATTCTCCACCGCGTCCACCGTCACCGCATCCGTAGCGTTTAACTTATCATACATATCGCCTGCATAGGTATCGCTCTGCCTGAATGTCTCCGCAGTGATATCATCATACTGATAAATACTCACACCTGCAAAAAATGCGTCCCGCACACTGTCCTTGATCGTGATCTGTTTCGCATACTTCTCATTCAGCAACAGTTTCCAGGTGGATGCCTCTTCCACCGTCACTTTCTCCGGATTATACACAATGCCCAGCGTGCCCCACATATATCCGGCAGCATAGGTGCTCAAAGCCTCTCCGCCGATGGACAGCTCACCATACACGCCCGCAATATAAGGCGACACCCCGCGCACATAATAATTCTCCGGGATATCCGCGTCATAAAACGCCTCCGAATACGGCTCCAGCATCCCCTCCGTCATCATCTTCATGATCATATACTCCGACGGGCATGCCAGATCATACACATCTCCGATCGTGATCTGATTATAAAGCTCCTCGTTGGTGCCGAAGGTGGAATACTCGACCCTGACCTTTTGCCCATAGGTCTCATAATACCACTCCTCAAAATCCTCCACCAGGCTGCTCTCCGGACACAAAATCGTACCGTCCGAAAATTCGACTGCATCCTCCTCGTCCCAATCGCCCTCATCCATATATTCTTCCCAGTTGGCCACCCGGAGCACGATTGCGTCCTCCTCCGCAGCGCCACAACCGGACAATAACGGCAGCGAACCTAACAGCAATCCACCGGTCAGCAAACCGATCATAGCATATCTATTTATCTCATGTCTTGACTTTCTCAACCTTGTACTCCTTTTGATATAAAAAGTTTCTAATTTAGTAATTCCATTTCATTTTCCATTTTTGTAAAACCATAGCTCTTATAAAGCGGCTGCCCCATTTTTGTCGCCTCTAAAGATATACTGTTTATTCCTCTATCTTTGGCATCTTTAACAAGCAAATCAAGCGTCTTTGTCGCAATTCCAATCCTTCTGTAATCAGGTCTGACATACATATTCATGATATATGCTTTTTGTCCTGTTGGATTGTGGTAAGTTGGCATTACATCATAGTAACTTATTCCCCCTGTACCAACAAAAAAATCATCGTCAAAAATAAGATATGCCGTGTGCATATTCGTTTTTAATGCCTTGATATAATACTCCCGTGATTGTCGTTCAACCTCTTCCATGCCTACAGTGTTTTCTAACTGATTTGCCGCTCTCAATACCTCTATCCTTGTTTTTACCAAGAATTCCAAATCATCTATCGTTGCTCTTTTATATATTAGATTCATGAAATCACCTCTGTAACTCCTGCTTCTCCGTGCCGCCCTTCGCCCGGTTCGCACCCACGACCACCAGTACCACTACCAAAAAGATGATGGTGGACAACGCCCACAGCGCCGTCTTGATCTGCGTCTGGGAGCCCTTGGTGGCGTTCACCACATAAGTGCTGATGGTATCGAAAGTAGCCGGCTTCGTATAAGTCGCCACGAAATAGTCATCCAGTGACAGTGTGATCGCCGTCATAAATCCCGACGTGATCCCCGGCACGATCTGGGGAATCGTCACCCGCCAAAGCGCCTTCGCCGGCGTGCAGCCCAGGTCCAGCGCCGCCTCATAGATCTGCTGATCCATCTGCTTCAGACGGGGCAGCACCGACAGATACACAAAAGGCACACACAGCGTCGTCTGTCCGATCACCAGCGGAATAAAGGTATCCTTACTGATATGAAAGATTGCAATCATCAGGATACACACCGAAAATCCCGTCACCACATCCGCGTTCACCACAGGGATCTGATTGGCCAGCTCAATCAAAGTTCTTGTCCTACGTCTGGAATAAAAACTGCCGATTGCCCCCGCAGTCCCCAGGATGGTAGACAAAAGCGCTACCCCGATCGCCAGCGTGATCGTACCCACGATCATATCCACCAACTCCTCCGTGGTGAAAAGTGTCACATAATTGTCCAAAGAAAATCCCCGTACCGAACCGATCATGGTCGAATCTGTGAAACTGTAAAACATCAGGATCAAGATCGGCGCATACAAAAACAATAGCACCAGCCAGATCCATGTATTCCGCAAGACCTTATTCATTTTCATTCTCCTTCCCCCGCCTACCGCAGCACACTGACTTTCCCGTCACTCTCCCCTTCCGTAAACCGGTTCGAGATCACGGTGATGATACCGATGATCACCAACAAAATAATGGAGATCACCGATCCGTTATGCCAGTCATAGGAACTGAAATAGCTGCCGATCAGACTTCCCATGATATATGTGCTGTTATATACCATATCCAGCACCACATAGTTCGTCATAGATGGCAGGAGCACCATGGTCACACCGCTAACAATACCCGGCACCGAAAGAGGCAGGATCACCCGCAAAAAAACATACCGCTTCGATGCACCCAGATCCTGCGCGGCTTCCCTATAGCTGTCATCCAACTTTGCCAGCGCATTGTATAAAGGCAATATCATAAAAGGCAGAAAATCATACACCATCCCGACGATCGTATTGAGGAACGGATGTAGGGCCAAATTGCCCTCCAACACCGTCAGGATTTCTTTCAACGCTGTGATCCGCAGGGTGAAATTGATCCACATAGGCAGCACAAACAACATCAAAAGTGCATCCCCGGACTTCATCTTCGTTTTTGCCAGGATATACGCTGTGGGATATGCGATGAGCAGACAGAGGCACGTCGTGATCACCGCGATCACCACACTGTACAGCAGAGTTCCCACTGTCTTTGAGCTTCCAAAAAACGCTACAAAATTACGAAATGAAATCTGTCCGTCTCCGTTCGTGAATGCATAGGACAGCACCACAAACAGCGGCAATATCACAAACAGCACCAGAAATACCGCATAAGGTATCGCCAGTTGTTTTCTTGAAAATGCATATTTCAATCTTTTTTCCTCCGATCAGTCTTTCACTTCAAACACAAATTTCTCCAATGGCACGTTCACGCTGACGTGGTCGCCATGGTTCCACAGATACGCATCGTTCACAATATAATCCTCCTCGGACTCACTGCGCACACGATACCGGTAATAGTCATCCATAAAGATAAAGTTGAAAATCTCTCCTGCTACAAAACCTGCCTCCGCGTCATCGCTCAGCACTGCGTCCTCCGGCTTAAAGGAGGCAACCACCTTCCTGCCTTCCCATTCAATCTTTTGTCCGTCTGCGTCAAACAGATTGTCTCTGTCTACCGTATCCTCCGGCGTTTCCACTGCCCCTGCAAAAATGCGCTGCGGCGCCACGTGATCCAGGATAAAGTCCTCAAACCGGATCAGGAAGCCCAAGCCCGCATGATAGTTCTCCAGCACGCCCTCATAATGGTTGATGGATGTATCATATGGAATAATGTGAATGCTGTCCGGCGCAATATACAATCCCACCCGGTCTCCCGATTTGAAGGATTTCAGATTGTGAACCTCTATCTCTGCTTTGTCCGTCTTCACCGCCGTCACATAGAAGATTCCCTTGAAGTCGCAGGCGATCACCTCGCCCTCCAGCTGTGCCTTGCTCTTTTCCTGCCCGCTTCCGAGCCCCATGATCTCCACATCCTCCGGGCGTACCACCGCGTCGATCACTGTATCCACTGCATAGTCATCCACACAGGTAAACACTGCACCGCCAAACTCCACCTGCTTCTCGCCCACCATCTTCCCTTTGAAGATATTGCTGGCACCGATGAAGTCCGCCACAAACAGATTTGCCGGCTCATTATAGATATCCTCCGGCGTTCCCACCTGCTGAATATCTCCGTCAGACATGACCACTACCTTGTCCGACATGGTCAATGCCTCTTCCTGATCATGGGTGACAAAAATAAAGGTGATCCCCAGCTTTCGATGCATCTCCTTCAACTCGATCTGCATCTCCTTGCGCATCTTATAATCCAGCGCGCTCAAAGACTCGTCCAGCAAAAGTACCTCCGGCTCATTCACGATAGCCCGGGCGATCGCGATTCTCTGCTGCTGCCCACCGGAGAGCGTGCTGATGCTACGTTTCTCAAAGCCCTCCAGATCCACCATCTCCAGAACCTTCTTCACCTTCTCGTCCTGGGTTTTCTTATCTATGCCCTTTAATTTCAATCCGAAAGCAATGTTATCATACACATTCAGATGCGGAAAAAGTGCATACTTCTGGAACACGGTATTGATCGGTCTCTCATTGGGCGGCAGCGCGCTGATGTCCTTGCCGTCCAGCAAAAGCTCCCCCGACGTGGGTTTCTCGAAGCCCCCGATCATCCTCAGGATCGTCGTCTTGCCGCAGCCGGACGGTCCAAGCAGCGTCACGAACTCCCCTTTTTTGATCTCCAGACTCAGATCTTCTATCACTGTCACCCCATCCTCAAACACTTTCTTAATGTGCTTTAACTCGATGAGTGTATCCTTCTTCTCTTCCATCCTTCATCCTCCGGTAATTCAAATCTTGCCTGCGTTATGATCCAACACAATAAATCACATTGAGCATAATTATACAACAAGTATGCATATTGTTCCAGTGTTTTATGAAAGACTTTTTACATTGCTCACAGCACCCTAAACTTCGCAAACGGCCATATCCGCACCCATGCCCTGCCGATCAACTCATTCCGCCGGATATTTCCAACCCTTGCTGACCTGCTGTCCGTACTGTTGTTACGATTATCACCCATGACAAAATATTCGTCCTCATCGAGCTGTATGGGTTCCGCCGCCAAACCGCGGTGCTGCGGATCGATCACCTCTCTGCCATAAGATTCTTCCAACCGCTCCCCGTCGATATAAATACTACCATCCTGCCCGATCTGCACAGTTTCGCCGGGCACCCCGATGATCCGCTTAATATAATAAGTATCTGCCGCCCCGCGCAGGGGAAATACAATAATATCAAACCGCTGCGGTTCCTTAAACCGATACGACAGCTTGTCCACAAACAACTGATCTCCGTTGGAAAGCGTAGATTCCATAGAAGACTGTGACACCTCCGTCCTCTGGATCACAAAGTGCACCAACAGCCAGGAGATCACAAGTACACAAAGCAAATATAATCCTGTACTTAAGAGTTCTTTTTGTATTTTTCTCCGCATATCATTGCCTTCTTTCCTATTTCTCAATCACCTTATCCGAATAGGGTACAAGTATCTTTCTGATCTGGACCAT
Organism: Lachnospiraceae bacterium UBA3821; assembly: GCA_002368865.1. Classification (GTDB taxonomy): domain Bacteria; phylum Bacillota; class Clostridia; order Lachnospirales; family Lachnospiraceae; genus Acetatifactor. The sequence continues at coordinate 5,160 of DFDT01000134.1, read as the reverse complement.
GTCTTTCTCCTGATATTCATCCGCCCATTTCAGAAGGTTGCACAAAGACTTGAGTGTCTCCTTTTTTCCTCGTTCTACGCCGAGTTTTCTTCTGATAAATCTGCGTATAATGCGATATCTGTATTGATACCGTGGCACATTCAATAAATATATTTTATCAGCATCGGCAAAACATTGTTTACACCATTTGTAGTAGACACCCTCAATAATCCAATCCTCGTTCTGCAATATCTCGTCAAGAAGTTTCTTTCGCTCCTCCATATCCCGCTTCACACCATAAGTGTCTGATTGATTGTCCCACATAATATCATCCAGATCATAGTGTGGCAGGCTATGTTCTTTTGAAAGTTTCTCGGCAAGAAAAGTCTTTCCACTGCCACTGCCTCCTATAATGTGTATTTTCATCTCGATACACCTCCACAAACTGATCTGTTTACCCATTTAATACCGCATTGTAAATATCCTCTACAATACTTTCCTTATCTTGCTCTGCTGGAATACTCTTTTCCTTCAATTCCTTTGCGAAGTCCTTCTCTCTCCACCACTTGCGCATCTCTTCCTCACCAAATTCATTGCACTTGGCCCTTGTCTGATGCCTCCTTAAAGTCTCCTCAAAAATCCATTATAAACCTTTTTACAAGGGAAAAACTCCAATTATTTTTGAATTACATTGATTTTCTCAGATTATTTGACATCCAATGAGTTATGTTCTACAAATCGTTTGTATTGATTGTCATCGAAATTCTGAATATTACACATATGAAATAGCCGTCCTGCTCTCCAAAAGTAGACGGCTATTTCTTAAAAGTCTATTCGCCGGGACGGGTGAATGCACTCACCTTCCGGCTGTCTTGTTAAACATATTATAATCCTACATTATCATAAAGTCAAATCAAAAATTTCAGATACTTTTCAAAGCATACTCCATGGTCTCTCGGAACATTCTCTCTCATTGCGTCCTCTATCGCCGGCTGCAAAAATTTCATTGCAAGCTGTACGGTATCCGCTGCAGTTTGTCCTTTTACCAAACCGCCGATGACCACCGACGCAAATAAATCCCCAGTGCCTGAAAAACTCCTGCCGTTATATACAGCCTCAAAATAAGAATACCGGTCATCTAAAGCCGTGACGACTAAATTGCCGATATACTCCCCTTCTGCTTTCCTAGTCACAATACCGGTGACAATAATGTTCTGCAAACGTTCTGCCCCGACAAACAATTTCCGTGCCGTCTCCGCAATCCGCGACAGGTAGTCCTCATCCGCACTGTGTGCAAACAGTGCCGCATAATCCGCCCCGGCCAACAGACACAACTCTGTCAGATTCGGCGTAATGACATCTGCCTTCTTTGTCAGCTTCCGCATGGTCTGCAACAACTCCTGAGAAAAGGACTTGATCAATTTTCCGTTGTCCCCCAGCACCGGATCTGCCAGAAAAATCGTATTTGTTCCATGAAATTTTTCCAGAAAATACAACAGATTTTCAATCTGCCTGGCGTTTCCCAGATAACCTGACGCAATGCCGTCAAACGACATCTCCATCTTGTCCCAATGATCTGTGATCCGATTCATGCGATCGGTATAATCATCAAAATAATATCCTTCAAATCCGGTCTGTGCCGACAAAACAGCCGTAGGCAGCGGACAAGCCTGCAGTCCCATTGCCGAGATCACCGGGATTGCCGCCGTTAGCGAACACTTCCCCAGCCCGGACAGATCGTTGATCAGTGCAATACGTTTCACTTTGGTTCCTCCATTTTTCTTAATACTCACACAATAAAGATACCCTTTACTCGGAACATGTGCAATATGTTCTCTGTAATTTCTGTTTCTTTTTATAAGAAAACCTCTAATTTTTTATTGTTATCGCTTGTTTTCTCAGAAAATATGACATAGAATAAATTAAGCATAAAAAACGAAAGGAACTCGCCATGGCATACCCCATTCCCGCAGGCTATAATTTCAAAGTAAACCACAAAAAACGCGATAACCATTTCTCCATGGCTACCGCTGATGTCTATAACACGATGTATGGCGTGGGCTATATGGTCGCCGGCGACCGCCTGATCATCACCCCGGACAAGACCGTGATCGTGCACCCAGGCACCATTCAGTTTATGCACAAAAATCTCTTTCATCGCACCACGCACATTTCCGAGGGACTTTATGAAAATATCGAAATTAAATTCCGGGAATCCGTAACCGACCATATCATCCGGGTTGTGGGAAAGGAAGCCTTTGATATGCTATACGAACAGGTGAGCATTACCCTGACTCCTGAAGCAGATGAGAAAGTACGTGCGATCATGGCACAGATTGAAGAAGAATGGGCACATTATGACGGCTATTCCAACGATATGATTGAAAGCCTGGTGATCTATCTGTTCGTAACTGCGCTGCGTGGACAGGCTCCCGCCCCTGATATTCTGCTGCGCCAAAAGCACCAACCTCTGCTGCATGCTTTAAGCTATATCCAGCATCATTATGCGGAAGATCCCTCCCTGGAGGAAACAGCCGCCGCAGTCCATATTTCCGGCGCCTATCTGTCCCGACTGTTCAAGCAGGCATTTGATACTTCCTACTCTGCTTTTCTGTCTGAAATAAAGATTTCTCATGCCCAACAGCTCCTATTGGACACAAACCTGCCTATTTCGCAGGTGGCCTACCAGTGCGGATACCACAACAGCAACTATTTTTGTGACGCGTTTAAGAAAGCGATCGGGGTTCCGCCGCTGAAGTACCGAAAGAACAGCCATCCTTTATGATTAACTTTCTTATATTTTCTGCAATTAATAGGCTGTTTATTTCTTGACCTTTAGACAAATATGCACATTTACTATAAAAATCTTCTTTAAAATTTTTTACAAAAATAGCATGCACCTTGTTTGTAGGTTGTGAAAGATGTCTTATATCTTCACGATAAAGCGTTACTGGATAGTCCGTATACTTACCTGTTTTAAATCCTACACTCAACACAGCTTTCGTATTTCCTATAAAATAATCTGCTTTGATGTAAATTCCACTGTTAATAAAATTACCTATCATACAGGGATTATAGAGCAAATCCGCAAGATATGGAAGTGCGACCAATTTCTGTTGCACTTTTCCTTTATGATCAAGTTCAAAATCTTTTTCGGAAAGTTTTCCACTTAGACAGGCTGAATAAAATTGCTGCGCTGACAGATTTGTTTGAACTCCCGTCAAATGCATAAAATTCATATCACGAAATCCTACACATGCAGTTTTTATCATGGCTCTATCACGGTAAACAATAAGGAAATGCTTATTGTTCATTTTCAAATCGTATGCCTTAGCCGCACCTATAATAATTTTTAATGCAGATTTTTTATCACATTTTGCCATTAATACTCCTTTTTAAGCACACAAAAAGGCTGTCCAATCAATCGGACAACCTTTTCACTTCTCTGCTATGCTGATTTTTCTGTTGTCTGCCAACCTTCCGCCTTACGCCTGCGGTTTATCTGCGGAGATTTTTCTGTTGCTCCCCAACTTGCCGACCTACTATTATCGGCTAAAGTGTCAGATTTTTAAGGTGTCAGCACACCCCGACAGATGTCTGTCTGTAATATTATTATATAAAATCCATATTTTAATGTCAACATGAAAATTTTTCATTTCTCAATCCGCATGTTACAATCCCAACATATAATTTGTCAATCTTCCAAATCTGTGGTATGATAAACCATAATTCTTATCATACAAATACAAAAGGAGCAGCTTGTTAAAATGAAACGTCAAAGATCAAATCCCCCGGAAGCCCAGTCTCCCCCAAAAACCAAGTGGTGGAAAGCACCTCTCGGAGTCGCTGGAGTAGGCCTTCTCGTGGTGGTCGGCTATGTGGCATACGTCTTTCTCACCTATTCCCGTATCAAGGATAATGTACCGCTAGAGGTGAAAGGCAATTCCGACCAGCCTGCCAAAACCGACCAGGAGTACACCATTGTCACCTACAATATCGGTTTCGGCGCTTACACCGCCGATTTCACCTTCTTCATGGACGAGGGCAAGGAAAGCCGCGCCCGCTCCAAAGAGAGTGTCCTGACCTGTGTGAACGGCACCGGCGATGTGGCGCTATCCTACGCACCGGATTTCACGCTTTTTCAGGAGGTGGACACCGATTCCACCAGAAGTCATCACGTGGACGAGGCGAAACTTTTGACAGACAAATTTGACGCATACGGCACTTACGACAGTGTGTTCGCGCCGAACTATCATTCCGCTTACCTGATGTATCCCCTGACCGCGCCTCACGGCGCCTCCAATTCCGGACTGTTGACGGAAAGCCGTTTTGAAATCACTTCTTCTCTCAGAAGAAGTCTTCCGATTGCAACAGGTGTCAAGAAGATCCTGGATCTGGACCGCTGCTACTCCATCTCCCGAATCCCGGTGGAAAACGGCAAAGAATTGATCCTGATCAACACGCATCTCTCCGCCTACGGCACAGACGCTGCCCAGGGCAATGCTCAGCTGGAGATGTTGTTTGAAGATATGAAAAAGGAATATGACAAGGGCAATTATGTGATCTGCGGCGGCGACTTCAACCATGACTTCCTGGTGAACTCCAGGGAATACTTCAATCCCGGAACAGACAAGATTTACAGCTGGTGCAATCCGTTCCCCGATGAGATCATACCGGAAGGCTTCCGGAAATGCACGGATTACGCCGAAGGCATGGTGTCCTCCACGCGTTACACCAATATTCCTTATTCGGCAGACAGTTTCACCGTCATCCTGGACGGTTTCATCGTCTCAGACAACGTGACCTGCGAGTATGTGCAAAACATTGATACCGCGTATCAGTATACGGATCACAATCCGGTGGTGATGAAGTTTAAGCTGAATGCGGAATAAAATAACACTTTTACTCATTAATAAATCCCCGAACTGCGCTGCTGTGCACAATTCGGGGATTCTTTTATTCTTATCTTATATCTGATGGCGGTAAGGTTTTACACAATACCCTGTGCGGTCATAGCCTCAGCAACCTTTAAGAAGCCTGCGATGTTAGCGCCTGCTACATAGTTGCCCTCCATACCGTACTTCTTCGCAGCATCATCCAGATTGTGGAAGATATTAACCATGATGCCCTGCAACTTCTGATCAACCTCCTCGAAAGTCCAGGAAAGTCTCTCGCTGTTCT
>DFDT01000167.1 GCA_002368865.1 Lachnospiraceae bacterium UBA3821 | reverse complement strand
CCTGTCCCGAAGGATAAGGGAATTCTACCAAAGCATAATATTTAGGCTTGGAATAATCGTTGGAAGTCTTAAACGCCTTCTCGTCATCCCAGACTTTCTGCCATTTTTGTTCTACTTCGTGGTGATTATAAGGTACTGCCATTCTTTGTATCCTCTTTTCTTAGATAATTGATACCAAACGTATTTTTCATTTTAGACATTTTTACAAATATTGTCAAGTATGCAGAAAGAATCCCTGACATATCTGCTATGCCAGGGATTTATTCCTGTATTGGATCTTCTTCTGTCAATGTTTCAAGCATTTTATTCACGGTTCAGACTGTGGATTGTCTTGGCCACCTTCTCCAGCGAAGTCACAATCTCCGTGCTCGCCACATCCATGCCCTTCGCCAGATTCTGCACCTCATTTGCCACAACAGCAAAGCCTCTTCCCGCATCGCCCGCTCTGGCCGCCTCAATGGATGCATTGAGTGCAAGGATTCGCTGTCTGCTGCTGTAACCGGAAATCTTTTTGGTGTTCTCGTTTGCAACATCGATCTCAGCCGTAGCTTCCGCGATTCCCGCTTTCAGCTCCTGCAGCAGAACGCTGTTCACATTGGAGAAATAGCTGGTGCGTACAAACAGATTGATCACATCCCCCAGCAAATTGGCGGGTGCATCCATCTGTGTCCCTCTGCCAAACCGGGCTTTCGCATCATCTGAATCATCCGCCCCCATGATTCCTCCTTTTACAGTTCCAAGCTCGGTACCGTCTTCCAGCGTGATCGGTATCTCGAAAAGGTTCTGGAGACTGTTTACCGAAATTCCCTTCGCAGGCTTACTGCCGCTACAGCATTCACAGAAGGTTCTTCCGTCCGCATCCACGGCGACAGCAGCCAGACCCGTACTCTTCGCCCAATTCCCCATAATCTCCTCAAATTTTTTCAAATCACAAAAATCTTGAATTTTTAATACACCAGCCATTTTTTCGCCTCACTTACATCTTTTTTATAGTCCTATTTTCAAATCTAAATTTCCTGTTACTCGTCCACATTGTTCTCGGCAACCTTTGCCGCTCTCGCAGCCACTTCCTTCTCCTGTACGTCCGAAGGTGCCTGCTCATATCTTGCAAACTCATATGCGTATTCGCCGCGTCCACCGGTCATGGACCGAAGATCCGTACAGTACCCGAACAGGCCGCTCATTGGAATATCCGCCTCAATGATCTGCAATCCGCCGGCTGCCGGATTCATACCAAGCACTCTGCCGCGGCGCTTATTCAGATCGCTCATGATATCTCCGGTGTATGCATCAGGAACCGTAACCTTCAGGGAAGCAATAGGCTCCAGGAGCACCGGATGTGCCTCCATAAATCCTTTCTTAAACGCCTGAATGGTAGCCATCTTGAACGCAAGCTCAGAGGAGTCCACCGGATGGTAGGATCCATCGTAGAGTACCGCCTTCACGCCGACCACCGGATAAGCCGCCATAGGACCCTTTTGTACAGAATCCTGCAGGCCCTTCTCCACTGCCGGGAAGAAGTTCTTCGGCACCGCACCACCTACCACTTCCTGTTCAAACACATAAGGAGTCTCCAGGTCGTTTGAAGGGGAGAAACGCATCTTGACATGACCGTACTGTCCGTGTCCACCGGACTGCTTCTTGTACTTGTACTCCACATCAGAAGTCTTCTTGATCGTCTCCTTGTATGCGATCTTCGGCGTGGTCAGTTCCACTTCCACCTTATATTCATTCAACAGCTTGCTGACAATGATATCCAGATGCTGGTCGCCCATTCCGTACAGAAGCATCTGGCGATTCTCCGCATCATTGACCACCTTCATGGTCTGATCCTCGTGCCCGATCTTCTGGAGAGCCTGTGCGATCTTATCCACATCCGCCTTATTCTTAGGCTTGTAACGCATATAGGTATACGGCGTGGAAATCTCCGTCTTACCGTACTTAATGGTCAGATTCTTGGTAGACAGGCTGTTGCCGGTGCGGGCACCGCTTAACTTCGCCAGAGCTCCGATATCACCTGCGTGAAGCTCCGGCACTTCGATAGGCTTATTTCCCTGAAGCACATAGAGCTTACCAATCTTTTCCTCGATATCCTTATCCACATTGTAGATCAGATCATCGGTCTTCAGCACGCCGGAATTCACCTTGATCAGGGAATACTTGCCGATAAACGGATCCACAATGGTTTTCCAGATATAGGCGGATTTCGCCTTGGAGAAATCATAGTCCGCATGATAGATCTCATTGGTCTTCATGTTGATACCGGCCACTTCTCTGTTCTCCGGACTCGGCATATACTTGATGATATCATCCAACAGGGTATAAACGCCCTGACAGAGCACATTGGATCCCATCGTCATAGGCACGATACTGCAGTCGCACACATCGGTACGCAGCGCTGCACGGATCTCCGCCTCCGAGAAAGTCTCTCCCCCGAAGTAACGCTCCATCATTTCCTCACTGGTCTCAGCAACCGCCTCCATCAACGTATCCCTGCAGATCTGCAGATTCGGCTTATTATACTCAGGCACCTCACAGGGCACCACTTCCTTGCCCTGCCATCTGTTACCGGTCTCGGTAATGACATTTATGTATCCCACGAACTTCTCGTCCTCACGGATTGGCAGATGGAACGGAGCCATCTTTTTGCCGTAAAGGTTCGTCATATCCTCCACAACCTGACGGAATGAAGCATTATCCACATCCATGTTGGAAACATAGATAAAACGGGGAATCTTATATTTTTCACACAACTCCCACGCCTTCTGCGTGCCCACTTCGATACCGGACTTGCCGTTCACCACGATGATCGCCGCCCCCGCTGCGCTCATGGCTTCCTCTACCTCGCCTACGAAATCAAAGTAACCGGGTGTATCGATAATGTTGATCTTGTACCCTTCCCATTCGATCGGAATCACGGATGTGCTGATGGAAAACTGGCGCTTCTGCTCCTCTTTTCCGTAATCGCTGACAGTGTTCCCGTCAGTCACCTTCCCCATGCGGGAGGTGATGCCGGACAGATAAGCCATAGCCTCCGCAAGACTTGTCTTACCACTGCCGCCGTGTCCCAGCAAGACCACATTTCGGATTTTTTCAGTTGTGTAAACCTTCATACGTCACCCTCCATTATTTGCCCATTTTTTATTTTTTGACCTATAACTCAAATACAATTTGAAATCTCATTGTTTATTTTACTAAATTTTTAATCAAAATACAAGTAATTGTTGGTATTTTTGCATGATTCGACAAAAAATTTTTATAGAAATGTCAGTTGCCTGCGTGATTTTAACGTGTTATAGTGTTTAATATCAGGCCATGCCAAGAAAAAAAGAAGGAAGCAAAGGTACAAATATGAACGCAGCAAACAGTGCAAAAACATATGGTTTTATCGGACTCGGACTGATCGGCGGATCGATTGCCCGGGCCATTCGCGAAAAGCAGCCGGGCGCCCGGCTCATCGCCTATGACATCAATCCGGCTTCTCTGGCCCTTGCCCTGGAGGACGGCGTGATCGATGAGGCGGCAGATGCCATCGACAGCCGCTTTACCCCGTGTGATTATCTGTTTTTATGCGCTCCTGTCCAAAAAAATGGCGAAAATCTGAGTGCGGTGAAGAAAATCCTTTCCGCCGACTGCCTGCTTACCGATGTGGGCAGCGTAAAGTCGGATATTCATAAAATCATTCGGGAAGCGGGCCTGGCGGATCGTTTTATCGGCGGTCATCCCATGGCAGGAAGCGAGCGCGTAGGTTATATCAATTCCAAAGCGCGTCTGCTGGAAAATGCCTACTATATCCTCTCCCCCACCGACACGGTTCCGGCGGAAAAAGTCGAAGCCTATCGCGAGCTGGTGGCATCTTTGGGTGCGATCCCTCTGGTGCTGGATTGCGCCCGCCACGATTACGCCACGGCTGCCATCAGCCATCTGCCTCACGTGATTGCTGCAGCCCTGGTGAATCTGGTCCGGGATAATGATAATGAGGACGGCATCTTAAAGATGATCGCCGCCGGCGGATTCAAGGATATCACCCGCATTGCATCTTCCTCCGCACAGATGTGGCAGCAGATCTGCCTGACCAACACGGATAATATCATCGATCTGCTGGACAAATATATCGCTTCTCTCGGCGAGATCAAAAAGGAACTGACTTCCCGCGATGCGGCCGCTCTGTATGATCTGTTTGACAGCGCACGTATTTACAGGGACAGTTTTATCAATACCCCCAGCGGACCGATCAAGGCAGTTTATACCATTACAATCGATATTGCCGATGAACCCGGCGCTCTGGCTGCCATCGCAACCATTCTTGCACTGCACCAGATCAGCATTAAAAACATTGGGATCGTACACAACCGCGAGACGGAAAACGGTGTGCTCAGAATTGAATTCTATGAAGAAGCCTCCATTCAGAAGGCCTCAGATATCCTTGCGGCGAAGGGATATACGGTTTATCTGAAAAAATAGACGGCATCCCAATGCTGCCAGGCAGACGCCGAAGACTCCGCCTGCCGTATCCAGGAGCACGTCCCAGACCGATGCATATCTGCCCGGTACAAAATACTGATGACATTCATCAAAAGCCGCCGAGACGAACACCCAGCCGATGTTAAGCCTGAATCTCGCACGGCTTTTTTCATACCACTGTGCCAGCCAAATGCACACCAGCATCCCCATTGCCGTGTATTCGGTGAAATGCGCCATTTTACGCACCGGTTTCTCAAACCGGTCAACCAGCCTGTCCTTTTCGGAAGCGCTGACTTTTTTGCCGGAAAGTTCCGTCACGGTCTCCACACATTTTTCCGTCACTTCCCTGCTTAAGCCTCCGGATTCGTCCGCATCCTGGGCAGAAAATCCGAAAATTGCCACATAAAGAAGAGAAAGAAGGATTCCTGTCACAAAGGTGATCAACCTCTTCTTTCTCTTTTCGTGTTCGTTTGCTATGAACTTCGGCTTCAGCTTACTTTCCCTCTTCATTGACCGTCTGATAAACCTCAATTCTTGACGCATCCATCTCCGGCATACCGATAAACACTGCACCGTAGGAATATTCTGCACCCTTCAGTTCAATCCGAACAATCTGCAAAAATGCGTGAAGCACTTCCTTGGTCCAGATGGTCAGATAAGCCTCATACACCTCTCCGATCTGCAGCGGCTGATCCGCAATAAATCCCACACCGGTCTTGGACACATCCGTCACTTCAATGTCAATCTCCGTATGGCTGTCCCCGTCCAGGCGCTTGATCATCAGCTTGGAATCCATGGATGTACGTTTGCTTTTTCTTCTCTCTTCCATAAGTGTAACCCTCCCTATGTGATTACAGTATACCATCCCGTTTCCATTTTCGCAAGAACTTACTGAATAAACATCGCATCCCCGAAACTGAAAAAGCGGTAGCGCTCTTTGATCGCTTCCCCATACGCTGCGAGCACATGCTCTCTGCCCGCCAGTGCCGAAACCAGCATCACCAATGTGGACTCCGGCAGATGAAAATTCGTGATCAGCGCATCCAGCACCTTAAATCTGTACCCGGGATAGATGAAGATCTCCGTGTTGTCACACTTTGCCTGCACCTTCCCGCTCTCATCCGCAGCGCTCTCTATGGTACGGCAGCTTGTGGTCCCCACACAGATCACTCTGCCGCAGGCTTCTTTTGTGTCGTTGATGAGTTCCGCCGCTTCCTTCGTGACCTCATAATATTCCGAGTGCATGTGATGATCCAGCACATTCTCCTCTTTCACCGGCCGGAAAGTCCCCAAGCCCACATGCAAAGTCACATAGGCAATTTTTACGCCCTTTGCCTCGATCTGCGCCAGCAGTTCTTTCGTAAAATGCAGCCCCGCCGTGGGTGCCGCTGCCGAACCCTCGTATTTTGCATAGACCGTCTGATAGCGGTTTTTATCCTGCAGTTTGTGGGTGATATAAGGCGGCAGGGGCATCTCTCCCAGCTTGTCCAATACTTCCTCGAAGATTCCCTCGTACGCGAACCGGATCAGACGGTTGCCTTCCTCCACTGTCTCCAGCACTTCCGCATGCAGCAGACCGCCACCAAACACCAGACGCGTACCGGGCTTACATTTCTTGCCCGGTTTCACCAGAGTCTCCCAGACATCCGCCTCCCTGCGTTTTAACAGAAGCACCTCCACATGGGCGCCAGTGCCTTCCCTCTCGCCAAGGAGCCTTGCCGGGATCACCTTTGTATTGTTTAACACCAGACAGTCCCCGGGATTTAAGTAATCGATCACCTCTTTGAAAATATGGTGCGATACCTCTCCCGTCTCCTTATCCAGCATCAACAGCCTGGACGCAGAACGATCCTCCAAAGGATCCTGGGCGATCAGCTCCGGAGGAAGTTCAAAATAAAAATCTGATTTCTTCAATTCCATCGTATACAGTTACCTCAATTTAAAATTAAATCTTCTCATCATCCGCATACTTTGCAAACGCAATATACCCTCTATAAGCCTCGTAGATATCAGCCTTGCTGGTGGCCTCCCAGGGCGCATGCATATTCAGCACCGCCACGCCGCTGTCGATCACGTTCATACCGTAAAGCGCCAGGATATAGGCAATAGTTCCGCCGCCGCCCAGATCCACCTTGCCCAGCTCCGCCGTCTGAAAATTGATCTTCTCTTTGGCAAAAATATCACGGATATGCGCAATATACTCCGCGTTGGCATCATTGGATCCAGACTTGCCTCTGGCGCCGGTAAACTTGTTGAACACCATACCGCCGCCCAGATAAGCCACATTCTTCTTATCAAAACTGGAAGCATAGCTGGGATCATAAGCGCTGCTCACATCGGAGGAAAGCATACAGCTGTGTGCCAGGCATCTGCGCAGTGCCAACTCGCTGTACTCCCCGCACAGGTTCATAACCTCCGCCACCGCATTCTCAAAGAACCGGGACTGCATGCCCGTAGCGCCCACGGAGCCGATCTCCTCCTTGTCCACCAAAATACAGCAAACGGTGCGATCCGTTTTTTTCAGGTCAAGCATGGCCTGCAGTGAAGTGTAAGCACAGACTCTGTCGTCCTGTCCGTAAGCAAGAATCATGCTGCGGTCAAAACCGGCCTCTCTTGCCTTACCGGCGGGCACTACCTCCAGCTCCGCGGAGATAAAGTCCTCTTCCTCCATGTCGTAATTGTCCTTCAGAATCTGCAGAATGCCGGCTTTCACCGCATCCTTTGCCGCTTCCTTTTTGTCATCCTTCTTTCCGTTTTCATCCGTCTTTTTTGCTTTCTTATCGATCACAAGAGGCTTATTTCCCACAATGATATCCAGTGCCTCGCCCTCGATCACCTTTGCCGCCTTCTTCTCCAGCTGCTCCGACGCCAGATGGATCAACAGATCGGACACAAAAAATACCGGATCATCCTCGTTCTCGCCCACGTTTAACTCGATGGTCGTACCGTCCCTCTTCACCACCACGCCATGAAGCGCCAGAGGGATCGTCACCCACTGATACTTCTTTACGCCGCCGTAGTAATGGGTATCCAGATAGGCAAAACCGCCGTCCTCATACAACGGGTTCTGCTTGATGTCCATTCTGGGACTGTCAATGTGCGCCCCAAGGATATTCATGCCCGCTTCCATAGGCTTCCGCCCGATTTGGAACAGCGCCACAGACTTGTTCATCCACACGCTGTAAACCTTGTCCCCGGGTTTCAGCGCCGCATTCTCCTTTAACAGCACATTCAACTCTCTGTATCCTGCGGCCTCCACCGTATTCACGATGGTGTCCACGCATTCCCGCTCCGTCTTGCCGTTATCCAAAAACTCCCGGTAGCCCTCACATAGTTTCTCCAATGCCTTTAACTGCTTCACATCATATGTCTCCCAGGTATTCTTTTTCTCCATTTTGACATTCCACCTTTCTGTTTTATGTTCTGCCCCTCAGCAAAAAATTACTATCATTTCCAGCATATAGAAATGATTTTTCCGCTAAAAATATTTTCTAAAAGAAGTCATGTTTCTCTCACCGGTATCCCGGCAAACTTCTTACAAAAGCTTTCCCTCTGTATCTCGTTTGGAAAAAACTCCCGCAGTTTCTTTTCGTTATCCTCGCCCATGCCCACGTATTGCTGCAAAAACAGCTTCGTGATATACAGACCGTTTCCTTGAATCAGCTGATAATAGCTGCTTTCAGAAAGCGTATCGATCATCTTAATGGTTTGTTCATAGGTTTTCGTCTCCTCATAAAAAGTCCGGATCAGAGGAAGTGTTTTATAAAACGCGTTTGTATGTTCTTCGACTTTCTCTTTCATAGAATTCTCATAATCCGCAATATCAATTCTGCACCGGTCAAAAAACATATCCGTTTTTTTACCGGGGTTCTTCGTCTGATCATGATTGGCATAAATGTTTTCAAAAAAGTGGGTAAAAATTGTTTTATCCGTCCGCGCATAGACAGCATTCTTGCCTGATATTTTGGGCACAAAATCAAAATTCCATCCCCACTTAAAGGTTCCGCCCAAATCCGTCTGTTGAAACAAACTCAAGACCCTGCGTCTGTGTTCGCTGTAATCGTCCGCCCAAATGCGATTGCCAAGGTAATGCATACCGAGTTCCTTTTCGACCAAAGGGGAAAGCACCTCATCCAAAAGCATGTTCCACCCTGCTACATTGAGCTCCCGCGTTGAATGAAGCGCTTCATACTCCGGCAGCCATGTACTGATTAAATATTCCCTATACTTTTCAACTTCCATAGAACTCCTCATCCGTTTGAAAGGTGACTTGATCTTTGTCATCATATGCCACATGGATTCCGCCATCAAAATCAATATCACTGCCAATCGTCACCGTATAAATTGTTGTTCCATCTCTGTGAAGACTAATAAATACAATCTCCAGATCTGCAACAAATTCGTCCTTGGAGATATCCTGTCCCCCGCCTGCTTTGATCATACCGTCTTCCCCGGCAAAATAATTCGCCACGGCCTGTTTCACCCGCCTGTCTGTCCAGATACGGTCCTCAAACAGCCTGGTAAGCCTGTCAAGACAAATCCCGGCATCCTTCGTATCCGGTGTATTGCAGTCGATATAACAGCCCACCGGAAAATACTCCATACGAGCCTCTGCATCTTCCGGCACATCATACCATTGGATATCTGATTCATAGCCAAACTCAGGTGGAACGCAGTTCGGTGCATAAACAT
>DFDT01000113.1 GCA_002368865.1 Lachnospiraceae bacterium UBA3821 | reverse complement strand
ATTCCAAGGGAACCAATCCGGATGCAGCGATCCAGGGCATCAAGGCGATGAGCAAGCCCACGGTCCTGATCGGCGGCGGATATGATAAGGGCAATGAGTATGATGAGTGGATCGAGAGCTTTGAGGGCAAGGTAAAGGCACTGGTGCTCATCGGACAGACCAGGGAAAAGATTGCGGCGTGTGCCAAGGCGCATGGGTTTGCAGAGGATCGGATCTATTTTGCGGACACCTATGAAGAATGTCTGAAGCTGTGTACCGAGCTGGCGGATGCGGGAGATGCGGTGCTGTTGTCGCCGGCCTGCGCGAGCTGGGGCATGTTCCCGAATTATGAGGTGCGGGGACAGCAGTTTAAGGAATATGTGCGGGCATTGGCATAAGAAGAGACAATTACGGACAGGAGCGGCAAGATGGCGAAAACATTGGCGGCAAGGCTAAAAGCATATCGGAGAGAGCGGGAGAAAACGGAATACTTTTTTGATTACAGTCTGTTGTTTATTGTGCTCTTTTTGTTGGGATTCGGGCTGGTCATGATCTATTCGGCCAGTTCCTATACGGCGTTTCAGGATTCGGGAGATTCCGCCCAATTTATGAAGAAGCAGCTGTTGGCTATCATGATCGGATTGGTGGCAATGGTGGTGGTATCTATGATTGATTATCATTTTTGGCAGAAATTTTATCTGATCGGATACGCGGTGGCGGCTGCCAGTATTCCGGTGGTGCTGACACCGTTGGGGATTTCTTCTCACGGTGCGAGACGCTGGTTTAAGATCCCGGGGATCGGTCTGCAGGTGCAGCCGGCGGAGATCGCCAAGGTGTGTATGATCCTGTTTCTGGCGGTGATGGTATGTAAGATCGGAAAGGGAGTGGGTACATTCCGCGGGTTTGTGGTCATGATGGGGGCGCCGCTGCCGATCGCGCTGATGATCTGGAAGATCACGAATAATATGAGTTCGGCGCTGATCGTAATGGCAATCTCGTTTTTGATGGTGTTTGTGGCGAGTCCCAGATATAAGGAGTTCATTCTGATGGGGTTAGCAGGCATTGCATTGGCGGCCGCCGTAGTGTGGTATGCCGTGTACAGTGCCGGTCAGGGAACCTTCCGTCTGAAGCGTATTGTGGCTTGGCTCAATCCGGAAAGCCAGGCGCAGGATACGGGATTCCAGACCCTGCAGGGGCTGTATGCCATCGGCAGCGGCGGCATCTGGGGAAAGGGACTGGGACAGAGTATGCAGAAGCTGAAGTTTTTGCCTGAGTCCCAGAATGATATGATCTTTTCCATCATCTGTGAGGAGCTGGGACTGTTCGGGGCAATCGCGGTCATGGCAATGTTTATCATGTTGATCTGGCGCATGATGATCATCGCAAACAATGCGGAGGATCTGTTCGGTGCCATGCTGGTGGTGGGCGTGATCGGACACATTGCGGTGCAGGCGATCCTGAACATCGCGGTTGTGACCAACACGATCCCCAATACGGGTATTTCCCTGCCGTTCATCAGTTATGGAGGCAGCTCGGTCATGTTCCTGCTGATTGAGATCGGGCTGGTGTTCAGTGTTTCCAGAAGGATTCAGCTGAAAGATATGTAAAAAGATAGGTAAGCACAGAATCCGCCGTTTCGACATACAATACAGAAAGTCCCTTGAGAAACGGATTGGTATTGTATGTATCAGATTTATGGCGGAGTTCCCCTGCAGGGAAAGGTGAAAATACAAGGGTCTAAAAATGCGGCATTGCCGGTTCTGGCGGCGACGCTGCTCACCGGAGAAGAGAGTTTTATTTTCAATTGTCCTCAGATCATAGATGTACAGCATATGGCAAAGATTCTGACAAGCCTTGGGTGCAAGGTGCGCCGCATGGAGGACGGATATCTGATCGACAGCAGTCAGGCCTTTTGCTGCGGAATGTCGGGAGATGCCATCACCGGCATGCGGTCGTCGCTCTGCCTGTTGGGAGCGATGTTAGGACGGTTCGGAAAGATTGTCATGGAGCATCCGGGCGGGTGCGTGATCGGAGAAAGACCCATTGACCTGCATCTGAAAGCGCTGGAAAAAATGGGTGTGGTGTTTGAGGAGAGCGGGGAAACCCTGACAGGTCATGTGGAAAAGCTGCAGGGAGCCAGGATCCGGCTGACGTTTCCCAGCGTAGGCGCCACGGAAAATGTGTTGCTGGCGGCAGTCATGGCGGAGGGAGACACCGAGCTGACCGGAGCGGCCAGGGAGCCGGAGATCACCACGCTGTGTGAATTTTTGACAGCCTGCGGAGCTGAGATCCACGGGATCGGCAGTTCCTCGCTGCGGATCCGCGGCGGGAGAAAGCTGCACGGCACGCAGTTTCGGGTGCCGGCGGACCGGATTGTGGCAGGTACGTATCTCTTTGCCTGCGTGGGATGCGGGGGCAATATTTTCCTGGAGGATGCACCGTGCAGTCAGATGGAGGCAGTGATCCATGGGGCGGAATGCATGGGCGCCCAGTGTCAGATGACCGGCAGTCAGGCGGTCAGCGAAAAAGGACTTTATGTCCAGGGACCTGAGAGACCGAGGGCTGTGAGCAGACTGCGCACGGCGGTATATCCCGGATTTCCCACGGATCTGCAGTCAATCGCACTGGCGGTATTGACGAAAGCAGCGGGAAAGAGTATTGTAGAGGAAACTATTTTTGAAAACCGTTTTCGTGTGCTGGAGTCCCTGAAACGTATGGGGGCAAATGTGGAACTGTACACACCGAAGACGGCCATCATACACGGTGTGGACCGGCTGCACGGAGCGGCGGTGGAGGCACAGGAACTGCGGGGCGGTGCGGCGTTGGTACTTGCCGGACTGATGGCAGACGGAAAGAGCGAGATCACGGGCTGCGAATTTATCAGGCGCGGCTACGAGAAGATCGGGGAAGACTTAACAGATTTGGGAGCGCGGATCGTCAGTGTTTAACAAGATACGAAACAACAAAAAAGGGATTATAATCGGTCTGGTCGTGCTGGTCATTCTATTGGCTATAGCCGGCGTGGGATGGTATGTGTGGAAGCAGCATACCATCCAGACCGTTTACGTGGAAGGGAATATTCACTATACGCAGGAAGAGATCCGGAACATGGTGATGGAAGGCCCGTTCGGGAATAACTCGCTGTACCTTTCGGTAAAATATAAAAATCATGCGGTAACGGATGTGCCGTTTCTGGACGAGATGTCTGTGAAGGTCCTGGCGCCTGACACGATCAAGATCACCGTGTATGAAAAGGCGCTGGCCGGCTATGTGAAGTATATGGACACTTATATTTATTTTGATAAGGACGGCTATGTGGTGGAGAGCTCGTCCATGCGCACACAGAATATCCCGCAGGTCACCGGACTGAAATTTGACTATGCGGTGCTGGGACAACCCCTGCCGGTGGCGGAAGAGGATAAAGAGATTTTCGGAACGATTCTGGAGCTGACAAAGCTTTTGAATAAATATGAATTACTGGCTGACAAAATTTATTTTCACTCCAATTCGCAGATCACCCTTTACTTCGGAAAGACGAAGGTTGCGCTGGGAGATGAAACAGCCCATTTGGAGGACAAGCTGATGATCCTGCCCAAAATGCTCGGCAAGATGAGCGGACAGAGCGGTACTTTGCAGATGGAGACCTATAATGATGGGGGGCAATATACGTTTAAACCGGACTAGAATTGTCCGATATTTACATACAATTCAACAAGTTTAAAATTTATGAAAAAATAGGTTGCTAAATTTGAAAAAAAATTATATGATAGGATTGTATGGAGTTTAGTAAGATAAAGTAGTTTGGGGAAATGGATTGAGATTTTGAAGAGATTCCATATAGGAGAAAAGGAGGATTTACCCTTGCTGGAGATTAAGACAAACGAAGCGGAGCCCGCTGCGAAGATCATTGTAGTCGGTGTAGGCGGTGCCGGAAATAACGCTGTGAATAGAATGGTGGACGAGCAGATCAACGGAGTGGAGTTTATCGGTGTGAACACGGATAAGCAGGCGCTGCAGCTGTGCAGAGCACCCAGACTGCTGCAGATCGGCGAGAAGCTGACAAAGGGACTTGGCGCAGGTGCGAAGCCTGAGGTTGGTGAGAAAGCCGCAGAAGAGAATGTGGATGATATCGCAAATGCACTGCAGGGTGCGGATATGGTATTCGTTACCTGCGGTATGGGCGGCGGTACCGGTACCGGTGCAGCTCCCGTGGTTGCAAAGATTGCGAAAGATATGGGTATCCTCACGGTAGGTGTTGTGACGAAGCCTTTCCGTTTCGAGGCGAGAGCCCGCATGAACAATGCGCTGGGCGGAATCGAGCGCATCAAGGAGAGCGTGGATACGTTGATTGTGATTCCGAACGATAAGCTGTTGGAGATCGTGGACAGACGCACGACCATGCCGGAGGCTTTGAAGAAGGCAGATGAAGTATTGCAGCAGTCGGTTCAGGGTATCACGGATCTGATCAATGAGGATGCGATCATCAATCTGGACTTTGCGGATATCCAGACTGTTATGAAGGATAAAGGAATCGCACATATCGGTATCGGTGAGGGCAAGGGTGATGACAAGGCTTTGGAAGCTGTCAGAATGGCAGTGGAGAGTCCGCTTCTTGAGACCACGATCGACGGTGCAACGGATGTGATCCTGAATGTTTCCGGCGATGTTTCCCTGCAGGATGCAGCGGATGCGGCGGATTATGTGCGGAATCTTACCGGTGATGACGTGAACGTTATCTTTGGTTCCAAATATGACAAGACGGAAGCGGATACCTGTCGGATCACGGTGATCGCCACCGGACTGAATCAGGTTGAGGAGAATCCGGCAGCGAAGCTGAGTTCCGGATTTAAGCCTTCTTCCCATATCACTCCCAGTTCCATGAAGGGGATGAATCTGCAGGGCAGTGCACAGAGCACTGTGAAGACCATTCCCGGAGTAAAGGCGGAGGCAAAGCCGATCCCGGGCATTCAGAAGCCGGCCAATATTCGGAGCAATGTAGAGAGTACAAGCCTGAAGATTCCGGATTTCCTGCAGAAGAACAATAAATAAGGACAGAATCCACAGGTTGTGGTAGGAAGGCAGGTGAGCCAGTCGGTTCACCTGTTTTTTTTGTTGTGTGTCCCTGTTTTTGACAAATTATATGAAGTCGTGCCTTTATAATGATTATGAAAAGAGGCATGATATGGTTTATGAACTTTATGTAGATGAATTGTTCCTGATCAATTTTGTCATGAACCTGTATCTTTTGATACTGGTGGATCGAAGCTGTATGCGTACTGCCACGCGCGTTCGGCTTCTGATGGGAGCCGGTGTCGGGGCAATTGCTTATGTAGCGGCTTTTTTGATCGACGGGCCTGTGTGGCTGAAGTGGCCGGTCATGCTGCTTGCGGGGGCGGGGATCATGTTGTGGATCGCCTTCCGACCGCGGAGCTTCAGAAGCATTCTGAAGCTGGTGCGGCAATTGTCTGTCTACTCTTTTCTCATGGGAGGATTGCTCTTGTTTTTCGGAAATGTGACACCTGTGTTTCACAGGTTGATCATGCAGGTGAATGGTGTGCTGGGGGGCGGTGCCGTGATCTTCCTTCTGCTGGGATATCTGCAGGAGCAGGAGGAGCGGAAGAAAACGGCGGCAGCCTGTGAGGTGAAGCTGATCACGGAAGCAGGCTCCGTCTGTGTGACGGCGTTTGTGGATACCGGCAACAGTCTGACAGAGCCGATTAGCGGGAAACCTGTTTCCGTGATCGATGCGGAGTTGTTTGCCGTGCTTTGGCCCAAAGCACCTGCAATCTACAGAGTGATCCCGTATCACAGCGTGGGAAAAGCGCATGGGATCATGAGGGGATATCAGGTACCGGAGATGGAGGTAGAAACGGACGGTATTTCCAGGTACTTTCGGGATGTTTATGTCGCCGTGTGTGAGGAAAAAAACGTGTCCGGTCTGATACTGAATCCGCGCCTGTTCTCTCGGACCGGAGAGCAAAAACAAAACAGAAAGTTTGTAAAAAGAAAGGAAAGAGCTGATCGTGATGATTCTGAAAGTGGCAATGCCGGGAAAACGGCAGTTTAAAATGATCTATCGGGAGAAGTTTCTCCTGCGCAATCTGGGAAGACAGGGGGAAATCCATTATATCGGCGGCGCGGATGTGCTGCCGGCTCCGTTGGACGTGGAGCGGGAAAATGAAGTAATAAACGATCTGGGAACAGAATATGAGGACGAGGCGAAGGCAATCCTGATCGAGCATAATCTGCGGCTGGTGGTCTATATCGCCAAGAAGTTCGACAATACCAATGTGGGTGTGGAGGATCTGATCTCCATCGGCACCATTGGGCTGATCAAGTCCATTAACACTTTTAAGCCGGATAAAAATATCAAGCTGGCGACTTATGCCTCCCGGTGCATTGAGAACGAGATCCTAATGTATCTGCGGCGCAATAACAAGACGCGGATGGAGGTGTCCATTGACGAGCCGCTAAATGTGGATTGGGACGGAAACGAGCTGCTGCTCTCGGATATTCTGGGCACGGATGAGGATGTGATCTATAAGGGAATTGAGAATGAGGTGGAGCGTAAGCTTTTGATGAAGGCAGTGGCGAAGCTCTCCGACAGAGAGCGTACCATCATTCGGCTGCGCTTCGGGCTGGGAACGCCGGACGGGGAGGAGATGACGCAGAAGGAGGTGGCGGAGAAGCTGGGAATCTCGCAGTCCTACATATCCAGACTGGAAAAAAAGATCATGCGGCAGTTGAAGAAGGAGATGACCGTGTGAGGGCTTGCCTGAAGGCATGAAATAGGTTATACTGAAATACAGATGTATTGCGGGTACAGAGTGGTATTGTGGGTATACAGGAGGCATTTGATATGATACAGAGGAGCGATATTCTCTCTATGGAATATCTGAAAAAAACGGAGTTTACCGGCGGATATAAAGGGATGCGCTATCGATTGGAGGGCATCAGTGTGGAGGAGGGGAAGAAACTTAAGGTGACAGTCTGGCCGGAGCCCTTCAATTTCTTCACCACCCCTGCGGAGCAGAAGCAGACGGCGGAGTTTTCTTTTGATGAGGATGGGGTGACGGATGCCGTGGCTTGGATGAACGATCGCTATTTTGAGGATCAGAAGCGCTTTGAGAGTGCGCCCGGAACCTGGGATCAGTACAAAATGCCGGAGTGATAGATAGAGTAGGCGCTGTCTACGCAGTGAGGTAACTCCTCATGGTAGACAGTGCATTTTTTTCCAGGCGGGAGACCTGGGCCTGGGAGATGCCAATCATGCCGGCCACCTCCATCTGGGTTTTGCCCTCGAAGAAGCGGAGCGTGATGATCTCGCGCTCGCGGTCACTCAGTTTTTTCATGGCGTCACTGAGGGAGAGATGTTCCACCCAGGTCTCTTCCTTATTTTTTTTGTCGGAAATCTGATCCATGACATAGAGGGTATCGCCGCCGTCGGTGAAGACTGGCTCATAGAGGCTCATGGGGTTCTGGATGGCGTCCATGGCGTAGGCGATATCCTCTTTGGCAATACCGATCTCCTGAGAGATCTCCTCGATGGTGGGCTCCTTCAGATTCTTTCGGGTCAGGTTTTCCCGGGCGTATATCGCTTTGTAGGCGGTGTCCTTCAGGGAGCGCGAGACCCGGATGGAGGAGGTGTTGTCGCGCAGAAAACGCCTGATCTCGCCGATGATCATCGGTACGGCGTAGGTCGAAAACTTCACATTCAGGCTCTGGTCGAAGTTGTCTATCGCTTTGATGAGTCCCACGCATCCAATCTGAAACAGATCGTCCACGTTTTCGTTACTGGAGGAAAAGCGTTTGATGACGCTCAGCACAAGGCGCAGGTTGCCCTCGATATAGGCGTCCCTGGCGGACTGGTCCCCCTCCTTGATCCTGGCGAAAAGCGCCTCTTTTTCTTCTGATTTCAACAGCGGAAGTTTGGAAGTATTCACACCGCAGATTTCTACTCTGCTTTGAGTCATTGGGTTGATTCTCCTTTTGACATTTATGATTTTTCATCTTCGGTATGTAATGCAAGTGTCAATGTGTCCGCATAGTAGAGTATGCACAGGGAAGGCTGGAAATATTCCCAGGGTGGAAATTTTCTCAGATGTGTTGCCTGAAGCACATATATGTTATTTTTATTGCTTTTTTGTATTTCAAATGCTATGATACATTTATAAATCAGAGAAACAAAGGCGTTTCATCCTCTTGAGATGGAGCGCCTTTTCGTGTTAGGAAGGCGGTTAAAGTTATAGTGAAACCTATCATAGGAGTAATGCTGTTAAAGGGGTGGAAAAAATGATCACATTAAACGACTACCTGTATCAAGGGAATACGGTTCTCAAGATTCTGCACAGTTATTGTGAGGATATGAAAAATTCCGCGATCATCAGCCATAACGGGGTGGATATGGCAAAGAAATATCCGTTTCTTGCATTTACTTTTAAGGGCAGGATAAAGTCCCTGATCAGGCTGGAGGAAAAGATAAACGGAAACATTGTGGATTATATCTATGAGTACTATCGGGAAAGGCATTGTTATCCGACGGAGATTGAAATTAAAAACAGGATTGGGAGGGTGAGGGATCTGATTGCATACCGGATCGTGATATCTCTTCCCCAATGCCATGTAAAAGACGGACAAAATCGGACAGAAGAGGAAGTACGGTTTCTATATGAGATTGCAAATATTTTGCCTGGATTCCTTGAGGAGAGAGGATTCAGTGCGGAAGACAGCGGAAAGCAAGGATGGCAGATTACAGCCAGAATGGAAGAGGCAGTACAACCGTATTATAGAGATTATGTGATGAATCCGAGCCCATATGGGTATCGGTCATTACATATTTCTTTTTATGATAATTTGTCCAGATGTCATGTGGAAGTCCAGCTTCGGACGAAGGAAATGGATGACTATGCAGAGATTGGCCTTGCAAATCATTCCGGATATGAAGAACGCCAAAAAGAGGAACATGCCCGAAGAAATGAAATTCCGAAAGGTGAAAATATCTATTTTGACGAGGCATACGAAAGAGGGATGCTTTTGCAAAAAATAGATTTGGCGAAAGTGGATGTAAATATGTTTGGGGCTGTAAATAATCAGCTTGTAAATGATGGGTGCGGATTTTATAAGGGGCGTTTGATCCTGCCATATGAGCATTTGTCGAGGTTTCAGAACGATATCATTGATTGAATATTGGTGGGATAAATTTTTGATGGGAAGAATTATCACGGCTAAAATACTGAAACAGAGATTGATTCAATCAAGGAAATTGTTTATAATGAGAAAGAGAAACGCCAAAGAGAGGTGACAGGCTGTGGGGATTTATCTAAATCCGGGAAATGAAAATTTCAGACGGACGCTTGCTGGGAGGATTTATGTGGATAAGAGCATGATGCTCTCTGTCATGAACCGGTATATTGATGAGGGGAATAATTATATCTGCATTTCCCGCCCCCGGCGTTTTGGCAAGACAGTTACCGGCAATATGCTGGCGGCGTATTATTCAAAGGGCTGTGATTCCCGTGAGATGTTTGAGGGTCTGAAGATCGCGGGAAGCCCCGGATTTACGGAAAAGCTGAACCGATATAATGTGGTTCAGATCGATATGAACAGCGAATATCAGAATGCAGAACAAAAGGATGCTTTCCTGAAGCAGTTGATTCGGAAGCTCAAGGCAGAGATGGGAAAGGAATTCCCAGAAATAAAGTTCAACGGCGAAGAATCCTTTGCAGATATGATGTTGAGGGTGTATTCCGAGACAGGTGAGACGTTCATCCTCATCATGGATGAATATGATGTGTTGGTGAGAGAGCAGGTGAGTGAACCGCTCTTTGCAGAGTATCTGGGTTTTTTGAACGGGTTGTTTAAAAGCAATACCTTGCGTCCGGCGATTTCACTGGCGTATCTTACCGGGATACTGCCGATCGTGAGAGATAAGATCCAGAGCAAGCTGAATAACTTTAGAGAATATACGATTCTGAATACAAGAGAGCTTTCCGCTTACGTCGGATTTACGGCGGCGGAAGTGCAGGATCTGTGTGAGCGATACGGAATGGACTATGCGGAGTGCAGGCGCTGGTATGACGGTTATCATCTGGGCGGTGAGGAAATTTACAATCCGGAGTCTGTGGTGATGAGCATGGACGGGCAGGAATACGGCAGTTACTGGGGCATGACTTCCACCTATGAGGCGATCAGCGAGCGGATCCGTATGAACTTCGCAGGGACAAGGGACGATGTGGTGCGGATGCTTTCCGCAGAGAGCGTGGATGTGAATGTCACCCGCTTTATGAATACGATGGATTCCTTTAAGACCAGGAGCGATGTGTTCACATATCTGATTCATCTGGGATATCTCGCATATGATAAAGAAACCCGTACCTGCCGCATTCCCAATAAGGAGGTGCGCCAGGAGTGGCTGAATGCGATAGAGGAGGAGCCCGGCTACGAGGTGACGAATCAGGTGATCCACGCCTCCAAGGAGCTCTTGGAGAAAACATGGAAGGGAGACGCGCAGGCTGTGGCGGAGGCATTGGATGTCAGCCATATCCATGTGACTTCCAACCGGAGTTATAACAACGAGGATGCTCTGCAGAGCGCAATCTATCTGGCTTATCTCTATGCGCTGAACCAGTATACGTTGGTCAAGGAAATGACCACTGGGAAAGGCTTTGCGGATGTGGTATTTATCCCCTATGTGCCGGGTATCCCGGCCATGATCGTGGAATTAAAGCACAACCAATCGGCGGAGAGTGCGCTGCAGCAGATCAAAGACAAGAAGTATTTTGATTCTCTGGCGCATTACAGTGGAAATCTGCTCTTTGTCGGGATTGATTATGATGAGAAGACGAAAACGCATTCCTGTAAGATGGAACGTTTTGACAAAAAAGCATAATTTTTTTAGGTTAATTATAATATAATTATGCGCTGATTTATACAGTGGATGATTCGGGAGGGGAACATATGCCACAGATTATGCCGATTGAAGAGCTCAGAAACACAAATGAGATATCAGATTGTTGTCATGCAAAGAGGGCCCCCATCTTTATTACAAAAAATGGGTACTTAGATTTAGTGCTTATGAGCATAGAGACTTATGAGGATCTTATCGCCGGAGTGGAGACAGATTTAGCGATTGCAGAGGTAGAGGCTCAGATTGAAAAAGGAGAAGAATTGCTTGATCCCGCAGACGTATTCAAGGCGGCAAGGAGAAAACAGTGGGAAGTGTATTCGGACATTGAGATTTCAGAGGAACAGATAAAACAGGGAAAGACGAAGGATGCCAGAAAGGCGCTTAGGTCAGTGAGGGAGAAGTCCACAGCAAAAATTTATATTAACGAGTCTGGGGTTAGGGATTAAAAGAAATAACCTCAATACCAAAATCCCAACTGAAACACAGAGAACGTGTAACCTATAATGAAATGAAAATATGACTAAATCGGGAAGACCTTATAAATCAAGGCCTTTCGCGGTTTAGTCATATTTTCTTGACCAATCATTCAAATCGAAAAGAATTGCAAATTTGCAAATTATTTCGAATATAAATTGACAGGCATAAGAAATGTATATGTCAACAAGCTGATTGAGAGAAAGCAGAATGGTTTGATAAAAATAATTACCGGGGCGAGACGTGCGGGGAAGTCATACCTGATGAATGAGTTGTATTATAAATACCTTCTACAGCATGGGATCCCAACTGCAAATATCATAAAATTCGCGTTTGATTCAGATGAAGATATTGATCTGCTGGATGAGTATGCAGTTGGTGAGGCATCAGTAAAAAGGCAAAAAAAATGGTACAAATCTGGTTAATGCCAAGAAATTCAGGGCGTTTATCAAAGAAAGAACAAATGATACGGAAGAATTTTATCTGTTGTTGGATGAGGTACAATTGCTGGAGAATTTTGTGGGCACATTAAACGGATTCTTACGGCATAAAAATTTCGATGTGTATGTGACCGGGTCGAATTCGCGGTTTCTGTCTTCTGATATCGTAACTGAGTTTAAGGGCCGTGGTACGCAGGTGCATGTGCTGCCTTTGGCATTTTCCGAGTATGTGCAGGGACTTGGTCTTGCCGCACAGGATGCATGGAAGGAATACATAGAAACGGGGGGAATTCCAATTGTTGCAAAGATGCGTAGTAAGGAGGAAAAGATTGCCTACCTGAAAGACTTATGTGAAGAGACATATCTGAAGGATATTATTGAGCATAATCATGTGAGAAAACAGGAAGAACTGGCAGATACCTTTGATGTTGTCGCTTCCATGATTGGAACGCCCGTCAACTCTTTGAAAATTGCCAATACATTTCAGAGTGTCACACACAAAAAGATTACAGATGATACAGTATCAAACTTTATCGCTTATTTTGAAGATATAGGGGTTCGCAATGCCAGATTGAACTTCCGGCAAATGGAAGAGCCCCATATTATGGAGAATATCATTTACAATGAACTTAGGTACCGTGGCTTCAGTGTCGATGTCGGGGAAGTTAATATAAGTGAAAAAAAACAAATCGGACAAAAAGGACAAGCCCAATATGTAAGAAAAACCGTGGAGGTAGATTTTGTGGCTACACTTGGAAGTCAAAAATATTATCTTCAGTCAGCACTGACGCTTGGAGATCCGGATAAAGAAATGCAGGAGAAGAAGTCGTTGTACCATATAGATGATTCTTTTCAAAAAATAGTTATTACAAAAAACGGGCTGAATCTTTTCAGAGATGAGAAGGGAATCATTGTAGTAGATTTGTTTGAGTTTCTCTTACAGCCGGAAGGTAACTTTTTTTCAGAAGTTTCATAGAATAAAAACAACAGCGAAAGTGTGGAGTGGGTATGCTTTTTTCTGAGTTGAAGTGCAAAGATGTGATCAATATGAAAGACTGCAGAAAGCTGGGAAAGGTGTGCGACCTGGAGTTTGACGAATGCAAGGGTTGTATCTGTAAAATTATGGTTCCGGGCGGAAACAAGTTTCTGAATTTTCTGCGGTGTGAGCCGGA
>DFDT01000009.1:11003-11823 GCA_002368865.1 Lachnospiraceae bacterium UBA3821 | reverse complement strand
CGCCAGATATTGCTCCTTTGTATATCTGCGGTTCATATCCTTTAAGATCCTCGTAGATCCTGCCTGCAGTGGAAGATGCAGATGCCGGCAGATCTTCTTGGATTCCTTCATCACCTGGATCAGCTCGTCCGACAAATCCTTCGGGTGAGAGGTCATAAACCGGATCCGCTTCAAACCTTCAATCTTCTCCACCTCTCGTAAAAGTTCCGCAAAACTCATGGGTTGCTCCAGATTTTTGCCGTAGGAATTCACATTTTGCCCTAACAGCATGATCTCCACCACGCCGTCTTCCACCAGCTTTTCAATCTCACGGATAATATCTTTGGGTTCTCTGCTGCGCTCTCTGCCCCGCACATAGGGCACAATACAATAGGTACAGAAGTTATTGCAGCCGAACATGATGTTGATCCCGGACTTAAACGCATATTTCCGCTCCACCGGCAGATCCTCCACGATCTGGTCCGTATCCTTCCAGACGTCTATCAACATTCCTTCCTGCTCAAAGGTAGCATTCAAAAGCTCCGCAAACTTAAAAATATTGTGCGTTCCAAACAGCAGGTCCACAAACCCATAGCTTTTTCGAATCTTTTCAATCACCGTAGGCTCCTGCATCATGCAGCCGCAGAGTGCGATCTTCATTCCGGGATTGCGGCGCTTATAGCCTTTCAGTTCTCCCAGTCTGCCATAGACCCGCTGATTCGCATTGTCCCGCACCGTACAGGTATTGTAAATCACAAAATCTGCATTTTCATCCTCCGTGATCTCATATCCCACATACCGCAAAATGCCGATCAGTTTCTCGGAATCCCTGGCATTCATC
>DFDT01000009.1:0-10960 GCA_002368865.1 Lachnospiraceae bacterium UBA3821 | reverse complement strand
TCCCTGGCATTCATCTGACACCCGAACGTGACCACGCAGGCTCTGGGGGCATGTCCGCGCTCCTTCTGAAACTGTGCCACATGCTTCTTACACTTGTCCATAAAATACTGCTGACGCGCAGGCTCTTCCGTAGGAATCCCCATCTGCGAATTTGTCTGATTTGTATCCTCTGCCATATGACCCAAACCTTTCATCTGTTTTTATATCATTTTCATTTTACCGCTTTTTCAGCGTATTTTTACCGTATTTCTCCGCCAGCTTCACCAGAAGCTTTACCACAGCCTCCATAGACTGGACACAAACATATTCATACCGTCCATGGTAATTGGCACCGCCGGTACATAGATTCGGACAGGGTAGCCCCATAAAGGACAGCCTTGCACCGTCTGTACCGCCCCGGATTGGCGTCACAATGGGCGTGATCCCCAGTTCCTCCATCGCATCCCTTGCGTTGTCGATCAAATGCATATGGGGCTCTAATACCTCCCGCATATTATAATACGAATCCTTCAGTTCAACAACGATCGTGCCAGCCCCGTACTTTTGGTTCAAAAAGGCGGCACACTGCAAAAACAATTCCTTTTTCCGTTCAAACAAAAGTTTATCATGATCGCGGATAATATAATCCGCCAGCACTTCCTCCACAATTCCGCTTATGGCATCCAGATGGAAAAAGCCTTCATACCCATCCGTATACATGGGATTCTGCTCCACCGGCAAAAGGCTCTGAAACTCCTGCGCGATCAAAATTGCATTCCGCATCTTGTTCTTGGCATCCCCGGGGTGCACACTGCGTCCGTAAACATGCAGCTTTGCCCCTGCCGCATTAAAATTTTCATATTCCAGCTCCCCCAAGGCGCCGCCGTCCACTGTATAGGCGTAGTCCGCGCCAAACAGCTTTACATCGAAATGATCCGCACCGCAGCCAATCTCTTCGTCCGGGGTAAAACCGATCCGGATCTTGCCATGGGGAATCTCCGGATGCCGCAGCAGATACTCCGCCATAGTCATGATCTCCGCGATCCCCGCCTTGTCATCCGCCCCCAAAAGCGTCGTTCCGTCCGTGACGATCAAATCCTTCCCCGTAAGTCCTGCAAGCTCCGGGAAATCCGCCACACGCATGACAATGCCCTGCGCCTCATGCAGCACAATATCCCCTCCGTCATACGCCTCCACAATGCGGGGCTTTACCTCCTTATCCGTCACCGCGGGAGAAGTGTCCATATGGGAGATAAAACCAAGCACAGGCGCAGACTCACATCCCGCCGTCGCAGGCACAGAGGCATAGACATAACAATGCTCTCTGTCATAAACGATCTCCTTTGCTCCCATCTCATCCAATTCCCGCACAAGCAGCTTCGCCAGATCATGCTGTTTCATGGTGCTGGGTGTACTTTGGGATTCTTCATCGGACTGCGTATCTATTTTCACATAACGTAAAAACTTACGGATCACCTCTGTCATTTCAGCCATGGATTCACTCTTTTCTTTTATGCTTTTGTCTTTGATTTTAACCACATGGGTTTATTATATGCTCTGCCTCTTTGTTTTGCAACCGATTATTTGCTCTGCAGATCACTTTGAAACGCATGCCGGTTCCCCTTACGTCTGCTATCATACCGCAGGATTTCCTCACACATTCCGTTTCTGCCAAGCCCCAGCGCCAATACCCCCAAAAGATTTGGCACCGCCATGAGTCCGTTGCAGATGTCCGAAAAATCCCAGACCAGCTCCAGCGAACACACCGCCCCCAGGAACACGACCAGCACATACACAAAGCGATACCAGACACTATATCTGCCGCCTGTCAGATATTCAAATGCCTTCTCCCCCTGATAGGCCCACGCCACGATAGTGGCAAAGGCAAACAAGACAATGCTGACACAGACAAATTTTGCCCCCCACGCACCGAAAGTCCCTTCAAATACTGCAACCGCGAGCTCTGTTCCGTTCAACAGCTCTCCGTCTGCCGTCACGCTTCCCAACAGCCCGGATGCAGCAAAGGCAAGCCCTGTAAACAGGCAGATGATCATGGTGTCAAAAAATACCCCTGTCATACTGATATATCCCTGCCGTATGTAATCCTCCGTGTCCGTGGCAGCCGCCGTGATCCCTGCCGCGCCCACACCCGCTTCGTTGGAGAATACCCCTCTGGAGATTCCGAACCGCATGGATTTTGCCATAGACAGAGATGCCATGACCGTCAACTGACCGAACAGGCCGCCCTTCACTGCCTCCGGCGCAAAAGCCATGGTCACGATCGCCCCGATCCCCTGCAGCAGCCCCACCGGATGCATCAGGATCACCGCCAAAGTCCCCAGAAGATAAAAAATTCCCATAAACGGCACCAAAATCTGTGTGACCTTTGTGATTCCGCGAATACCACCCAGCACCGCAAATATGGTGAATAGGGTTACAACCAGCCCTGTGCGGGCTGTCGGTATCTGAAACGTCACCAGACACGCCTGTGCGATCGAATTAGACTGCGTCATATTTCCCATGCCAAAGGACGCCATCACCGCAAGGAATGCATAACTGCCCGCAAGTATTATGCCGACTTTCCCCGGAAAAGCAGTTTTAAGCGTATACATGGGACCGCCCACCCATTCCCCTTTGTCATTTTTACAGCGATATTTCACCGACAGGGAACTCTCCACCAGTTTGGTGGCCAATCCCAGCACGCTGGCTGCCACCATCCAGAACAAAGCCCCCGGTCCGCCCAATACCATGGCGGTCGCCACCCCCACAATATTGCCGATCCCAATGGTCGCTGCCAGTTCAGTCATCAGGGAAGCAAAGGGCGAGACGCCGTTTAGCGCCTTCTTTTCTTTTTTCTCCGCACCTACAATACACTTCAGCGCAAATCCCAAGCGCCGCAAAGGCAGAAAATCCATCCGCACCATCAACAGCACCCCTGTCCCTAACAGCAAGAACAAGAGCCACGGTCCCCACACCAACTGATCGATCCTGTTCAAAAGTTCCATTTTTCGTCCGCCAAATCCGGTCTTTAGTACAATATATAAGAGAGGGCAAACTTTCATGCCCTCTCTTTTTGTTTTAATCCCTTATTTCTTCGGCACCTTCCCGTTGGTATCAAACCCGGGATTGAACGCATAGAAGTTCTTGGCATCCAATTTATCCTGGGTGATGCGCAGTGCCTCGCCAAAGCGCTGGAAGTGCACAACCTCTCTTGCCCGCAGGAACTTGATGGGCGCGCACACATCCGGGTTATCCTGCACCAGACGCAAAATATTGTCATAGGTGGTGCGGGCCTTCTGCTCCGCGGCCATATCTTCCACCAGGTCCGTGATGATATCACCCTTTGACTGGAATTCACAGGCATTAAAAGGAACACCGCCTGCCGCCTGAGGCCAGATTCCCAGCGTATGATCGATATAGTACTTATCAAAGCCGCTCTTTTCAATCTCATCCATGGAGAGATCCTTCGTAAGCTGATAAATGATGGCTGCAACCATCTCTAAATGCGCCAGCTCCTCTGTGCCGATGTCCGTCATCAGTCCTGCCACCTCTTTATAAGGCGTGGCGTAGCGCTGGGACAGATAACGCATACTGGCCCCCATCTCACCGTCAGGGCCGCCGTACTGGGAGATGATTGCCTGTGCCAGCTTCGCGTCGGGCTTTTTGATGTTTACGGGAAACTGTAATCTTTTTTCATAATTCCACATCAGTCACACGCTCCTTCCCAGGGCAGATGTGCCTCGCCCCAACTCCAGTCCTTACCGCACTCCACCATACTGAGTGTCAGCGGGAAATGGGTTCTGGAAAACTCTTTTTCCATCTGCGTCTTGATGCGGTTGTAGTGATTAAAATACTCCATGGCGCTGCGGTCATGTGGATGAGTGTCCAGATACAACGCCAACTCTACCACGGTAAAGCTGACAATGCCGATATCCTTCAACATCTGCTGTTCGTGATTCATGATTTGCATCTCCTTCCCGTGAAAGGTTTGTTCAATTCAGGGAAGATGGTACCGGCGCTGTATGCCTTTTCCAAGTCATCATAGATGCCGTTAAAATGCTGCCAGGGCACATATGTCATGGCAACAGGAAATTTGTCGGGATATTCGTCAAATTTATAGTCCTGCATATGATTTTCCTCTCATACTTATGATTGTTTTGGTTACTAACATAGTATGAAAAAGTGGAAAATCTGTGCCGAAATAATTACCTGCCCGGGAGTTGCATCCAAAAACTACGACACAGGAAAATGACGTCTCCGGAACAGCCGGCTTTTCAGTTTCTTCCAATCGAAAGGAATCAGCGGATACAGATAACTTCTGCCCGCCACGGTCCGGTTACAGAGCAGTGCAAACACGGCAAAACCGATTGCCCCCACATACCCGTACACCCCGAACACCGCCGTAGCGATCAATGCAATCACCCGCATGAATTTCAGCGCGTATCCCAGTTCATAATTGGCCTGGGTATAGTTGGCAATTGCCACAAACGCCATATACAGCATCACCTCGCTGGAAAACCAGCCACTTTTTACGGAGAATTCCCCCAGCACCAACGCTGCCATGACACTCAACGGTGTGCTGAGCATGCTGGGCGTGTTTACTGCCGCCAGCTTCAGTCCGTCAATGGCCAGTTCCAGGATCAGAAACTGCCAGATCAAAGGAATATTGGGCGCCTCTTTCAATTCGATAAACTCAAATCCCCCCGGCACCAGTTCCATCCGCTGCATGAGCAATAAATAGGTCGGGGTCACGATATAGGTCATAACCGCGATCACAAACCGGGCCAGCCGCAGATACGTTCCGGTGATTGGCGGAAAATAGTAGTCGTCCGCCTCGTCCAAAATATCAAATATCGTGATCGGCAGGATCATGGCCGACGGAGAATTGTCCACCAGAATGACTATATTGCCCTCCAGAATCTGCGCCGCAGCAGTATCCGGTCGCTCTGTATATTTAAATTTTGGAAATGGGTTGAACCACTTCCGCTTATAAATACACTCCGCCAGACTCTCCTGATTCATGGTAAGGGATTCTGTCTGAATCCCCGCGACCTTCTGTCGAATGTCCTGCAGCAATTTCTCATCTACTCTGTCAGTCATATAGCAGAGCACCACATCCGTCTGGGAGCATTCCCCCACCTTCCGGATCTCCATCCGCAGCTTTTCGCTCCGGATCCGTCTGCGGATCAGCGCCGTGTTGAACGCCACAGTCTCCACGAAGCCATCCTTGGAACCGCGCAGTGCTTTATCTTTCTCCGGTTCCTCCACACTGCGGGCAGGATAATTTCTGGCATCTATAATAACTGCTTTTTCATATCCGTCCACCAAAAGCACAAACATCCCGGACAAAAGCGCCGTCAACACCTTTTGAACATCAGCCTCCGGGTTCGCCTCCACATGCGGTATGCAATGTTCAATAAAACCATCCGCATCTTGGGGCACCTTTTCCGGCGACAGACCGATAAAAAACTGTAAAAGCTTTTGCAGCAGATCATCCTTACCCAAACCATTGACCAGATACATACAGGCCTTCCTGTCACCGATTGCCATGGTGCGGTGTATGATGTCAAAATTATGCGCTAATCCCAGTACATGCTCCATACGATCCCTGTTCGCCTGCAGATCTGCATACAAATTCTGTTGTTCTCCGATTTTCCTCATAAAACAAAACCTCCCGGGCAACACTTTTTCATTATCCTTTAGTGTCGCCCGGGAAGAAATTTTTATCCATCTTATTCTCTCTTATTAAAATCTACTTCGTCGTACTTCCGAACCCGCCGTTCCGCACACCGTCCGCATCGTCATCCACCGTGATCCCATACTCCAGAAAGATTCCCTGTACCAGTCCCGTTCCCGCCGCGACCTCCACAGTCTTTCCCTCATTGGAATCGTTGGTCAGTTTCAGGAAAATGTGCCCCTCATTGTCGGAGTTAAAATAATCGCTGTCAATAATGCCCACCGTATTATTCATCTGCAGTCGGAACTTGAAACCCAGCCCGCTTCTGGGGTAAATCTTCAACACCCAGTTTTCATCCATCTTCGCCCGGATTCCCGTGGGGATTTTGATGGTCGCTCCCGGCGGCAGAGAAAACGCAAACGGTGCAAAGAAGTCATACCCCGCACTCCCGCTGGTGGCCCGCTTCGGAAGGCTCAAAGACTCATACATATCTTTGATATCCTCCTCCGTATACTGCGGGAAATCCTCCTTCATCGCATTTACAAAATTCTGCTGGCTCACCTTAAAAAACTGCGCAATCCTCTGCATAGTCTGTCCTCACTTATCTTTTTTCTGCTACAGCAGACACGACGTCATCGGCATATCCTGCATGGTCTGTCTGGCCTCCCGCTCATCCTTCTCATTGGAATAATCCGGGCAATGCAGCACCGGTGCCGCATCCTCTCCCTGCTCTTTCATCTTCTGCAAGGTTGCCTGCACATCGATCACACGCTGATTCCGGCTTCCTTTCCAGAGAAGCTTCACATCCCGCTTATCCAGCTCAAATTCTCCGTCCACCACTACATCCACATAAGGCCAGATGGAATAATGTATGATATTTTCCCAGGTGTCTCCCGTATAGAGCCAGATGGTCTTATTCGGGTATTTCTCTTTGATCTCAATGATAAGATTCTTCACGTCCAACCGGTTTGCCGGATGCAGCGGATCTCCGCCGGAAAACGTGATTCCCGAAATATAGCTTTTATCCAACTGTTCAAAAATTTCCTGCTTTGCCTTGTCGTCAAATAACAGCCCGCCGTCCGGATCCCAGGTGATCGGATTCTGGCAGCCTTTACAGCAATGATTGCAGCCGGCTACCCACAGCACCACGCGCAGGCCGTCGCCGTTCAACATATCATCTTTCGTGATATTGTGATATCTCATGTCTGTTTACTCCCCCGCTCTCATTCACGCACACTCTTACATACTCTTCCGCTCAGCGATCTCCGCCATCTTGGCGTCATTGAGCCTGGTGTCTCCATGCACACGAGAGTAGGACAGATAACCGTTCATTCTGTCAATCTTGGTCAGATTGCGGCTGCCGCACTTCGGGCAGACATCCATCTCCAGTTCCTGATGACCGCAATCATCACAATAGGCAAGCGAGAGATTCACGCCCTCGTAAAATCCCATATCCATCGCTCTGTGAATCAGTGTCTTCACCGCCTCAATATTGTAATCGATGGGATATTTCACATACTGTATCTTACCGCCATTACTCAGATCCCAGAACCTGTCCTCCAGATCCTGTTTCTGGATCGGGGTAATATCCTCCGTCACATGGCAATGGAAGCTGTTGGATACATATTCTCTGTCGGAAACCCCCTCCACAATACCGTACTTCTTTCTAAACTGCTTGACCTGCAGACCGCAGAGGTTCTCCGCGGGCGTGCCGTAAATAGCGTACAAATTGCCGTCCGCCTCCTTAAACTCACTGATGCGCTTATTGATGTGCTCCATCACTTCCAATGCAAACTCTCCGTCTTCCACAAGAGATTTTCCATTGTACAGCTCCTGTAACTCATTCAGCGCCGTAATGCCGAAGCTTGCGGTGGCAGACTTTAATAGCGGCTTGATCTTGTCAGTCAATTTTAAGTGGCCGCCCAGAAAACCGCCCTCGCAATAGGCCAGCGGATTCGTGGAGGCACGCATCTCACCCAGGTAAGCATAAGTCCGGATGTGCAGCTGGCGAATCAGATTCAGATAATAATCCAGCACCTCATAGAAATCCCTGCTCTCTTTACGGGACTTTGCCAGAATCATGGGCAGATGCAGAGATACCGCACCGATATTAAACCGCCCCACAAAGATCGGCTTGTCCTGATCATCCGCAGGATGCATGCCGCCTCTCTCATACCAGGGGGACAAAAAGGCTCTGCACCCCATCGGAGACACAATCCTGCCGTACTGCTTATACATGCTTGCCACATAACCCTTACCGGTCAGGCTCAGCCAATCCGGATACATGGTCTTTGCGGAACATTCCACTCCCGCATTGAACACATCCTCCAGCTCCCCGCCGGGTCCATGCAGCTTCTCATCATACAAAAATACAATTTTCGGGAAAAGAACCGGTTTCTTGTGATCCTTTTTCCCCTGTCCTTCTTTCCGGACACGCAGCATGGTAATGGTTGCCAGCTTTGCAAATCTTCCGGTTCCGGTTCCCGCCGTCACCGTGATGAACGGATAATCTCCTCTGCTGGATGCGACCGTATTGAACTTATACTCCCACCCCTGGAAGCCCTGTTCATATTCCTTCACCACATCATTGTAGCTTTCTTCTTCCGCCTTCTCGTCAGAAATCCCAAGTCTCTTATATTTCTCCAGATTTCTCTTATAAGACTTTTCTGCATAGGGCTCCAGGATCAGATCCACACTGGGCACCGTGAAACCGCCGTACTGCTGGCTGGCCGCGCTGAGCACAATATCACCGATAACATCAAACGCCACATCCAGAGATTTCGGCTCGTTATACCAGATGTTGCCCATCTCAAACCCGCCGGTCAGCACATTCTGCACGTCAAACAGACAGCAGTTCATGGTATCCCTTCTGGCAGACATATCATGGACATAAATATAGCCGTCCCTGCAGGCCTGGATCTCTTCCGTGGTCAAAAAGAACTTCTGATACAGTTCTTTGTTCAACTGGTTAAAGATCAGACTCCGCTTGGTGGAAACCAAAGCCGAATCCGTGTTTGCGTTTTCCTTGTCCCCGATGTACATGATAGACTGGCTTTTTTTGTATACATCATCCAGCATGCGGACAAAATCCTGCTTATAATTGCGGTAGTCTCTGTAGCTCTTTGCCACGATGGGCTTCACCTGCTCCAGGGCGCTCTCCACAATATTATGCATGATCGGAATGGGGATCTCATCTGCCTCCAGTTCATTCACCTTATCTACCACGTACTGGCAGATTTTGCGCTCTTCGTCTTTGGTAAATTTGGTCAAAGCCCTGTAGGCGCTCTTGCCCACAGCATTGATCACCTTCTGGACATTAAAGGCTTCCTTGCTGCCGTCCTTTTTGATCACATACACGTTTTTCGCCGGCTTGTACTCCGCCCCAAAATCAATGTCCTGGCTGGTGGTCTGGTCAAAATTACTGCTCATATCTGTCCCCTTCTTTCCCTTGTTCGTGGCTGGCAAAATACAATATATGGTGTTATTTAATTCCAAAATTCAACATATTGTGCCACTATGTACAAGTATAGGAAACTATCTTCTCCTTGTCAACGCATCCGCCTGCAAAAAATCTAACAAAAAAGATGTCTAAATTTTAGACATCTTTTTGTTATTTTATACTTGACACAATCTCCGTCAGCCAGTCCATATACTGTTTCTTTACACTGTCCGGTGAAATAATTTTCGCCTCTGCACCGAGTCCGGCCAGCCACCCAAAGAACTGACCGCTGACCGCCACTTTGGCCCGAACCCGAAATGTGCCGTCCCCCATAGAGCGCAGATCCGCTTCTTTTCCAAACCGGTCCAGCACCACACCCACCAGCCGATCCGGCATCCCCAAGGTGACGGTTTCCGTCTCTCCGCCAAACATCCCGAAGGTACGGTTCGTATACGCTGCCAGATCTGTTTGTTCAAACAGCTCCATCCCTTCCCGCTTTTCCTCCAGGATCGTAACGGAGCCCATCTTATCCACGCGATAATGTTTCAGCAGACCGCTCACACTCTCATAAGCCGCCAGATAATAATTTTCATCCCGATAGATCAACGCCCATGGGCTGACCTTTCTCTGTTCTCCTTTGGGAATCAGCTGTTTCTTCAGATTCCATTCCAGATAGGTAAAACTGATCTGCCGGTTTTCCTGGATTGCTCTGTGAATGCTGTCCACACTGTAATAGATACTCTCATTTTCCGTCTTGATCCGCCCCGCCACATAAACCTGGCGCTGCAGTTTCCCGGCATCGTATTTTCCGGCCTTTTTCTCCAGCTTCTTGATCAGTTCACGGGACTTCTTGACCGTGATAAAACGGGAAGACTGCACCACATCCACCAGAAGTTTTAATTCCGCGACCTCAAATTCCCGGCTGGCAAAATAATAGCCGCCGCCCTTGCGGTTGGACACCTGAACGATATCATATCCGAAATCATTCAGCTGCGCAATATCACTGTATATCGTCTTCCGTTCACAGGAAATCCCCTGCGCTTCCAGATGTTTTATCAGGTCAGCCGTAGTCATGGGATGATCTTCATCCGTGAATTCTTCCAGTATTTTCAGAATATATAAAATTTTAACCTTTTGTCCCTCTGATTTTGCCATATGCTTCGTCTGCTCCGCTTTTTGCCCGAATCAATCTAAAATCTCTTTCAACTGTTCCAGACGGCTGATCTCGTACGTGGGGCGATATCGGTCATAAATCTCCCGCAGCGAAGGAGCCTTTTCCAGCGCGCCCTCCGGTCTGTACCAGCAGGTGGAAATTCCGCTCAAAACGCCGCCTTTGATATCGCTGGTCAGCGAGTCTCCCACGATCAACAGTCTGCCCGGATCGGTCAGCCCGGACTGTGCAAGCTTTGCCAGACAATAATCAAAAAAGCCCTTTTGCGGCTTTGGCACCCCGATCTGCTCGGAGATAAAAATATCCTCCATCAGTTCCGCAAACCCGGAGAGTTCCAACTTATTCCTCTGGACCGATGTAATCCCGTTGGTGATCACATATTGTCTGACCTGCCCCTGCTCCTTAATCTCCCTGCAGATTTCCAGCGAATTCTCCTGATATGCAAATACGTTTGCCAGCGTATTCTGATAAGATGCACGAAAAGCATTCACATCCACGCCGGTAATACCGTAAAACGCAAAGAAACTGGTGAAGCGCCCCACAAGCAGCTGCTCCTTTGTCACCTCTCCCAGTTCCAGTCGTTTCCAATATCCATCATTGATCTCACTGTATTTCGCGATCCGCTCCTCTGTCGGTTCCACAGAAATTTCTGTCATGCATTTGCTAATCGCCTGTCTCTGTGCATACAGAAAAT
>DFDT01000158.1:521-11328 GCA_002368865.1 Lachnospiraceae bacterium UBA3821 | reverse complement strand
CCTTGCCGCCCACGATGGCCGGCAGCTCTGCCAGATCATTGGGAACGGTCCAGTCCAGCGTGATGTTGGAGAAAGGAGCCTGGGTGCCCCATCTGCTGGGCGTATTGACGCCGTAAATAAATGCTTCGATGCATTTTTTCACTTCATCATAGCTTAAATTGTCTACCTTTACAAAGGGAGCCAGATAGGTATCAAACGAGGAAAATGCCTGTGCACCGGCCCACTCGTTCTGCATGATCCCCAGGAAATTTACCATCTGATTGCAGAGCACAGACAGATGCTTTGCCGGCGCAGAAGTGATCTTGCCGGTGATACCGCCCAAACCTTCCTGGATCAGCTGCTTCAGCGACCACCCTGCACAATAACCGGTGAGCATGGAGAGATCATGGATATGGATGTCTGCATTCCTGTGTGCATCCGCAATCTCCTGATCATAAATCTCGGAGAGCCAGTAGTTGGCTGTCACCGCGCCGGAATTGGAGAGGATCAGTCCGCCTACCGAATAGGTCACAGTGGAATTCTCTTTGACACGCCAGTCTTCTACTTTGACATAGCTGTTGACCACATCCTTATAATCCAGGATGGTTGACTTCATGGTACGCATCTTCTCTCGCTGCTTGCGATAAAGGATATAAGCTTTCGCAACCTCCTCATAGCCTGCCTGACCCAGCACACGCTCCACACTGTCCTGAATATCCTCTACATGAATGCAGTTATCCTGCACCTTGCCCTGGAAATCAGCCGTCACACGAAGTGCCAGAAGATCTATAATGTCATTATTATAGTTCATCTGCGTGGCTGTAAACGCTTTCATGACCGCATCGTTAATTTTTGTCAACGTGAAATCTGTCTTGTTGCCGTCTCTTTTGATTACCTGAAGCATACTATCCCTCCCGAATGATAAGAACACGATCCCCTTCATCGAAAAGACCGATTAAAACTACTATAGCATCCGCCCTATGGAAAGTCAATGCAGCAAAACTCCCAAAATACAATATATAGTGTTATTTAATTTTACTACTTGACATATCTTGTGTTTCTGCTCCTCCCCGTAAAACCTATATCTGCCACGGTATAAGCGCTTCGCGCTTACACTTTCGCGGCATTCGCCCCATGGACACGCGAGCGTGTCCGCGCGGCTCATTGCTCGCGAAAAAAGACGGCTCCCTGTTCGGAAGCCGTCTTCATGGATCTTTTGGATCCCATTATCTTGTTTTCAAAAAATCATATTCCCGTTTTGCCTGCAGATCATCCGGATAGCTCTTCAGATACTGCTCCATCAGCGTTGCCGCCTGGGCATACTCTTCCAGGTTTTCATATGCAACGATCTCGTTGAACGCCAACGCCTGCATGACCGGATTATCCTCGATCTTCATCCCGGTCTGAAAAGCATTCAGCGCAGACTGATAATTGCCCTTCTGCATCTCACACAATCCCAGCTGATTATAGATCTCCGCATTGCTCGTATCTTTCGCAAGCCAGGAATTGTATACACTGGACGCATAATTGTAATCTCCGGTAGCCTCATAGGACTTACCCAGATACAGATAGGTATTCGCATCGCCCTTGGCTTTGGCCTTTTCCAGGATCATATAAGCCTGTTCATACTCGCCGAGATAATAATACATGCGTCCCATATCGTATGGATTCATCTTGCTGCCGTTGGCCTCCAGGCACTGATTCAGATACTGCCTGCCGACCTCTTTGTACCCATAGGTATCCAATGACTGGTAGATCTGAATGATACGGTCATAATCGGTACCGTCCATCGCGATCACGCGATCAAAATCCGTCTTGGCATTCTCATAATCATTCTGCTCCAGCCGGACAGTTCCCCGCAGGAAAAAAGCCTCCTCGTCTGTCTTCAGATCCAGAATGGCGCTGTATATTTTTTCCGCTTCCGCAAGCTGACCGTTCTTCGCATACGCAGCTGCCAGATAGTAATTGATGTCGTAGTCTACGGGTTGGACGAATCCGTCACTGCTTCGGAGTGCCTCCTCAAAACAGGCGATCGCATGCTCATAATCCGCCAGACCCATGTACGCGATTCCCTGTCCTCTGGCGATCAGTCTTGCATTCTCACCGGCCTCTTCCGCCGTCTGTAATTCTGTCAGTGCCGCTCTGTAATCCAACTCCTGCATCAGCTGCATTGCTTCGGTCGTCTTCTCACCGGCACCGCTGCATCCCGCAAGCATTCCCATGACAACTGCCCCTGCGAACCCGGTCCATAACCTGCTCTTTTTTGGCAAACGCATCATAGAAATCTATTTCTCCTCTAACTGGGACGTACAATGAGGACATCTGGTTGCTTCGATTGCGATCTCGCTCTTACAGAAAGGACACTTCTTTGTGGTCGGCGCTGCGATAGGCTCGGGCTTTTTGCCGATGCTCATTGCCTTATTTACAGCCTTGATCATGCAGAACAGAATGAATGCAATGATCAGGAAGTTGATCACAGCAGAGAGGAAGGAACCGTAGTTGAACGCCACTCCGTTGATCACAAACTGTCCCCCGATCTGTACGCCGTCTTCACCGGTCCCGCCGGTACATACAGCGATCAGCGGGTTGATGAAGCTGTCCGTCAAAGCGGTCACGATGCTGCTGAACGCACCACCGATGATAACTCCGACTGCCATATCCATCACATTGCCGCGCATTACAAATTCTTTAAATTCCCCAATAAATCCTTTTGCCATTTTTTTGCTCCTTTGCTTTTGTTTCAATTTTATAAAAATGCTTTGAAATAATATCCAAAATCAGATTAATCATAACATAAACACAAAATAATCTCAATACAAATTTTTCTTCGTGCAAACCCGGGGCATATAAGATATAATAGACATAAATAGGGGAGACACACGCATGCAGCACATACAAAACGATATCAAACAGAATACTTTCTGCCATTCCTATCTGCTCTACGGGGAGGAACGCTATCTGAAAAGACAGTACACCGACCGCCTGCGCAAAGCCTTGTGCAGTGAGGACGATCAGATGAATGTGCATGTTTATACAGGCAAAGACATTTCCGTGGCCCAGATCATCGATCAGGCTGAGACCATGCCGTTTCTGGCGGAACGTCGCGTGATCTTCCTCTCAGACAGCGGATTGTTTAAATCCGGCGGCGAGCAGCTTGCAGACTATCTGAAGAATCCCTGCGAGACCACTTTTTTTGTATTTACCGAAAGCGAGGTGGACAAACGCAGTAAACTCTATAAAGCCGTCCACGACAACGGCTATGCCGCTGAATTTACCGTGCAGGACGAAACGACTCTGCTGCGCTGGATCGCAGGAATCCTGGGGAAAGAAAACAAAAAGATTTCCCAGAACACGGCCCGTCTCTTTCTGGAGAAAACCGGAACCGACATGGAAAACATCCAGATGGAACTGGAAAAACTGATCTGCTACTGTCAGGACAAAGAGGTCGTTACCTCTGAAGATGTGGAAACGATCTGCACCACCCGTGTGGTCAATCATATCTTCGATATGATCAACGCTATCGGAGACGGCAGGACCAAGCAGGCTCTCCAGCTTTATTATGATCTTCTGGCACTGAAGGAACCGCCCATGCGCATCCTCTTTCTGATCGCCAGACAGTGCAATCTTCTCCTGCAGGTGAAAAAACTGCGAAGTCAGGGTTTCGACGCCAAGGCGATTGCCCCCAAGATCGGGGTGCCGCCCTTCGTAGCCGGAAAATATCTGACCCAGGCCGGACATTTTCAAACCGCTGCCCTGCGGCGCGCCGTAGAACAGTGTGTGGAGGCGGAGGACGCCGTCAAGAGCGGTCGGATGAACGATGTCATGAGTGTGGAGATCCTGATCTTAACCGTACTGAATCCAAAAGCGGAAGGCGCATGACCTTCCGCTTTTTATAGCTTATCGCTGTTGTATCATTATTGTATCAATATACTTGCACAGGAAATATCCTCGGCCAGATTGTAGATCTTGCCGGAACGGATTCCCACCACCGTAGGCCGGAGCACATTGTCCTTGCTGTTGGAAACCACCTTTGCCTTCTCACCGTTGCTCAGCGTGACAATACTGTCCACGGGATACAGGATTACACTGCCCAGAAAACTCCGCATCACATCAATGTCCAGCTCACCGGTCATCGCCATGATCATCTCAATGGCATCTCTCTGAGAAAATCCCTTTTTGTAAGGTCGCTCCGTCACCAGAGCATCATAGATATCCGCCACGGAGATCAGCCTTGCATACAGATGGATCTTCTCCGCGGAAACTCCCATGGGATATCCCTTGCCGTTCAGCTTCTCATGGTGCTGCAATACGCCCAGAAGAATCTTATCGTTGAATTCATTTTTTTCTTTCAAAATCTGATAACCAAACAGCGCATGCTGCTTCATCAGATGAAACTCTTCATCTGTCAGTCTGGCAGGTTTATTTAACACTTCGTTCGGAATCTTGGACTTGCCCATGTCGTGCAAAAGACCCGCAATCCCCACTTCCCTGACAGCATCCTCGTCAAGTCCGTGTTTCTTCCCGATGATCATCGCCATGGTAGCCACATCCACGCTGTGCTTGAACGTATACTCATCACTGACCTTGAGTGCACTGATATCCACAGCGATGGCATCATTCTCCGTCACCGCTTTCATCAGCTCTCCCGCAACATTGTTCGAAGCCTCCGCAAAATTGGAATCCTCTGTGTTGCTGTACAAAAACTGAATTCCCTCACTGACACGTTTTTTCACGCTCTCCGTGAGCTGCACTCTCGCCCGGTCAGGTACACGCACCTTTTCAATCGTGTTCTGCACCGCCTGAGGGATTACGATCTCCTTTTCTTCCTCCGGGTCTTCCTCCCCCTCGCGGATATAAATCTCCATAATACCATGCCGAAGTAAACCTTCTATCTGAAAATCGTCCAGGAGCGATCCCTTTTCGACCAGTGCTCTGCCCGACTTATCCATGATCGTCTGATCGATCTTCATTCCAGCATGAAGCTGTCTGGTCCGCACTGCTTTTCTCTTAACTGCCACGTTGTCCCTCCCCGGCACTGCAAACCATCTATCCCAAATTTACCAATTGTATGCTGCAACCGATATTTTCCATCTCATTCTCCGCGCCTGCGACCCGCATTGCTTCCGCAGTGATCACAAGCCGCTGCCCCTTGGACACAGCCGAAAAGCGGATCACATCCTTCTCCCGGATCTTTCCCGCCGGCGCCTGTATCAACAAACC
The DNA here is from genome assembly GCA_002368865.1 of Lachnospiraceae bacterium UBA3821. GTDB lineage: Bacteria > Bacillota > Clostridia > Lachnospirales > Lachnospiraceae > Acetatifactor. The sequence continues at coordinate 6,129 of DFDT01000158.1, read as the reverse complement.
GATGGAACTCATATTGAGTACCGTAATAGCAATCAATTCATCTATTTTTCCCACCGAAGATCTCGTGATCCGGTCAACCTGTCCCTGTATGTTGACCCGGTAGCGTACCGCGTGCCGATCGTTTCTTGCAACCCCTTCATACAGCGTGATCAGCGTGTCCTCCTGTTCCCGTTCCCCTACCGTTCCCTGGTTCTCAAACAATCCGGACTTACTGAAGATCAAAACGCTGATCTTCATTCCCTTTTCCAGAAAAATACCTTTCGTTGACACCCGGATCATATCACTCTGCTCATCATATGTGAGGATCGTTGTGTCCGCGATCGTCCTGCCGGTCTCCACATCCCGGATCACAATCCTGCAATTTTTCAAATCCTCATGCAATCCCATTTCTGCCTCCCGCATATCCCAGATTGCCCTGTGATATTACACCGAAATCCCTGCTCTCATCTGCCCAGATCATACTCTGACAAAGCCTTTGCCAAAAGTCTGTAATACGGAAAATGGGTACGATTCCATGACATGGTACTCTTAATGTATTCCAGACTTAAGACGGCATCCACGCCGTTTTTATCTTTAAATTTCACATGCAAAAAGGACATGATCCCCTGCTTCTGCAATTGTTCATATAAGGTCGGGCTCGTGGTTTCAAACCGTCTGATGTTATCAATCGCAACGATCTGCACAGCCTCATAGAGTTTTGCCAGCGCAGGTGCATCCACATATTCCTTCGTCGTATCCACAACCTCACGGGAAAGTCTGTTTGCGCCCGCCATGCCCACCAGCCTTCTGGGATGTCCGGCATAAAGCATGACTCTCTGGATATTCAGATTCAGTGCAATATCGTCCAACAGTTTGTCCAACGGATAGTCCTGACCCGTGTAAACCGTATCCTGCATCGCACACACCAGCTCCGCAACGGACATATTTCCTCTGCTGTTCAGAGTATTCACGGACATCTTGTTGTTTTTGAGGTCATCTATCGTGCCATGTTTCTCTTTATTGTATATAATATACCGGTTCCGCCCTTTTTCCTTTGCGCGGTACAACGCGGAGTCCGCCAGGAAAAACAGATCTTCATAATTATCCGCATCCTTGGGATAAGCGGCACAACCGATGGACAGCGTAATGGAGATATCCTCCCCATTCTCCGTTTTCACGAAACAGGATGCCACACTGTTCTTGATGCTGCGCAGTCTCTCCCGCATATTTTCCATGTCATATGCATTATAAAAAAGAACCAGGAACTCATCTCCGCCGAACCTGCCGACGATTCCCTCGTCGCGCACTTCATTCCGGATCGTGGCCGCTACCCGCTTGAGTACCTCGTCTCCCATCATATGTCCGTAGACATCATTTACTTTTTTGAAATAGTCAATATCGATGATGGCAAGGGTCACATTGTTCACCTTCTTGACATCCACGGTATTGATCGCAAAATTAGTGATCTCAGCCTTCGTGAGAACTCCTGTCAGATAATCTCTCTCCAGTGCACGCTTTGTCTCTACGGAATCCGTAGAACGCTCATTCCAGAAATGCACATATCCGGTGGCATACGTATACCTGCCGTCCTCATAATGGGAGACTCCCTTAAACAAAGTATACGCGGTCTCCTTGAGGTCCAGAATATCTCCAGCGATATTGATGGCAAACCGCTCTTTTCCGTTTTGGAGTGCTGCGATCAGATTCTTGACATTCTCCTCATTCTTCTCATCCGCACGTTCCATGAGATGCTCTGAGAACTCTTCCAGTGTGAATGTACTCATATTCTGCTCAAACCGCTCCGCCGCATAGATCCGCACCTGTCCGGTCTCAACATCATATTCAAAATAATAATCTCCGTACAAACCGAGAATATCGTTCTTCTTATTGATCTGGCTGTGAACCTGCTGCTCCCAATCCGCAACATTGTCCACAAGCAGAAAACGGATATCTACCAACGAATCATCCAGATTTTTAAAAGCCGCAATACACTTGATCAGACTTCCATCCTTTTCCCGCAAGGAAACGATCTGACTCTTGCCGGCACGGATGTACTCCGGCAAACGCTTTGCATCCTCAGGTGCAACCAGAGTGATGATCTGCTCATACAATCTGTCGCCCATAAACGCATAAAAAGCCGTGTCCGCCGAAATCACATCATAGGTATTTTTATTGATTTTCACTTCGTAGACATTCTTGCTATCCATACCAGATAACTCCTGCTAAGTATATATATCAATATTTTACTATACGGTATTTTATTTTGCAATAAAAAGATTTCGGTAGTTTTGTTCACATTGTTTAAAATGTTTATAAAAATCAAACTTTTGTTGTAAATTCTGTTCTTCGGCTGCGGCCTCATCCGCCGGGTATTCCGCCAGATAGAATATTTGCAGCAGCGCAAGATTCAGCTTTTTGACCGTTTCATCATCCGACTGCGCAGCCAGTTCCTCCACTTCCTTCAACAGGTAATGCCATCTCGTCACAAACTCTCTGTTTTGCTTCTGGTCGGGCGTGTCGATCCATTTGCTCACCTTGACTTTGGAATGTGCCGCTTTGCATTCCCCTGTCTGCAAAAAATATCGGAAGGTACCGTTCTCATAGTACCGCCCCAGGGGAAAGATCCTGCAGATGCCCGGTCGATGCGGATGAATGCTGCATCTACCCTGTTCATTCAGGAAAGCGCACGCCTCTCCCGCCCCCGCCATCTTCAGATTCGGCAGGATTACTCCGTCCACCACGTGCAGCTCCACTTCCCGCTCCAGAAAGCTGGCAAACGGCCTTTTCAGTCCCACCGAGAGCCGAAACGCATCATACGGATCCAGGATAATGGACTCTCCCATTTCCCTACAGCAGTCGCTGCAGCCCGCACAGCCCCGGCAATCCGCCTTCACCATGTCATTTTCCGTATATAATTTTCCGTCGGAAATCTCCGAAAGCGACACGTTTCGTTTCATCCCATCCTCCTTCAAAAAGGGAGAGCTTTCGCCCTCCCTCTGATTATACCATCTATTTACGCTTTTGCAATTCCGCCACGCTTATTTCGCAGCCTTCATCGCTTTGATCTTCTCGGTCAGCTGAGGCACGATCTTGTTCAGATCGCCTACGATACCGTAGTCAGCCACATCAAAGATCGGTGCATCCTCATCTTTGTTGATTGCAATGATCAGGTCGGACTCCTCCATACCAGCAACATGCTGGATGGCGCCGGAGATACCGATTGCGAAGTAAAGCTGAGGTCTTACGGTCTTACCGGTCTGACCTACCTGCAGATCCTTGGGCTTCCAGCCGGAGTCCACCACCGCACGGGAGCAGCTCACCTGTCCGCCCAGTGCCTCTGCCAGATCCTCCAGAAGCTTGAAGTTCTCTGCGGAACCGACGCCACGACCGCCGGATACCAGGATCTTTGCATCCATGATATCTGCCACATCGGAAACAGCCTTCACCACTTCCTTGATGGTCACATATTTGTTGTTGGGAGTAAATCCGGGATTGTACTCCTCCACCACAGCCTTCGCACCTTTGATGGGCTCAATCTTCTGCATTACGCCGGGACGAACGGTAGCCATCTGGGGACGGTTGTCCGGGCACGCGATGGTTGCAATGGTGTTGCCGCCGAATGCGGGACGGGTCATGAGCAGCTGATTATGCTTCTGCTCTGCTTCTTTACCAGGAATTGCCACCAGCGGAAAATCACCGATATCCAGCTTGGTACAGTCTGCGGTCAGTCCGGTTGCCACTCTCGCGGAAACGGTAGGCCCCAGATCACGGCCGATGGCGGTAGCACCCACCAGCATAATGTCGGGTTTGTACTGGTTGATCACAGATGCCAATGCATGCGCATAAGGCTCGGTTCTGTAAGTCTCAAGCTCGGGATCGTCCACAACGATCACCTTGTCCGCACCATACTCCGCCAACTGATCCGCCAGATCCTTTACTTTATAACCGATCAGAACTGCGGTCACCTGCTCCTTCAGATCTGCCGCAAGCTCTTTTGCCTTACCCAGCAGTTCAAAAGAGATGCTGGACAACTGATTGTCTACCTGCTGAGCAAAGACATATACGCCCTTATATTCTTCTAAATTCATCTTTTTATTCCTCCTAGATAATGTGCCTAGATAATATGTTTCTCGGCCAATTTGTCCGCAATGAAGCTCACTGCATCCTCAGGTGATTCGGGAACAACCTTCTCACCGGCACCCTTACGTACTTTATCGGATGCCTTTGCGATCTTGGTGGGCGAACCCTTCAAACCTAAGTTGGAGTCATCCACATCCTTCAGATCCGCTCTGCCCCAGGTTGTGATCTCTGCCGCACATGCGTCAAAGATTCCGCCGGGAGTCATATATCTGGGCTCATTCAGTTCGGAAAGCGCCGTGATCAGGCAGGGCATCTTTGCCTCCAACATATGATATCTGTCATCATACTGACGCTGTACGATCACCTTGTCCCCGTCAATCTTGATGTCCTGCGCATAGGAGATCACCGGAATTCCCAGATGCTCCGCGATCTGAGGACCAACCTGTGCGGTGTCTCCGTCGATTGCCTGACGCCCGGTGATGATCAGGTCATACTCCAGATTCCGGATCGCGCCTGCGATGGTCGTGGAAGTAGCCCAGGTATCTGCACCGCCCAGCACTCTGTCTGTCACAAGGATACCCTTGTCAGCGCCCATAGCGATCGCCTCTTTCAATACATCGGCTGCCTTGGGAAGTCCCATGGTAAGCACCGTAACCTCTGCGCCGTATTGATCTTTTAATCTGAGTGCAGCCTCAAGTCCTGCCTTGTCATCCGGATTCATGATGGCAAGCATTGCCGCTCTGTCCAATGTTCCGTCGGCGTTAAATTTTACACCGCCCTTTGTATCGGGAACCTGCTTTACACAAACGATAACTTTCACGTCTTTTTCCCTCCCCTGTTTACTTTAAAATATTCGCAGAGATGACCATGCGCTGAACTTCGGAAGTTCCCTCATAGATCTCAGTGATCTTGGCATCTCTCATCATACGCTCAATCTCGTATTCCTTGATATAACCGTAACCGCCATGCAGCTGAACCGCCTTGGTTGTCACCTCCATGGCAACCTCTGCCGCATACAGCTTCGCCATAGCAGCCTCCACAGAGTAGGAAATCTTGGGATTCTTGGTGTACTCTGCCTTCTTCATGGCAGCCTGATATACCAGAAGCTTTGCAGCCTCTACCTTGGTAGCCATGTCAGCCAGCTGGAACTGTGTATTCTGGAATCCGGCGATTGCCTTGCCAAACTGCTTTCTCTCTTTGGTGTATTCGATGGTTCTCTCCAAAGCGCCCTCGGCGATACCCAGCGCCTGTGCAGCAATACCGATACGGCCGCCGTCCAGCGTGTGCATTGCGATATTGAAGCCCTTGCCTCTCTGACCCAGCAGATTCTCCTTGGGGATGCGGCAGTCGGTGAAGATCAACTCATAGGTAGCCGAACCGCGGATACCCATCTTATTTTCCTTGGTACCGAAAGTAAATCCGGGGGTACCCTTCTCCACGATAAACGCGGAAATCTCTTTTAACATCTTGCCTCTCTTCTCCACCTTCCCGGTCACAGCGAAGATCACATACACGTCTGCCTCTTTACCGTTGGTGATGAAGCACTTGG
>DFDT01000158.1:0-433 GCA_002368865.1 Lachnospiraceae bacterium UBA3821 | reverse complement strand
GAACAGCCTTGGTCTGCTGTCCCTGCGCGTCTGTACCTGCACCGGGCTCGGTCAGACCGAAAGCGCCCAGCTTCTCGCCCTTTGCCAGGGGAACCAGATATTTCTGCTTCTGTGCCTCTGTACCGAAGGTCATGATGGGGTCAACACAGAGGGAAGTATGTGCAGACACGATAACGCCTGTGGTACCGCAGACTTTGGAGAGCTCCTCCACACACATTACATAGGTGAGAGGGTCGCAGCCCTGTCCGCCGTACTCCTTGGGTACGGGAATTCCTAAGAATCCGTACTTCGCCATCTTGTCAACAGTCTCTCTCGGGAAGCGCTCCGTCTCGTCGATCTCGATTGCGATCGGCTTCGCTTCATTCTCGGCGAACTCCTTGAACAGAGCCCGCGCCATTTCATGTTCTTTGCTCAAAGAAAAATCCATGATGTT
>DFDT01000189.1 GCA_002368865.1 Lachnospiraceae bacterium UBA3821 | reverse complement strand
TTGTCCACCATGCAGATCACATCCGGCTTGATCTGTTTCACGAAAGCGATCAGTTCCCCGATCCTGCCCACAGAGAGCGTCGGTCTGGTCTGATAACCCTTGGATCGCTGGATCGTCACCAGCTTTGTTCTGTCATTGATCGCTTTACGAATCTCCCCATAATCGAAAGCGCCGTCCGGCAAAAGATCCACCTGCCTGTAAGTAATGCCGTACTCCGCAAGAGATCCCCTGGACGGCCGGATCCCGATCACTTCCTCCAGCGTATCATACGGCTTTCCCACCGGGGACAACAGCTCATCCCCCGGGCGGAGATTGCTCATCAACGCCAACGCCAACGCATGGGTCCCACAGGTGATCTGCGGACGTACCAGCGCATCCTCCGTATGAAACACATCCGCATATACCGCCTCCAGCGTGTCCCTGCCCAGATCGTTGTATCCGTAACCGGTTGTTCCCAGCAGACACGCCTCACTGACCTGATTCTTCTGCATGGCCTGCAATACTTTCAACTGATTGTACTCTGCCACCTCATCAATGGTTTCAAAGCGCGACTTTAATCCCTTCAATATCTCTGCCCCAAAATCATATGTCTGGCGGCTGATTCCCAGTTTTTCATAGAGTGATAACATATTTTCCTCCGCTTTACCATTTTATTGAATAATTCCCTTTTCCCGGGCCACCTGCAACATCACTTCCAACATACAGGCATCCTGTTGCTCTCTGGATTTTCCACTGTACTGCGAGCGATCCAGCCAAACCACATCCCGCTCTCTTCGAAACCAGGTCAACTGCCTTTTTGCAAAATGTCTGGTTTCCAGTTTGATCCGATTCACTGCCTCTTCCAGGGTACCCATCCCGTCCAGATAGTCAAGGATTTCTTTGTAGCCCAAGCCCTGCATGGCCGTCTGACCGCGTCTGCATCCCATATCTTTTAACGCCTGTACTTCTGCCACAAGCCCCTGGGACATCATCTCATCCACCCGTTTCTCAATGCGCGCATACAGTGCCGTCCGCGCATCCGTCAGGACAAAGTAACAGGCACGGAACGCATCCGGGCGCTGTCTCTCCCGCTCATTATGGAGGGAGATCGGTTCCCCGGTCAGATGAAAATATTCCAATGCCCGGATCACACGTTTTCGATTTCCTGGAGGAATCGCCTCCGCTGAGGCTACATCCACCTGCCGCAATTTCTCATGCAGCGCCGCATCCCCGTTTTTTTCGGCAAACTGCTCCAGTTCCCTTCGATATGCCGGGTCATCTTCATTTTCTGTAAATGCAATATCCCGCAGCACCGCCTGGATATAAAATCCGGTACCTCCTACCAGGATCGGCAGTTTTCCCCGACCATAGATCTCCGCAATTGCTTCTTTGCAACGCCTCTGAAAGGTCACTACATTGAAATCCTCCCATGGCTCCAGAATATCCAGCAGATGATGTGTCACCCCCTGCATCTCCTGCTTCGTGATCTTGGCCGAACCGATATTCATGTGCTTATATACCTGCATGGAATCTGCCGAGATGATCTCTCCGCCCACCGCTTTTGCCAAAGATATGGACAGCGCCGTCTTTCCCACTGCCGTAGGACCTGTCAGAATGAGAAGCGGCGGCCCTGATGCGGACTGCCCTGACTGTCCCGTCTCCCGGAGGACCTCCCTTTTTTCATCTCCTGCCATATTTACACAATCCTCTTAAACTTTTTATCCAGTTCATACTGACTCATGGTGATGATCGTGGGTCTGCCATGAGGACAATTGTAAGGGTTGTCCAGAGTCAGCAGTTCGTCGATCAGCTCCTGTGCTTCCGCATAACTCAGCCTGTTATTTCCTTTCACGGCCGCCTTGCAGGACATGGATGCGATCTTCTCCTCGATCACCTGAAAACTCCCCCTGCTCACCCCCTGATCCAATTCATCCAGCACCGCCAGAAAGAGCTCTCTTTCGCTGCACCCGTAAAGATCCTGCGGTACACTTCTGAGGGCATACTCCCGCCCGCCGAAAGCTTCGATCTCAAATCCCAGATTCACAAAATGCTCCTGATATTCCAGATAGACCAGCTCCTCCTGCGCAGTCAGGCTCACAATAACCGGCGGCATCAACATCTGGGATGTCACCTGTTTTTCACGAAAGCGCTTCATCAGCCGCTCGTATTTTACTTTCTCATGGGCTGCATGCTGATCAATGATAAACATCTTCTTCTCAAACTGAACAATCCAATAAGTGTCAAATACCTGTCCCACAATATGATAGCGGTCTCGGTTGCGCTGATCCAGGATCTTCTCTTCAAATAAATTCATCTGCTCCGGCTGAACCGCTTCCGTCTGGACTGTTTCCGACTGAACCGCTTCTGCCCCGACTGCTTCCGCCTGCTTGGGCTCGGGTGCACTGACATTCTGCGTGGTCTGCACCTTCTGCGGTGTCACGGTGTCGTCCGGCGGTGTCTGCGTCTCCACAAAGAATGCATCTTCCAATTGCGCCGGTTGGGGTACCACCTTGACCTTGCTCCACACCGGATCCTTTGCAAAATTCTTTTTATCGACCTGATAATGGCTCTCCTCCGCCACACGGTATGCACTGCTCCGATTGACCTCAAAAGGCTCCGGCACATGCTCTCTCTGCCGTTTTAAGAGTTCTTCCCGCTCTGCCTTCTTCACCGCGCGTTCGTCATCCAGCCTGGTATCCGGTATCATCTCCTGCTGCTTCAGCGTATCGTGCACACTGTCAGAAAGCATCTTGCTGAATGTGATCCCGTCGCTGAACCGCACGTCCATCTTATTCGGATGCACATTCACATCCACCTGTCTGGTATCCATGGTGATATGCAGGATGCACAGCGGGAACTTATGCTGCATTAAATATTCCCGATATCCCTCTTCCAATGCTCTGGCCACCAGATTGCTGCGGATAAACCGCCCATTGATAAAATAGATTTCAAAATTCCGATTGGAACGTACCAATACAGGCTTCCCCAGATATCCTTCCACCTTATTGCCGTTCTGCTCCACCTGGATCGGCACCAGTGAAGTCGCCACTTCTTTTCCATAGATCCGATAGATGACATCTTTCAGATCTCCGCTTCCTGTAGTATGAAATTTCAGCTGATTTCCCACCTGAAATTTAAAGGAAATATCCGGTCTGGAAAGAGCCAGATGCTCCATCAGATCTGCGATGTAGCCGCCCTCTGTGGCAGGCATTTTTAAAAATTTCCTTCGCACCGGCGTATTAAAGAACAGATTTCTCACCAAAAAAGTGGTGCCGTCCGGCGCCCCCACCTCCGAAAATTCTTTCTCCACAGCTCCCTCCAGCACCATACGGCTGCCTGTCAGGGAATCCTTCGTCTTGGTAATCACCTCCACCTTCGCCACCGCTGCAATGCTGGACAACGCCTCCCCGCGAAACCCCAGGCTGGAGATCCGGATCAGATCCTCCGCATTTTGGATCTTGCTGGTCGCATGCCGCAAAAAAGCCATACGCAGCTGCTCCTTTTCCATGCCAAGGCCATTGTCCGTGACACGGATAAATTCAATCCCGCCCTCTTTGATCTCAACCGTGATGGCGGTTGCTCCCGCATCCACCGCATTCTCCACCAGTTCCTTCACCACACTGGATGGTCGTTCCACCACCTCGCCTGCAGCGATCTTATCAATTGTCTCCGAATCTAATACATGTATCTGAGACATCTGTTTTCCTCCATCTCTTCCCTTTGCTGTAATGATGCCTTCCTATGCCCTCTCTTCATTTCGATCTGTCACATATTTGGAAAACACCTCTGCATACCGATCCTCAAAACCAATCACATCTACATCTTTGTATTTGATACGATTCGGTTTCATTCATGCAATATACAAATTCCCAAATATACAAGTTCCAATATACGCTCCAATTTATGGATCCAATCTACGGATCACCCGCAATAGATCTCCCTTATAAATTTCCGCACCTGTTTCCACGCCTGTTCCGCCTCCGGATATCTGGTCAATCCCATCTGGAACACGTGAAACATGCCGGGAAAAATCTGTTCCTTCACATGCACTCCACAGATCTTTGCCTTTCTGGCCACCTCTAACGTGTCGCTCAACAGCATCTCCCGCTCTCCCACCTGCATGAGCATGGGCGGGAATCCGGTATAATCCCCAAAAACAGGCGATATGTAAGGCTCTCGCGGATCATGTTCCCCCGGATAGGCATTGTGATAGACCAGCGTATCCGTAGAGCCGCCGAACATGGGATCCGTGTTAAAATTCTCCGTGTAGGAATCCCCGCTTAGGGTCAGATCAGTCCAAGCGGACATGGTGATGACCGCCGCCGGCAAAGACATCATTTCATCCCTGAGATATAGGGTCAACGCCAATGCCAGACCGCCGCCCGCCGAATCGCCTGCCACGATGATCTCATCCCCCGCATAACCCTGCGCCAACAGATACCGATACGCCTCTATGGCGTCCTCAAAGGCCGCCGGATAAGGATGCTCCGGCGCAACCCTGTAATCCAGGCTGGCTACAGCCCCGCCGGAAATCTTCTGATAAAGCGCCGCCATATTCCGGTATGTATTATGCAGTTTCCCGTAATAACCGCCGCCATGAAGCTGTAACACCACTAATTTTTTGCATTCCCCGCTCTCCGGCGCCAGCCATTCCAGCATACAGTTTGAAAGTTCTATCACCTCATGCTTCAATCCTTCCGGTACATTCCAGTGATGCTCCATTGCGGTAAATCTTCTCCGCAATTCTCCGGTCTGCGCCATGGGACCGATCCCCGGCATATGATTCAGCATTTCTACCGCTTTCAGCGCCCGCATTCCGCCGGGGCTCACAGTGACTTCTTTTTCCCTGTTATTCTCTTTCCGCTCATCTTTTTCAAGCATTTTCCATCTCTCCGTTTTACGATCCATCACACATGAAACCGCCGCTTCAACTCCCGCTTAAACTGCCGGTCACCAAACAGGATCGTCGCTGCCAGATACACACCGGACACCGCCACGCAGATCACCGGAAGGATCAGGTTCTGGATATGATGTGTCATATACAACAATATGATCACAACACTGCACACCGCCATCAACAACAACAGTGCGAGATAACTGTACCAATTCTGTCGGTTTAACATCATAAAGAAAAACACCATGCCGTCTCCCAGAAGGATCAGCCCCGGAATCGCCCACTCGATCGCCCAACCGTGATTTCCCGTCACATAGTCGATCAAAAGCAACAGCCCCATGGTGAAAAAAATCTGTAATCCCACTTTGAAAGCCGCACCTGCGTCATGCCTGATCCAATACACCACAAACAGATATGTGTACAATAGCGCGATCCCTACAATTGCCGACCAATACATGGCGGGCGTGAAAATATAATTGATGATCACCGCCGCCACTTCCCCTAAGAGAAAGCAAAACAGCATCAGACTCATAAAAAAGCGGATTCTCCGTTCTCTGGTACGGATATTGGGATAACTGGCCCGGTTCCCGTACCTTGTCGTAATCTCATCTGCTCTTTTCGGCTCCATTTCCTCCAGCATTTTATGACACAGCGGACAGCTGTTGCGCTCATCTAAAATTGTCACTTTACAATTACTGCAATAATTCATAAGACCTCTCAATCTGACACGCATGCAGCATGACAAAAAATCTACGCGTCCTCATATACCTCGTTTGTCTGCAGCACCACTTCCACACCATCCTCCGTCAAAGTCTGGAAAAAACATTTCTGTACGGAAGTATCACTTAGAATGGAACTAAAGTTAATAGTCAGAATTCCGTTATAAGAACAGACACTCCCCTTCATGTTCTGCCCTGCGGACATGGACAACAGGCAGGCAAAATTTTCCACGAAAGGCCGATATGGCTCCCGCAGTTCAACATTTCCGATGTTGGTGATCGTCGTGGTACTGTTATGTCTGGACGCTTCATACACCTGCTTGATCGCAATATTCTTGATGGCAAGCGGAACCAGCCGAAGGATAAAGTTCTGTTCATTGGATACATTGTAGGTGATGATATCATCCAGATTTTCTTTTGTGATCTGCTCCTTCAGGCTCTGCGTGGTGATCTGAAGCACCTCGGCGAAACTATATTTTTCCATCCGCTCTTCCGGCTGAAACTCCGCCGTCACCATGGCGAAGAAATTCTTCATGGTATGGGAATCATAGTAAGGACGCAGATTCACGGGCACACAGCAGGAAATCGGAATATCGCTGCCCCTGCTGTGCAGATATCCCTTGTAGATCGCATAAGCGTAGGCTCCCACCAGATATTGATTGATGGTCACGCCGTATTTTTTGCAGGCCGCCTTCAGCAGATCGATCCGCATGGAGCCCTGGATCACGCCCACTGCGCCGCCCATCAGCTTCTCTCCCTGCAAGGTGACCGCATGGGATGACTTATACTTCTTGCGCTCCCCAACCGGCTTTTTATAATTCTTCAGATAACTGTCCTCTTTGTCAAAATAGACATCCGGCGAAATTCTGTCCTTCTCGCCGGCGAGCGCCTCCGGATACTTGAGCCGAAGATATTGGTACACCAATTCTTTCAGAAAAACAATTCCGCCGAAACCGTCCGTCAGCACATGAAATACTTCCAGATTGATGCGGCGTCCGTAATAAGTGACCCGGAACATATAATTATGATTCTGGCTCTTGTTGATATAGGCACCCGGGTAGGCATACTCCTGCCGCACCTGGGGCGTTGTCTTTTTGTTTTCCTCAAAATAATACCAGAAAAGCCCTGCCCGCAGACACATCCGGAACACCGAAAAATGCGGCAGCACACGGTTTAGTGCCTCCTGCAGCAGCACGCGGTCTACCTCCTCCGTCATCACCGCGAAGATCCGATATACATTTGTCATGTTTTCACTGGCGATCACCGGAAATAACAGCGCCGTATTATCCAGTTTGTCCCATGCCGTATTGATATCCTTGTTCAAAAAAGCTCACTCCATCTTTTTTCATAATCTTAATCTGCATAATCCGGCGAAATCTGCGTGACTTTGCCGTCTTTGTCGAACCGGAGCAGAAATCTCTGTTCAGAGATTGGCGCATCTCCCACATAATATCCCTGATACCCGTTAAACTCCACATCGGAATCCGCGAAAGTATCCACACCGTCCCAAAATTCACCCCAATCAGACACCACATGCTCCTCCGCCAGATACACCTTCGCAATAGTATCCGACAGAGTTTCCATCTGAGTTCCCTCATAATCCTCATACTGATCTACAGGCTGAAAATACACATACGAATCATCTGCCCCTCTGGCAATATATCCTGTCAGGACCAAATTCCCCGCTTCTTCCCGCATGACGGTCAGGGTTCCGTCCTGATCGATCCTGTCATATTCCGTATTGACCGTCTCGTAATAAGACCGCCAGCCGATTGCCTGGGATGGATCATTCAGCAGCCTCTTCCAGACAAAATAGCACACGCCGTCGATCCTATACACATTCTGAAGTTCTTCCGACAAAAAGGTCTCCTGATCCGAAGGAGGCACCAATCCGGGATAAAACAGGTTTTCTCTGCCGTTTTCATCGCACATCAGGATTCCGCTTCCCCCATATTCCCCACTGTATCTGGCGGTATTGGGAAGCGCCTGCCCCATCTGCAAGGTACCGTTCTGCAGCCACAGATAAACCTCACCGTACTGCATCCCTTCGTCCTCAAGTCCCACCGCATCACTGGTTTTTATGATCTGCAGCGAATCTTCCTTCGTCAGATCGGCCTCACATACATATCCGCCGTTATAAAACATACCTGTCCCCGCATAGTAGGACAGCGAAAAATATGCCTTTTCTCCATTCACCAAAACCTGCGTCACATCCGGATACTCATACCAGTATCCGTCCTCATTCAGACATGGCATGTGACCCACCAAAGAGAAGGCATCCGGCTGTGAAATCCTTGTTGCCAGGATCTGATGATCCGGCGTATCACCCTCATAGATAGAATTCTGGACAAATACATAATCACCGGAGGTGCCGCAATAAATCGCATTGCCGTTATCCTTCACCCTTAACTCTGCCACCTGACGGTTCCCCTCATAGATCACAAGAAATGCGCAGCTGTCTTCATACCGATTGAGAAACAGATACCTGGAATCCTCGGAGATCCCCTCCAAGTATCCCTGGCACACTGCCTCTTTCGCGCCGGTCTCCTCATCGATCCGGAACACCCATGTATCCTGTCTGTCTGTGTCATAATGCCCATAATAGATCCAGCCGTCACTGTAAAAAAGTTTACTGTCTGCATCATCATAGTCGTTTTTTTCGATCACGCCAATCTCGGTCACTTCTCCGGTCTGCTCATTATAACGACAAAGGGACGTTCCGGCGGCAAAGAGGATCTCGTCCCCCTTTTTCACAAAATAAGTGCCGTTGTTGACAATGCGCTCCATGGCTGCCTGCTGTCCTTCCGCCTGCCTGTCTGCAGACTGCCCGTCCGTTCCCTTTCCGTCAGCATCCTGCCCTGCCTGCACTTGTCCGCTTTCCTGCCCGGAAGCAGGCATCTGACCTGCCTCGCTCTGTCCCTTCGCATTTCCGCCTGCGCTATTGCAGGCACCGAGAAACAATGCAATGCTCAAACCTGCTATCCATACGATTTTTCCTGCTTTCATACATATTCCCTCACATGAATCCCTTATCTTCTCACTCCGCTGTCCAACGGTTTCGCAACTTATTCTGCAGCCTATACAATGTGTTCATGGCATCCAACGGCGTCAACGTGGTGATCTCCACCTCCATCAGCTCCCTGATCACATCCTCGTCCGTCACCGTCTCAAACAAGGACATCTGCGCCATATCCAGCTCGTCCAGCTTCGGCAGCTTCTGTCCGCTTCGCTTATTCTCTCCCTTGGTGTCTACCGCGATACTCTGCACCTTCTCCGTGATATCATTGTCTGAAAGCTGATCCGCAATCTCCTTTGCCCGGTCAATCACCATATCCGGCACGCCCGCCAGCTTTGCCACCTGAATTCCGTAACTCCGGTCCGCACCGCCCTTTACGATCTTTCGCAGGAATACAATATCATCCCCACATTCCTTCACAGCAATACAATAATTGTTCACATTGCTCATCTTGCCTTCCAGCTCCGTCAGCTCATGATAATGGGTGGCAAACAAAGTTTTCGCCCCCAAAAGCTTTCTGTTGCTGATATGCTCGATCACCGCCCAGGCGATGGAAAGTCCGTCAAAGGTGGAGGTGCCGCGTCCGATCTCGTCCAGGATCAGCAGACTGTTCGCCGTGGCGTTCCGCAGAATATTGGCCACCTCATTCATCTCCACCATAAAGGTGGACTGCCCGCTGGCCAGGTCATCCGACGCGCCCACACGGGTAAAAATCCGATCCACGATCCCGATATTTGCCGACTTTGCCGGCACAAAACACCCGATCTGCGCTAGGAGCACGATCAGTGCCGACTGCCGCATATACGTGGATTTTCCTGCCATGTTCGGTCCCGTGATGACGCTGATACAATGGCTGCCGTTGTCCAGATAAGTGTCATTGGCAATGAACAGATCATTGGTAATCATCTGCTCCACCACCGGATGCCGCCCCTCTTTAATGTCAATCACGCCTTTTTCATTCAGCTTCGGGCGCACATAATGATTCCGCTCCGCCACCACCGAAAGAGACGCAAACACATCCAGCCTTGCTACCGCTTTCGCCGTTTTCTGGATTCGCTCCAGCTCCGCAGCCACCGCGTCGCGGATCTTGCAGAACAGGTCATATTCCAACGTCTGCAGCTTCTCCTCCGCATTCAGGATCGTATCCTCCAGTTCCTTCAGCCGGGGTGTGGTATAACGCTCTGCGTTTGCCAGAGTCTGCTTTCGCACATAATCCTCCGGCACCAGATTTTTATAAGAATTCGTCACTTCAAAATAATACCCGAACACTTTATTATACTTAATGCGCAGGTTCTTGATCCCCGTGCGCTCTCTGTCTGCTTCCTCCAGCTCCGCCAGCCAGGACTTTCCATCCCGCTTGGCACTGCGCAGCATATCGATGTCTTCATCAAACCCATCTTTGATGATCCCGCCCTCACGGATCGTGATCGGCGGTTCCTCCTCGATGGACTGCAGGATCAACTGATATACATCCTCCAGACTGTCCATCTCTTCCCGGATGGATGTAAGCGCTTCCCTGTGGAAATTTTCCAGCACCGTCTTAATATGCGGCAGCATCTCCAGCGAATTGCGAAACGCGATCAGATCCCTGGGATTGGCAGTCTTATAGGTCACTTTCGCCAAAAGCCGCTCCAGATCATAGATCGGATTCAG